>CANCQD010000016.1 GCA_947380285.1 Burkholderiaceae bacterium | reverse complement strand
TACGCTCGTCTCTGTGGCCCTATTCCTCACGTCGCCGTGGATGGCCGTTAGCCATCACCCTTCCCTATGGAGTCCGGACTTTCCTCCCCCTCAATAAAGAGGCGGCGATTGCCCAATTGACTCTGCGCCTGCAGTCTAACGCAGTCAGGCCAATTTGGCTAAGAAACTAATAAAGTTGAGTTTATTAAACCAGCGACCAAGCAATTGTTTCGCCAGCGCGCAGCGGAACGATAGTGGCATCACCCAACGGCAATTCAGATGGAATGTTTTGCGCTTGCTTTACTAAAGTAATTTTTTTGCTATTACGTGGCAATGAATAAAAGTCTGGGCCAAAGAAACTGGCGAAGCCTTCTAACTGATCCAACTTACCCACACTCTCAAATGCTTCGGCATACAAACCCAATGCATTAAATGCGCTGTAGCAACCCGCACAACCACAAGCTGCCTCCTTAGCACCCTTTGCATGAGGCGCACTATCAGTACCCAAAAAGAAGCGAGAGTTACCACTAGTAGCAGCCTCTAAAAGGGCAACGCGATGCTCTTCACGCTTGAGTACTGGCAAACAGTAGTTGTGTGGACGAATACCGCCAGTAAAAATAGCATTGCGATTCATAAGCAAATGCTGTGGAGTAATGGTTGCCGCAATAGTATTTTTTCCGCCCGTTATTGCATCTCGTACATAGTGAGCCGCTTGTTTTGTGGTGATGTGCTCAAACACGATTTTGAGATCAGGGAATTTTTTACGCAGAGGCTCTAAAACTGTATCGATAAATACCGCTTCGCGATCAAAGATATCGATTTCAGAGCTCGTAACTTCACCATGAACTAAGAGTGGCATACCAACAGCTTGCATTGCCTCCAATGCTGCATGACAGTGCTTGAGATCACTAACCCCAGCATCGCTATTGGTTGTTGCTCCGGCGGGATAAAGCTTGAAGCCAACTATTCCTGCAACCATAGCCTTACGAACCTCATCCGCTGAAGTATTGTCAGTCAGATATAAAGTCATCAAAGGCGTAAAACTGTTAACGCCCAAGGCATTGAGGTTAGCCTGAATACGATCTTGATAGGCCTTAGCCAAATCCACAGTAGTAATTGGTGGCTTGAGATTCGGCATGATGATGGCACGTGCAAATTGACGTGCAGTATCTGCCAAAACATCCTTCATTACATCACCATCGCGAATATGTAAATGCCAATCATCTGGCTGAGTCAGTTGAATTTGAGTAGAGCTATTGGACATATTATTTTTCTAGCAGAATGATCCGGAAATCATTCACATTAGTCAGTGTAGGGCCAGTTTCCACTAAAGCACCTAATTGCGCAAAGAAGCCATAGCAATCATGCGCTGATAAGAATTTCTCTGGGGAAAGACCTGCGATCTGACCAGATTGACGCACAGCGCCATCAAACCAGGCTCCAGCATTCTTTTCGCTGCCGTCGATGCCATCGGTATCAGCAGCCAAAGCAGCTAATGTAGGAAAGTCTTTGGAGGCGGCAAAAAGCGAGAGCAGATATTCGCTACAGCGGCCACCACGTCCTTTAACGCCCGCTGGAATGGTCACGGTACATTCGCCACCGGAGATTAAGGCAAGTGGTTTAGCGATTCCTCTTGCGACATAGTCACGGACTAAACCAGCCTGTTCAATACCAACCTCTCGAGCCTCACCAGTAATTGTGTCCCCCAAAATGATTGGCTCATAGCCATGAGCGTGAACATACTCAGCAGCGGCCTCTAAGCTTTTATAGGCGGTTGCGATGACATGGTTACTTACTTGAGCATCTACTAAATCGGCATCTTTTAAGGTCTCTGGTTTTTCTCCCGCTAAACCTTGCTTAAGATGATCAAGTGCTGACTTTGGAACAGAAGACTCACCTAAATCATATTTTTCCAAAATATTGAGCGCATCTAAATAGGTCGAATAGTCGGCAGCACATGGGCCGCTAGCAATATCCGCAGGCAAATCTCCTGTTACATCAGAAATTAATAAGGCCTCTACTCGTGCACCACGCGCAATTGCTACTCTAGCTAAGTTACCACCTAAGATTGCAGACAAATGCTTACGTACCACATTCATTTCTTCGATAGGTGCACCACTTCGTAAGAGAGCTTCGGTAGTTTTGCGCATGTCATCAATCGATATGCCTTCTTGCGGCAAGGTAAGAAGACTGGAGCCTCCACCGGATACCAATGCAATTAATACATCACCCTGATTCAGTCGATTAGTCAATGCTAGAACTTCTTTTGCCCCATCCATGCCGGCCTGATCCGGCACTGGATGCCCTGCCTCAATGATTTTGATATGAGAAGTTGGTGAATGATGACCATAACGAGTAAGCACAATACCCTCTAGCATCACTTGTGGCCAATGTACTTTTGCATAAGCCTCTAATGCGCTAGCCATAGAAGCACTAGCTTTACCAGCACCCACTACTAAACACCTACCTATTGGCTCTTGCCCAACTGGAAATATCTTGGCCAAATATTGCGGGACAATGACTTGTGGATCAGCAACGGCAACTGCAGCTGCAAAAGCGTTTTTAAGAACAGCTTCCTTGCTTTCTAGAATAGTGGGTGAGGTAGTGCTTTGAGTCATAAAGCTATTCTAATCAAGAGTGGCACGTTCTTGCATTTTCCACATTTCAGCATACTTGCCCTGAAGCGTAAGAAGGTCCACATGGGTTCCTCGCTCCACAATCTGCCCGTGGTCCATGACCAAAATTTGATCCGCATGAATGATGGTTGAAAGGCGATGGGCAATGATGAGGGTTGTCCGGTTTTTAGCCAAACTCAGAAGCTCTTCCTGGAAAGCGCGCTCTGTTTTGGAGTCTAGGGCCGAAGTAGCTTCATCAAAAATAAGCATGGCAGGTTTCTTAAGGAGTGTTCTAGCAATCGCCACGCGCTGTTTCTCGCCCCCGGAAAGCTTTAAACCTCTCTCACCCACCTGCGTCTCATAGCCATCAGGCAAGCGCTTAATAAAGCCATCGATTTGGGCAGCTCTAGCCGCCTCATGGACATCTTCAATGCTCGCAGAGGGATCTCCATAGGCAATGTTGTAGCCAATCGTGTCATTAAATAAAACTGTATCTTGCGGCACGATCCCAATTGCCTTGCGTAAACTGGCCTGCGTAACATCTTGAATATTTTGTCCATCAATCAGAATCTTGCCTGATTGAACATCGTAAAAACGAAATAATAATCTTGCCAAAGTGCTCTTACCCGCTCCACTTTGTCCAACCACAGCAGTAATCGTTCCTGCTGGAATAGCAAAACTCACATCATGAAGAATTTCACGCTTAGCTTCATAGTGAAACGATACATGCTCAAAACGAACATCAGGGCCATGGCTATAGTTTTCAATATGTAGCGGCTTAGCATTAGGTGAGTCTGCAATTTCTTTATCGGTATTAAGTAAAGAGAACATGCGCTCCATGTCCGTTAGAGACTGCTTGATCTCGCGATATATCACACCCAAAAAATTGAGTGGAATATACAACTGGATCATTAAAGTATTAACCAGTACAAGGTCACCAAGAGTCATGGTGCCATCTACTACACCAAGCGTAGCGCGCCATAAAATTAAGACCAAGCCAATGGCGATAATTGTTTGCTGTCCAAAATTGAGAACAGCTAAAGATTTTTGCGACTTGATAGCTGCGGCCTGATAGCGTACTAAGTTTTTATCGTAACGACTAGCTTCAAAGGCCTCATTACCAAAATACTTCACAGTCTCAAAATTTAATAAAGAATCAATTGCTTTCTGATTCGCCCTTGAATCCATTTCATTCATGGTCTTGCGAAAATGGGTGCGCCACTCTGTTACCACCACAGTAAATACAATATAGAAAACTAAGGCACATAAGGTAATTGCTGCAAACCAAACATCATATGAGTAAGCTAAATAGCCCAATACCAAAATGAACTCAACAAGCGTTGGTAGGATGCTGTATAGCGAATAAGAAATCAGTGATTGAATGCCACGAGTGCCACGCTCAATATCCCGACTAACACCTCCGGTTTGACGAGCTAAATGAAAGCTCAGTGCTAAGGCATGTAAATGTTCAAAGACTTGAAGAGCCACTTTACGAACAGCATTTTGGGTCACTCTAGCAAAGAGAAACTCGCGTAATTCAGCAAACAAGGAAGCAGCCATTCGGAGGAGCCCATACGCCAGAATAAGCGCTACTGGAACTACAAGCAAAACTTGTGGAGAGTCTGGCTTGATGTTTAAATCATCAATTAAACGCTTCAGCAAAATAGGGATGCCTAGATTGGTAACCTTAGCAGCAACCAAGCAAGCTAGAGCAATCGCAACTCTAAATTTATATTCCAGTAGATAGGGAATTAAATCGCGAATGACCTTCCAATCACTTCCCTGTGAAGGCTTGGAATCTGCGCTACCGTGATGATGTCCCGATGAATGTCTCATCGCTCTATCTTATTCCTTCTTCTCTGAGAATACTTTGAGAATAGCTTCTCCATTACTAGGAGAGAAACATTTTTTAGCGGCCTCTACAAACGGTAACCACTCGTAAGCTATGTGCTCTCTTGGTGACAGCTTAACTTGTGCGTCATCAGGCACTTGCAGTGCAAACCAATGTTCAGTATTTCTAGTGACACCTGTGGCATAACGAAAACGCCACTCTGGATAGATTTCATATTCGATCTGGTGGTGCATGTTCTGCAATGCATCTTTTGGTAAGTGATCAACGGCAATACCCGTTTCCTCAAAAACCTCGCGGGCGGCCGTAAAAGCCAGATCCTCATCGAGAGTATCAAGACTACCAGTCACCGATTGCCAAAAGCCCGCACGATCAGCGCGCTCAATTAACAAAACGTCCCTATTCGATTTGTAGATAACAACCAAAACCGAAATAGGGATTTTCAAGATGACCCTAAAAAAATATTACTTAAATAGTTTTAAGCGGTAGGCGTTGCTTGACGCAAACGGATATGCAACTCACGCAACTGACGCTCATCAACCGGGCTAGGAGCCTGCGTTAACAAACATTGCGCACGTTGTGTTTTAGGGAATGCGATCACATCACGAATCGACTCAGCACCAGTCATCATAGTCACAATGCGATCAAGTCCAAAGGCAATACCGCCATGTGGAGGTGCGCCATATTGAAGAGCATCCAACAAGAAACCAAATTTTGCTTGTGCCTCTTCTGCATTAATCTTCAAAGCACGGAATACTTGGCTTTGAACCGCTTCTTGGTGAATACGTACTGAGCCGCCACCAATTTCACTACCGTTCAACACCATGTCATACGCTTTAGCCAAGCACTTGCCTGGATCAGACTCAAGATACTTCATGTGCTCATCTTTGGGGCTGGTAAACGGATGATGGCAAGCAACCCAACGTGCTTCGCCTTCATCATAGTCAAACATTGGGAAATCGACGACCCACAATGGCTTCCAGCCTTCAGTAAAGAGGCCATGCTCTTTACCCCAAGCGGATTGACCAATGCGTAGACGTAAATTACCAATCGCATCGTTTACGACTTTTTCTTTATCAGCGCCGAAGAAAATAATATCGCCATCTTTTGCACCAGTGCGCTTCAAGATGCCTTCAATAGCTGCATCATGTAAATTCTTCACAATTGGTGACTGCAAGCCATTACGACCTTCCGCAACGGAATTCACCTTAATCCAAGCCAAGCCTTTAGCGCCATAGATGCTCACAAATTGAGTGTAGTCATCGATTTCGCTACGACTGATTCCAGCACCACCGGGAACACACAAGCCAACAACACGTCCGCCAACTTGGTTTGCAGCGCCAGCAAACACTTTGAAATCAACGTCTTTCATCAAATCCGTTAATTCGGTGAATTCAAAGTTCACACGCAAATCTGGCTTATCAGAGCCAAAACGCGCCATACCTTCTGAATACGGCATGGTTGGGAATGGATTAGGAAGTTCAACATTCATAGTCTTCTTGAAAATATGACGAATCATGTTTTCAAACAAATCACGGATTTCTAATTCACTTAAGAAAGCTGTTTCACAGTCAATCTGTGTAAATTCAGGCTGACGATCTGCGCGCAAATCTTCATCGCGGAAACATTTGGTAATTTGGTAGTAACGATCAAAGCCGGCAACCATTAACAATTGCTTAAATAATTGGGGAGATTGTGGCAATGCAAAGAACTGGCCATCATGCACACGGGACGGGACCAAGTAATCGCGTGCACCTTCTGGAGTGCTCTTTGTCAACATAGGTGTTTCAATATCAATAAAGCCTGCATCGTCCAAATAACGACGGCACTCCATTGCTACGTTGTAACGCAAACGCAAATTCTTTTGCATTTGTGGACGACGCAAATCTAATACTCGATGCGTAAGCCTAGTTGTCTCAGACAAATTCTCATCATCGATTTGAAATGGTGGAGTTACTGAAGCATTCAGAATCACTAAACTATGGCAAAGAATCTCTACCTTTCCACTGACTAAATCGGCGTTCTCAGTCCCAGCAGGGCGGGCACGAACAAGACCTTTAATCTGAATACAAAACTCGCTACGAACTTGCTCAGCAAGAGCAAACATTTCGGGACGATCAGGATCGCAAACAACTTGCACAAAACCTTCGCGGTCACGCAAGTCAATAAAGATAACGCCTCCGTGGTCACGGCGGCGATTAACCCATCCAGAGAGTGTGACTTCTTGACCAATTAGTGAATCAGTTACCTGGCCGCAGGTATGGCTTCGCATCGACATAACAATTTCCTATAAATCAAAAATGGTGTGGCAACTGGGATGCAGTTAAACCACTAGAACTATTAGGAGGAACAGAACCCATTGAAACAATATGTTTCAGAGCCTCTTCCACACTCATCTCTAATTCAATCGTTTGTGCACGCGGCACGATCATGAAAAAACCAGAGGTTGGATTTGGGGTAGTAGGGAGAAATACGTTGACGTAATCCTCACCCAATTTAGCAGTCACTTCTTTTGCGGGGATGCCAGTTTGAAAGGCGATTACCCAAGAGTCAGCATGGGGATAGCGAATCAGCAAAGCTTTGCTAAAAGCTTGTCCACTCCCAGAAAATAAAGTGGATGAAACTTGTTGGACGCTGGAATAAATTGAACGAACAATCGGTATGCGGTTAACAAATTTATCCCAGACTTTTAACCACCACTGTCCGGCGAAGTTAATAGCAGTCAATCCAGTGAGAAGGATGACCACAATCACAATCAATATTCCAACACCCGGGAGATCGCGGAAATGTTGCAAATCTCTAGAGGCATCTTCAGGGAGAACCACAATAATGGCGTGCATCACTGACCCAAAAACACCGTCGAGCAGACCCAAACCCCAAGCAATCACCCAAATGGTGATCGACAATGGTGCCCAAACGAGGATGCCTGCGATAAAGTATTTTTTCATGTGTTCTGCCTAACCAGCTATTTTAGCGGTTTAGCAACAAATGAGCGAGAGACTAATAAATGCCTAGCTTGATGATTAAAATTCCAGCCAAAAACCCGCCAGCAAACAGCAAGGCGCCCACTAATAGGCGATCTGTACGCCTTTCCTGGAGTAAAAGGGCTTTTAAGGCCTCTAATTCGCTGGTTTGGTCTTTTATTTGATGCTTTCCTTGGGTCAGACTATCCGCAATGAAGCGTGGCAATCTTGGCAGAATTTTGGCCCAAGTCGGCGCCTCTTCCTGTAGACCATCAATTAGTCCGCGCCAACCCAACTGCTTACTGACCCATTTTTCTAAAATCGGTTTGGCCGTTTTCCAAAGGTCTAGGTCAGGATCTAACTGACGGGCCAGTCCCTCGACATTCAGGAGGGTTTTTTGCAATAAAGTGAGTTGCGGCTGAATTTCTACCTTAAAACGACGTGATGTTTGGAATAAGCGCATCAGTACGATACCTAGGGAGATCTCCTTCAGAGGGCGATCAAAATAAGGCTCGCAAACTGAACGTACCGCGCCCTCTAATTCTTCAACACGGGTATTAGCCGGGACCCAGCCTGACTCTATATGCAATTCTGCAACGCGACGGTAATCGCGATTAAAGAATGCCAAGAAGTTCAAAGCTAAATAATTTTTATCCGACTCACTTAAAGCACCAACAATTCCGAAATCTAGCGAAATGAAACGGCCAAATGTTTCTGGCTCCAAGCTAATCATGATATTTCCAGGATGCATATCTGCATGGAAGAATCCATACTCAAACACTTGGGTAAAAAATATTTCTACACCATCAGAAGCTAGCTTTTTAAAGTCAACGCCAGCATCTCGTAATGCTGCAGTTTTACCAATCGAGATGCCATACATTCTTTCCATGACAATCACATTGGTGTGACACAAATCCCAATACATCTCTGGAATCATTAACTTTTGAGAATCAGCAAATTGTCTGCGCAGCTGGCTTCCATTAGCCGCTTCGCGCATCAGATCTAACTCATCATGCAGGTGTCTATCAAACTCTGCCACATTCTCTCGCGGCTTTAATCGACGACCATCCTCAGAAATCTTTTCTATGACTTTAGCTAAGTCATACATTAGCGCTATATCACCATCAATTACTGGGAGGATGCCTGGACGTAAGACTTTAATAGCTACGGCGCGACCCTCCCACTCAGGGCGCTTTTCTGTCCCACGCAAGATACCAAAGTGCACCTGCGCGACTGAAGCGCTGGCAACAGGTGTTGCGTCAAAGCTAATAAAGACTTCCTCGATCGGTTGCCCTAAGTCCTTTTCAATTAAGCGACGAGATTCTTCGTTTGAAAATGGCGGCACCTGGTCTTGTAGCTTAGCCAATTCATTTGCAATATCTTCAGGCAATAAATCACGACGGGTAGACAGCACCTGACCGAACTTAACAAAAATAGGGCCTAGTGCTTCTAGGGTTAATCGAATGCGTTCGCCTCTAGGTAAATGACGACCAGGAGAAGCCCAGCACAATATCGTTAAAAAACCACGACGAAGCCCTGGCTTTAAAAGGTCGCGCAGAAGCGGCAATAAACCATAACGCCATGCAGTAAAGAATATGAAAAAGAGACGAGCAATTCGACGCACGGTTTATTTAGCCTTTTGCTCTAAAAAATGAATACGTTTTTCCATACGATCTACTGATTCACGCAATTCACTTAACTCGGATTTACGAACCATAAATTCCCGTTTATTTAAAAGCACTTTCTTTTCTTCGCTGACATACTCCACTACATTGTCTAGCAAATCTCTAGCCGCAGAGCGAGAAGCAGACATGAACTTTTTGCCCTGTCTTACGGCAAAATTTGCGGGCGCATCGCCTACCATACGAGCCAAATCTTCTTCGTACTCCCAGCGCAATTGTCCCGCTAGTCGACCTAATAATTGGGCCAAGTCTGCATCACCAGTAATTTTGACGGCTTTAAATGCCTGCTCTCGCAAAGAACCGGGGCCACTGGCTAAGTCACTCAATGCCTTAGTAGAAACCTCCAAAGTGAGTGAGGGGGCTTCGATCTCTTTTAAGTTAACCAAAAAACCATCGGGCTTTATCTCAAAACAAAGATTACCCAAGGGTAGTTGGAGCAAAATGGTTTTGCTTGCATGGCGAGCCAAATTAGCCAATGCCCAAGGCTCACTACCTAAAACATGATTCAGCCCCCGGCAAGCTGCGCCAGAGGCAATCGTATGGGTAGTCGAAAATTGTGTGTTCATGAGTGTAAAAAACCCGCACTAGTGCGGGTTTTCCGACGGAAAGTACCTTAAGCTTAAACCAACTGGGAGATACCCGCCAGTACCCAGCCGCCAGGACCCTCCACAGGCTTGCTTAAATTCCAGACTTCAGAAAAGTCAGTAGCTGGAGCCCCTTGTTGCTCACGGATCATGCCGCTGAACTGAACACTGCAGAAGTAATGACCATTGGCTGTTTCAATACCGAGGAGCTGAGCATTAATCGTGACAACATCGGTTTGATTGCTGCCATCAGTACGGCCAGATAAATCCTGTTGAATCGTGGCAAACATATCAGGCGTTGTAAATTCACGTAAAGCTGCAAGATCACCTTGATCCCAAGCTTTTTGCAAAGACACAAAATATTGTTTTGCATTCTCCAAAAATGTTTGTTGATCAAACCCCGGAGGCAAGGTTGACTGAAATACCTCCGGCTCAGAACTCACACCACCGAATGCATTCGCGGCAGGAGTAAAGGCAGGCTCCTGCCTTGGAGGCTCAACCTTACTACGTTGCATGCCTTGCGAAGGTATGTTGGAATTCTGAACAGCACCAGACAGTGCTGGCAACATTTTGCGAATAATGAACATAATGACAAAGCCTGCCAACATCGCAATGAGTAAACCAGTGATTAATGATGAGGCAGCCTCACCCATTCCAAAGTGAGAGAGGAGATAACCAATACCGAGGCCAGCTGCTAGTCCTCCTAAGATGCCGCCCATGCCGCCAAAACGACTAGGTGCAGGTGCTTGTGGCGCCGTGGTTGGAGCCGCAGGCTGAGCTTGCTGTGTAGGTTTCTGAACAGGCGCAGCTTGTTTTTGCATTGGTGCGCTTGGAGCTCGTCCAATGCTCTTGCCGCCACCCAAGCGTGCTGCATCAGCATGGCCTACCGTTGCAAAGATTAAAGTAAGACTTAAAAGCGTCGCTTTAAAAAAATGTTTATTCATTGTTCTTTACCCCTTCTTTTAACTACTGAACTTCTTGAGTTTTTAAGACTTTAAAAACTATACAACCATCAGTATTTAATACCAATATGTAAGGCAACGATACCCCCAGTCATCCTGTGGGTTTCTACTTCATCAAAACCTACTCCCAACATCATTTCCTTGAGGGTTTGTGCATCTGGATGCATTCGAATAGATTCCGCTAAATAACGATAACTTTCTGAATCCTGTGCAATCTTCTCGCCTAACCAAGGCAAAACCTTAAAGGAGTAAGTGTCATATACCGGCTGCAAAAAAGCATCTGGCTTAGAAAATTCCAAGACTAAGACTCTGCCACCCGGCTTAATCACGCGACGCATTTCACCTAAAGCAACATCTTTGTGCGTCATATTACGCAAACCAAATGCAACAGTAACCACATCAAAATGATTATTAGGGAAAGGTATTTTTTCGGCATCGAACTGAACACAAGGCAAAGCCATACCGCGGTCTAACAAGCGATCGCGTCCAACTCCCAGCATGGAGGCATTGATGTCGCTTAGCCAAACTTGAGCATCAGGATTGCGTCCCCAGTCGGCAGCCTTTGCGAAAGCCGCAGCCAGATCACCAGTACCCCCAGCAATATCCAAGATCTTTTGACCGGGCCGTATATTTGCTCTAGCAATCGTCACTTTTTTCCAAACACGATGTAAGCCGAAAGACATCAAGTCATTCATCACATCATATTTGCTGGCCACCGAATGAAACACCTCGGCAACCTTTCCAGCCTTTTCAGCTTCGTCAACGCTTTGATAACCGAAGTGCGTTTTACTCATTAGTGACTTCCACAAGAATGGCCTGATGCACCACCTGACTGAGTCATCGGTGTATCACGATCTAAACCGGCAGCAGCCAATTTATCTAAATGCTCTTTCCATAATTGCTCCTGGTTTTCACATAGAAACAATAAATAATCCCAGGTATACAAGCCAGAGTCATGCCCATCAGAAAAACTAGGCTTAAGTGCGTAATGTCCCACTGGCTCGAGATTGGCAATCAAAACATCACGCTTGCCAGTTTGCAATGTTTCTTGTCCAGGACCGTGCCCTTGCACTTCGGCAGAAGGAGACAGCACTCTTAATAGCTCAAAAGGTAAACGATAGGTGTCGCCCTTCTCATAAGAAAGCTCCAAGACCTTAGACTGCTGATGTACAACAACATTACTAGGAATCATTAAACGAGAACCCTTTCAATACCACCTTGATTTGCTTTGGTTACATAGTCTTGCATCCAATCCTTGCCAAGTATCTTTTGAGCCATCTCCACAACGATGTAATCGGCTGTGGTGTCGCTATCAGCATCAAAGCGTGTAAGCCCTTGTAGGCAGGATGGGCAGCTAGTCAGCACTTTAACCTCGCCAGTGAAATCACCCTTGCGTAAATCATCAGCGCCTTTTTCCATCTCAATTTGTTTACGGAAACGCACTTGAGTAGAAATATCAGGACGGGTCACAGCCAATGTTCCAGACTCACCGCAACAGCGATCATTCTTCTGAATCGCTTTGCCGTCCTCAAGTTGAATCAACTCATTGACTGTCTTCAATGGGTCTTGTAACTTCATTGGAGAGTGGCAAGGATCGTGATACATGTACTTCACACCTGTGACACCAGAAAGCTTAACGCCCTTCTCAGCTAAAAACTCATGGATATCAATAATGCGACACCCAGGGAAAATTTGATCAAACTGATATCCCGCCAACTGGTCATAACAAGTACCGCATGAAACAACAACGGTCTTAATATCCAAATAATTCAAAGTATTAGCAACGCGATGGAATAACACGCGGTTATCCGTAATCATCTTCTCGGCTTTATCAAAGTCACCATTACCGCGTTGTGGATAGCCGCAGCAAAGATAGCCGGGAGGAAGTACCGTTTGCACGCCGACATTCCACAACATCGCTTGAGTAGCTAAGCCAACTTGGGAGAACAGACGTTCAGATCCACAACCCGGAAAATAAAACACCGCCTCAGTATCTGCAGAAGTTGTCTTAGGATCGCGGATGATTGGGACATAGTTCGCGTCTTCAATATCCAATAAAGCACGCGCAGTTTTCTTAGGAAGATTGCCAGGCATCTTCTTATTTACAAAGAAGATCACCTGTTCTTTAACGCTCGGCTTACCTACTGTTGCAGGAGGGTGTGCAGTTTGTTGTTTTGCAAATCTACGCAACACATCATTACCCAAGCGTTGCAACTTATAACCCCAACCAATCATCGTCTTACGAGCTAAATGAATAGATTCTGGGCTAGTTGCATTCAAAAAGAACATGGATGCAGCTGTGCCCGGATTAAAACGCTGCTGACCCATCTTGCGCAGAAGATTACGCATGTTCATCGTCACATCACCAAAGTCAATTTTGACTGGGCAAGGCGTTAAACACTTATGACAAACCGTGCAGTGTGCAGCTACGTCATCAAACATTTCCCAATGACGAATCGAAACGCCACGGCGCGTTTGCTCTTCATACAAGAAAGCTTCAATCAACAGGGAGGTTGCGAGAATCTTATCGCGTGGACTATAGAGGAGGTTTGCACGCGGGACATGGGTTGAGCAAACAGGCTTACACTTACCGCAACGTAAACAATCCTTCACGCTATCGGCAATAGCGCCAATATCACTTTGCTGCATGATGATCGACTCATGTCCCATCAAACCAAAGCTTGGTGTGTAGGCCATACTCAGATCAGCATGTGGCATCAACTTACCTTTGTTGAAGCGGCCTTCTGGATCAACTCGATTCTTGTAGCTACGGAAGTCTTTGAGTTCGGCTTCAGTTAAATACTCTAATTTAGTAATACCAATACCATGCTCACCAGAAATCACTCCATCCAAAGAACGGGCTAACTTCATGATCCGATCAACTGCGCGATGCGCATCTTGCAACATCTCATAGTCGTCGGAGTTCACTGGAATATTCGTGTGGACATTACCATCGCCAGCATGCATGTGCAAAGCCACAAATACGCGCTTACGTAAAATATTTTTGTGAATTGCTTCGAGTTCAGCCAGTATCGGCTCAAACGCTAGACCACCAAAAATGATGCGCAATTCTGAGCGCACTTCTTCTTTCCAAGAGGCGCGCAAACTGTAATCCTGCAAACGTGGGAAATACGAATCCATCTCAGTGAGCCACTCAGCCCAACGCCCGCGTACCTTGGCAATGAGTTCTAAGGCTTGCTGAACACGATCACCCAAGATCTCTGCTGTAGGAATCTCATACTCAGCATCGCTCTTACCAAGGGGTAATGCACTCTTTTTCAAGAAAGCATCGAGGCCATCGAGTACTTGTAGCTTATTTTTGAGAGAAAGCTCAATATTGATGCGATCGATACCGTCGGTGTACTCACCCATGCGGGGCAAAGGAATCACGACGTCTTCATTAATCTTAAAAGCATTGGTGTGGCGGGCAATAGCAGCTGTACGAGCGCGGTCTAGCCAGAACTTCTTGCGAGCCTCAGTGCTAACCGCCACAAAACCTTCGCCAACGCGTAAGTTCGCCATGCGCACTACTTCACTAGTAGCTGCGGCAACAGCCTCTTCATTGTCACCAGCAATATCGCCAAGCAATACCATCTTTGGCAAGCTATTACGCTTCGATTTAGTGGAGTAACCGACTGCCCTTAAATAGCGATCATCCAAATGCTCAAGACCAGCCAAAATTGGACCACCCTGCTTACTTACCCCATCCAAGTAAGCTTTGATCTCCACAATGCTTGGAATGGCTTCGCGTGCTTGACCAAAAAATTCTAAGCAAACGGTACGCATGAATTTTGGCATGCGATGCAATACCCAGGTTGCGCTAGTGATCAAACCATCGCAACCTTCTTTCTGCACACCAGGCAAGCCTGATAAAAATTTATCAGTAACGTCTTTACCTAAACCTTCTTTACGAAATTTTTTACCTTCAACTTCTAATAATTCTGTTTTCAGAATGTGTTGGCCAGGCTCACTATTTCCGTCAGACCAAGTCAGCTGAAAACGCACTGTCGCCACATCATGGATCTTGCCCATATTGTGTCCAACACGCTCTACATCCAACCAATTGCCCTCAGGATCAACCATGCGCCAGCTAGCGAGATTGTCTAAAGCAGTTCCCCAAAGAACTGCCTTCTTACCACCGGCATTCATTGCAATATTGCCGCCAATACAACTCGCATCAGCAGAAGTAGGATCAACCGCAAACACAAGCCCAGCAAGCTCTGCAGCATCAGAAACGCGGCGGGTAACAACACCAGCGCCCGTGAAAATCGTAAAGACCTCATGATCAAGTCCAGGTAACTTCTTAGACTTCACGCCGTCAATATCTTGAAGCTTCTCAGTATTAATTACTGCAGACATCGCATACAGTGGAATAGCACCGCCGGTATAGCCAGTGCCACCCCCACGAGGGATGATGGTCAAACCTAATACGACGCAAGCTTTCACTAAGCCAGGAATCTCAGATTCGTAATCCGGCTTTAAAACAACGAGCGGAAACTCAACACGCCAATCGGTTGCATCAGTAACGTGCGCAGCACGAGACACACCATCAAAACAAATATTGTCTGAAGCAGTGTGACGGCCCAACTCCTTGCGAGCACGTTTTCGAATTTGCTCAACTTCTTTAAAGCCATTTTCGAAATTTTCGATTGCGCGATAGGCGGCACTTAAGAGAATTTCTACTTGATCAGCGGAATCGCCACTATTGCGCTTCTTGACTTCACCTAAGCGATGCCATAGTGCATCGATTAATTGTTTACGGCGGCTTGGGCTGTCGAGCAAGTCATCTTGCAAGAAAGGGTTGCGCTGAACCACCCAAATATCACCTAGAATTTCAAATAACATCCGCGCAGAGCGGCCAGTACGGCGAACGCCACGCAAATTATTGAGAACGCGCCATGACTCCTCGCCCAATAAGCGAATCACAATCTCTCGATCAGAAAAGGAGGTGTAGTTGTAAGGTATTTCGCGAAGACGGGGGGAGCCCGCCTCAGCTTCCAGCAACTGGTTCAAAGCCAATGGTGCGTTCATAGCGACATATTTGATAAATAAGCATTTTAATTGAGTGAACCTGATAGTGGCAGGATTCCAAGAAAGTTGCTCCCCAAAGGGATAAACCCTTGCAAATCTAAGGGCTTAGGAGCCATCCGTGGTACGCTCATCGGATGGCAACGAACTATTTAAAGAAAATTTTATCGGCTCGCGTCTATGACGTAGCCAGAGAAACCGAGCTTCAGGTCGCCCCAGAACTGACAAAGCGTTTGGGTAACCAGATACTCCTCAAAAGAGAGGATAACCAGCCGGTTTTCTCCTTCAAACTCCGTGGCGCCTATAACAAAATGGCCCATTTACCCCCTGAAGCCTTAAAGCGCGGGGTAATAGCCGCTTCGGCAGGTAATCATGCCCAAGGAGTAGCGCTTTCAGCTGCCAAAATGAAGTGCAAAGCCGTCATCGTGATGCCAGTAACCACTCCGAGCGTCAAAATTGATGCGGTAAAGGCTCGAGGCGGACCTTGGGTAGAAATCATTCTTCATGGCGAATCCTATAGCGATGCTTTCAAGTATTCCGAGGTTCTCGGCAAAAAACGAGGCTTAACTTTTGTACATCCTTTTGATGATCCCGATGTCATTGCTGGACAAGGCACCATCGCTCACGAAATTTTTACCCAATACGAAAAACCCATCGATGCTGTTTTTGTGGCCATCGGTGGTGGAGGCCTGATTGCAGGTATTGGCGAGTACATCAAAGCCGTCAGTCCAAAAACAAAAGTCATCGGGGTGCAAGCATCAGACTCTGACGCAATGAATCAATCACTCAAAGCGAATAAACGTATTGAGATGAAAGATGTTGGTTTGTTCTCAGACGGCACTGCCGTTAAATTGGTTGGTAAAGAAACATTTCGCATTTGCAAAAAAGTAGTGGATGAAATCATCACCGTTGACACAGACGAAATCTGTGCAGCTATCAACGATGTATTTACTGATACGCGCAGCATTCTTGAGCCCGCAGGTGCACTTGCGATTGCTGGCATGAAGAAGTACGTAGAGAAAAAACGCATTAAGAAAAAAACTTTAGTAGCCGTGGCTTGTGGGGCTAACATGAACTTTAGCCGCCTACGCTTTGTGGCTGAACGTGCTGACGTTGGTGAGTTCCGTGAAGCAGTATTTGCTGTAACGATTCCTGAAGAGCGCGGCTCTTTCAAACGCTTCTGCGAATTACTCGGGAAAAGAAACGTTACTGAATTTAACTATCGCATTGGCGATCAAAGCGAAGCCCATATTTTTGTGGGTATCAGCACGCAAAAAGCGGGTGATAGCGACACGATTGCAAAGCATTTCCGCAAAGCAAAATTCGCAACAATTGATCTCACCCATGATGAGTTAGCAAAATCACATTTACGCCATATGGTTGGCGGACATTCTGCGCTCGCTAAAGATGAATTGCTCTACCGTTTTGAATTCCCAGAGCGCCCAGGTGCATTGATGAAGTTCTTAACCAGTATGGCCCCCAACTGGAACATTAGCTTGTTCCACTATCGCAATCACGGGGCTGACTATGGGCGCATTCTGATTGGTATTCAGGTTCCTAAAAATGAGCAGAATAAGTTCCAAAAATTCTTAGCTACATTAGGCTACCCACACTGGGATGAGAGTAACAACCCGGCCTATCGCCTGTTCCTTAAATAAGATTTAATACAGAAGACCAATACCTTCATGTCATATACGCTTACCGGAAAACTTGTCGTTGCGATCTCTTCGCGCGCCCTGTTTGATTTCGAGGAAGAAAATCGCATCTTCGAATCCACCGATGACAGCGCTTATATGAAGTTACAGTTAGAACGTCTTAGTGAGGCTGCTCAAAAAGGGGTGGCGTTCCCACTAGTAAAAAAACTACTTGCCTTTAATGAAGAGGGTGACCAGCGGGTAGAGGTAGTGATTCTCTCTCGCAACGATCCAGTCAGCGGGCTGCGTGTATTCCGGTCTGCCGAGCATCATGGATTACATCTTGAACGTGGTGTATTTACTAGAGGTAGACCACCGTATCATTACCTGCGCTCCCTACATGCCAACCTCTTCTTGTCTGCTAATGAGGATGATGTACGCGCAACGATTGATGCAGGCTTCCCTGCAGCGCGCGTGTATCCGGAATCCAGCAAGACTGCCGAGTCTCATCCCAATGAGATCCGCATCGCTTTTGACGGAGACGCAGTCCTTTTCTCCGATGAAGCCGAACAAGTCTTCCAAAAAAAAGGTCTTGAGGCATTTGTCGATCACGAGAGCAAAAAGGTGGATATTCCATTGCCTCCTGGCCCGTTTAAACCATTACTAGAAGCGCTACATAGGCTACAACGTTCCACTAGTGAAAACGGTATGCGCATTCGCACCGCCCTAGTAACAGCGCGCTCTGCTCCTGCTCACGAACGCGCAATTCGTACCTTGATGGCATGGGGTATTGATGTGGATGAAGCAATGTTCTTGGGTGGCCTCTCGAAGAGCGAGTTTTTACGAGAATTCGAACCTGACTTTTTCTTTGATGATCAAACAGGCCATTGCCAATCGGCGGCTTCTGTTGCACCAACAGGCCATGTCGTCTCAGGCGTATCGAATAAACCCAAGAAGTAAGTAAGCGAACTACTGCAATGGCAATGTTACCTCTCGGACAATCAACACAGTATCCAGATCAATATGATCCAAGCTTGTTATTTCCCATTCCAAGAATTGAGAACAGAACAAAGCTGGGTCTCAAAGAAAATCAAGCCTTGCCATTTACAGGTGTCGATATATGGAATGCATTTGAATTAAGTTGGCTTAACCAAAAAGGCAAGCCGCAGATTGCTTTGGCAGAATTTCAGATTCCCGCAGACTCGCCAAACATGATTGAGTCCAAATCATTTAAGCTATATCTAAACAGCCTGAATAGCGCAGTCTTTGCAGATGAGAATGCAGTTAAAGAAAGGCTAATTGCAGACTTATCTGCGCTTGCTGGCAGTAAGATCGCCACACGTATCAGCCTAACTGAGGCCATCTCCAAAAAAGGGATGCAAGAAATGGGTGGGATTTTGATGGATAGATTGGATATTGAAGTAGATCCCAACCTGCCAGCAGACCCAAGCCTACTAAGCGTCAATGAATCTTTTGGCCCTATCGAACAATGCTTGGTATCTCACTTACTTAAATCTAACTGCCCGGTTACTGGTCAACCAGACTGGGCGAGCGTACAAATTCGCTATCAAGGACGCCCTATTTTGGAAGAGGGTCTCTTACGCTACCTCATTGGGTTTAGGAACTTGGGTGAGTTTCATGAGCATTGTGTTGAAACTATCTTTACTGATATCAAGCGTCAGTGCAAACCAGAAAAGCTATCTGTCTATGCGCGCTACACAAGGCGTGGTGGCTTAGACATCAACCCATTTCGCACCGATTACAACTCCCCTTGGCCAGAGAATATTCGGCACGCTAGACAATAAAACCCAGAGCCAACTTAAAAGCTTTAGGCAAATAAAAACCCCTTGTAGGAAATCCTAGAAGGGGTTTTCTATTAAAACCATCACAAAGAAGTGATGCTTGATCAATGCTTAAAACGGAATATCGTCATCCATTGCGCCAAGTGATGCAGCGTTTGATGATGCTGGAGCAGACTGCTCAGCCGGCTTTGAGCGGCTATAGCTCTCGCCACCATCACCACTTCCGCCTACTGGCTTACCACCAAGCATTTGCATAGTTTCTGCAACGATCTCTGTGGAATACTTTTCTTGGCCACTAGCGTCAGTCCATTTGCGTGTACGCAAACGACCTTCAACATAAACCTGTGAACCCTTTTTAAGGTACTGACCAGCGATTTCTGCGAGCTTGCCAAAGAATGCAACACGGTGCCATTCTGTGGTTTCTTTCATTTCACCAGTTTGCTTGTCTTTGTAGCGATCAGATGTTGCTACTGAAATGTTTGTAACGGCGTCGCCGCTTGGCATGTAACGAGTTTCTGGATCGCGACCTACGTTACCTACGATGATGACTTTATTTACCGAAGCCATGTTGTCTCCCGAAGAAAAATACTGCTGTTATTACTACTAAAAATAAACTACTCACTTTTATTTAATCAATTCAGCTACGGCTGCGTCTTTGCTGGTAATTCACGCATCGACCACGCAATTATAAGCCAGCAAACTAAGAGTACGGCACCCGTCACAAAGACCGATAAATCACCATGGCTATCCATCAAATAGCCTCCAATAGCAGCGCCAGCAAATAAGCCTATTGATTGTGTAGTGTTGTAAACACCTAAGGCTGTGCCCTTAGATTCTTTAGCAAAACGCGAAACTAAGGATGGTTGTAAGGCTTCCAGCAGGTTGAATCCTACGAAATAAACTAACAAAGCAATAGCAATTGACGTAACAGAGGCGCTGTTCGTAAACAAAAATTCAGCAATCAATAACAGTACGATTGCAATAAGCATAATCGTACGAAGTTGCTGCTTCTTCTCACCAAAAATCAGGATGGGCGCCATAAAGAAAAAAGATAGTAAAACTACTGGGAGATAAATTTCCCAATGCGAAGACAGGGGCAATCCTGCTTGTACTAGTAAACGTGGCACCACTAAGAACATCGCCACCTGGGTTGCATTCAATACAAATACACCAACATTCAAACGCATCAACTCGGGACGAAAAAATACCTCCTTCAAGGAGGCTTGCTGAACTTTGACTTCAGGATGAGTACTTGGTAAAACGTAATACGTCACCAACATTGCTATCACCCCAAGAATCGCCAACACAATAAACATTCCACTTAAGCTAATCACTCGGTAAATGGGTGCGGCAATTACCAAGGATAGTGCGAATGAGAGTGCAATACTTCCACCCACCAAAGCCATAGCCCGAGTTCGTACTTGTTCACGCGTGAGATCGGCAACCCATGCAGAAACTGCGGCTGATATCGCTCCAGCCCCCATAACACCCCGCCCAATGGCAATCCATAACAAATCATCCTTAGCGGCAGAAATCAAAGCACCGGCAATAAACAAGGAAAGGCCCCATAAAACCACTGGTTTGCGGCCAATTCGGTCGGATAAACGCCCCAAGGGGATATGAAAACAGGCCTGAACAATATTGAATATTCCGAGGGTCAAACCCACCAAAAAGGCCTGTTCACCCCCAGGCAAGCCCCGTGCATGAATGCTAAAGATGGGCAATAGCAAGAAAAGGCCTAGCATGCGGAGGCCAAAGATGCCTGCTAAGGCCAGAGTAGAGCGAAGTTCAGAAGGATTCATGGGAAAGAGCTATATTAACAAGTTACGCTAAAAAATCATGAATAACGAAATCAAGATCCGCGGTGCCCGCACCCACAACCTCAAAAACATCAATCTAGACATTCCTAGGGAGAAACTTGTTGTCCTTACTGGCTTATCGGGTTCAGGAAAGAGCTCACTCGCTTTTGACACTCTATATGCCGAAGGGCAACGTCGCTATGTTGAATCTCTCTCGGCATATGCCCGACAGTTTTTACAACTCATGGAAAAGCCAGACGTCGATACGATTGAGGGGCTTTCACCAGCGATTTCGATTGAGCAAAAAGCCACTAGTCACAACCCCCGCTCAACTGTAGGCACTGTTACTGAAATTCATGATTACTTGCGCTTGTTGTTTGCACGTGCAGGAACCCCGCATTGCCCAGATCATGATCTTCCTTTAGAGGCGCAGAGCGTTTCTCAAATGGTCGACACTGTGTTGTCGATGCCTGAAGATACGAAGCTGATGATTCTCGCTCCAGTAGTAAGTGAGCGTAAAGGTGAATTCGTAGATCTCTTTCAAGACTTGCAGGCACAAGGCTTTGTGCGCTTTCGTGTGCGCTCTGGTGGCGGCACTGCAAACGTTGCCAAAGCAGAAATTTTTGAGGTCGATCAATTACCGGCACTCAAGAAAAACGATAAGCACTCGATTGAAGTAGTAGTTGATCGTATTAAAGTGCGTCCCGATATTCAGCAGCGTTTAGCGGAATCTTTTGAGACAGCTTTACGTCTAGCCGATGGCAAGGCCATGATTGTGGATATGGATACTGGCAAAGAAATGATTTTCTCTAGCAAGTTTGCATGCCCAGTTTGTTCATACTCTTTACAAGAACTAGAGCCACGTCTCTTCTCTTTTAACAACCCAATGGGCGCCTGCCCTTCTTGTGACGGCTTAGGTCATCAGTCTTTCTTTGATCCAAAGCGCATCGTTGCTCACCCAGATTTATCACTAGCCTCTGGCGCCATTAAAGGCTGGGATCGTCGTAATCAGTTCTATTTCAAATTACTACAAACGCTTGCTAAGCATGGTGGTTTTGATGTTGAGAAGCCATTTGAGACGCTGAACAAGAAACAGCAAGATCTCATTCTCTTGGGCTCTGGTGATGTCACTATTCCGTTTGAGTACATCAACGAGCGAGGCAAAAATAGTATTCGCGAACATGCCTTCGAAGGTATTGTTGCGAACTTTGAAAGACGCTATCGCGAAACAGACTCCATGACTGTTCGCGAAGAACTATCACGTTATCAGAATGTACAAACTTGCCCAGAATGTAACGGCAGCCGTTTACGTAAGGAGGCACGCTTTGTCAAAGTGGGTGAGAAGAAACAATCTCGTGCAATTTATGAGATCAGTGCTTTACCTCTAAAAGAAGCTAAAGAATATTTCGAGACTCTTGAACTCAAAGGCGCTAAGCGCGAAATCGCTGACAAGATCGTCAAAGAGATTGGCGCACGTTTACGCTTCTTAAATGATGTAGGTCTAGACTACCTCTCCCTTGAGCGTAGTGCCGATACTCTCTCAGGAGGAGAAGCCCAACGTATTCGACTGGCAAGCCAGATTGGCTCTGGCTTAACGGGGGTGATGTATGTATTGGATGAGCCTTCGATTGGCTTGCATCAACGCGATAACGATCGCTTGATCGGCACACTTAAACACTTACGTGATTTAGGTAATAGTGTTTTAGTCGTTGAGCATGACGAAGATATGATTCGCGCCTCTGACTGGGTAATTGATATTGGTCCTGGTGCTGGTGTTCATGGTGGCGAAGTGGTTGCCCAAGGCACGCCGGCGGAAGTAGAGGCTAATCCTAACTCCTTAACAGGCGCTTATCTCGCTGGCCGTGAAGCCATTGCAGTTCCAGAAAAACGCATCCCAGTAAATGATCGCTTTTTAGAAATTATTGGTGCTCGTGGCAATAATTTGCAATCAGTACACGCAAAGATTCCCGTAGGCTTGTTAACCTGCGTTACTGGCGTATCAGGTTCTGGTAAATCTACTCTCATCAATGACACCCTGCATCATGCAGTCGCTCAACACCTCTATGGCTCCAATGCAGAGCCCGCAGCTCACGATGCAATCAAGGGTTTAGAGCACTTCGACAAGGTCATTAGCGTTGATCAATCCCCGATTGGCAGAACCCCACGCTCTAACCCAGCTACCTATACAGGCTTATTTACACCAATTAGAGAACTCTTTGCAGGCGTTCCTGCATCACGTGAACGGGGTTATGAAGCTGGTCGCTTCTCTTTTAACGTGAAGGGTGGTCGCTGTGATTCTTGTGAAGGCGATGGCGTTCTCAAAGTAGAGATGCATTTCTTGCCTGACGTTTATGTTCCGTGTGATGTTTGTCACGGCAAACGCTACAACCGTGAAACTTTAGACATTCGCTACAAGGGTAAGAACATTCATGAAGTGTTGTCGATGACCATCGAACAAGCGCATGAATTTTTTGAAGCAGTTCCCGTAGTAAAGCGCAAACTCAAAACCTTATTAGATGTTGGCTTAGGCTATGTGAAGCTTGGGCAAAGCGCAACCACCTTATCCGGTGGTGAAGCGCAACGCGTGAAACTCTCTCTTGAGCTTTCTAAGCGTGATACCGGCAGAACCCTATATATTCTGGATGAACCAACTACTGGTTTGCATTTCCATGACATTCAGTTACTACTTACAGTGATTCAAACACTTAAGAAGCAAGGCAACACGATTGTCATCATTGAGCACAACTTAGATGTGATTAAGACGGCTGATTGGATTATTGACTTGGGGCCTAAAGGTGGAGCTGGCGGTGGGCAAATTATTGCTACTGGTACACCTGAAGATGTGGCTAAAAACGAATTGAGTTTTACGGGGCACTACTTGGCGCCCTTACTCACTCGCAAAGCTCCTACTCCCGCAGCCAGTAAAAAGAAAAAGTAGGACTAGAAAAAGATAGCAATAAAGTATTGCTTGACCTCAGAGTAATTTAGCTTCGGCTAAATCAGTCGCTTCTGAATTACCTGAGATCACCAAAATATCATTAGCCTCAAGCTTGAGATCTGGAACAGGGTCTAACTTCACATAATCTGCGTTTCGACCTTTGCGACGCACTGCCTGAACATTCACGCCCTCTTTCTCCAGATCAAGCTCGCCAAGACTTTTGCCAATCGCTTGTGAATGCGGTAACAAGGTAATGGCGTGTAAACGCCAAGATTCATTTGAGCCAAAGTCATCGTCAGCCGAACCCCTAAAGTAGCCCCGCAACAAACTATAGCGCTCTTCCCTTGCTGTTGTAATGCGACGCACTACCTTACGCATAGGTACACCCATGATCAGCAGAACATGGGAAGCGATCATTAAGCTGCCTTCAATTAACTCAGGCACTACTTCAGTGGCTCCGGCAGCTTGCAACTTAGCGATGTCAGCATCATCTCTTGTACGCACCAACACAGTCATGCCTGGACGCAAGTGTTCCACTTGGCGAAGAACTCGCATGCTAGCAGCAGTATCTGCATAGGTGATCACTACTGCCTTTGCCCTAGAAAGACCTGCGGCAACTAAATAATTTTCACGACTCGCATCACCGTAGACCACATTGTCACCAGCAGCTGCGGCTTCTTTAACGCGGTCAGGATCCAAATCCAAAGCAATGTAAAGAATTTTTTCTTGATCAAGCATGCGTGCCAAACTTTGACCTGAGCGACCAAATCCACAAATAATGACGTGGTTTTCATTACGAACACTTTTGGAAGCAACCCGAGTTAATGCAAGTGATTGCAACAACCATTCATTGCTAGAAAAGCGCATCGCAATACGATCGCTATATTCAATCAAGAACGGGGCGCAGAACATTGAGATTAGCATTGCTGCTAATACCGCCTGACTCAAGATGGGGTCAATCAAATCTAATCCATCAATTTGATTCAACAACACAAAGCCGAATTCACCTGCTTGCGCTAGACATAATCCAGTTCGAATCGAAATGCCAGTACTTGAACCAAAGGCTCGTGATAACAGGGCAATCAGGCCGAACTTAAAGACTAAGGGGCCAAGCAGTAAAACCAAAACCAGCAACCATTGCTCACGAATGACATTGAAATCAAGCAACATGCCAATCGTAATAAAGAAGAGGCCAAGCAAGACATCACGGAAAGGTTTGACGTCTTCTTCCACTTGATGTCGATAAGGTGTTTCAGAAATCAACATGCCTGCCAAAAATGCGCCAAGTGCCAGTGATAAACCAAAGTGTTCGGTTAATCCAGCCATGCCCAAAACAATCAATAAGAGATTGAGCATGAAGAGCTCTTGTGAACGCAACTTAGCTACTAACCTAAACCAGTGACTCATCAAGCTTTGGCCAATGAAGAAAATCAATACCAAGGCAATGGTGATTTTGATGGATGCTGCTGTAAGCGCTACAAACAAGTCTGAAGGATTTTTTCCGAGTGATGGCAATAGGATCAGCAGGAAGACCACCGCCAAGTCTTGGAACAACAAAATACCCACTACATTGCGTCCATGCTCCGTCTCCAATTCGGCGCGATCGGAGATCAGCTTGGTGACAATCGCTGTTGAAGACATTGCTAGTGCACCACCCAACGCGATCGCAGCATGCCATGAAATGGGATAAATCCAGTTCATCAAAAGACTTGCTGGAACTGCTAGCAACATCGTCAAAATGACCTGGCTACCGCCCAAACCAAATACGATGGACCGCATAGCCCGAAGCTTATGCAGATTAAATTCCAGGCCAATTGAGAACATTAAGAAAACCACGCCAAATTCAGCCAAATACTTCACTGTGGCTGAATCATTTGCCAGGCCAAGGGCATGGGGACCAATCAGCACCCCAATGGCCAAATAGCCCAAAATAGGCGGTAAACCAAAATAGCGGAAAATAACCACTCCGGCCACACCCGAGGCCAAGAGAATGAGGGTTAATTGAAGGACTGACGGCATATACTTACTCGATGATAGCTAAGACTCGTGAACGTACCCTAAAGCTTGCGCGCGACACCCTCACTATTGAGGCTGCTGCACTGCAAACCATGCGTGATCGCCTTGAGGGCGCGAACGCTGATGCCCTCGTCCTAGCAGTAGAGCTTTTACACGGCTGCAAAGGGAGAATCGTGGTTTCTGGAATCGGTAAATCAGGGCATATTGCCCGCAAAATTGCCGCCACCTTTGCCTCAACTGGCTCCCCGGCTTTTTTTGTTCACCCCGCGGAAGCAAGCCATGGTGACTTAGGCATGGTTACCAGAGACGATGTTTTCGTCGCTCTTTCGAATTCTGGTGAGACCGATGAACTGCTAACCATTGTTCCGATCGTGAAACGTACTGGCGCAAAACTCATTGCTCTAACTGGCGCTCCACATTCATCCCTCGCCAAATTAGCAGATGCGCATCTAGATACCAGCGTAGAAAAAGAAGCTTGTCCTTTAAATCTCGCGCCCACTACTAGTACTACTGCGGCACTAGCCATGGGAGATGCGCTAGCTGTTGCTTTACTAGATGCTCGAGGTTTCGAAGCTGAAGACTTTATACGTTCTCATCCCGGCGGCAGACTTGGTCGCAAACAATTGATGCATGTCAGCGAAGTGATGCGTAGCCTTGCGGACACCCCAAAAATCTCTATCGATGCATCATTACAAGATGCCTTATTAGAGATGACCTCAAAAAGAATGGGAATGGTAGTAATCCTCGATGCCAACGAAAAAGTATTTGGCATCCTTACCGATGGTGACTTACGTCGTCTTCTGGAAAAGACCACCAATCTGGATGGCATCAAACTTGGGAGCGCAACTACTGCCGATCCTCGTACCATTCCAGCAGAACTACTTGCTGAAGAGGCTATCGAGATGATGGAAAAGCATCGCATTAACCATCTGGTAGTGACTGATGCTAAAGGCCATTTATTAGGCGCCTTAAATCTGCATGATTTATTTGCTGCAAAAGTAATTTAATTTCATTTGTAATCGAGCTTCTACTTTATGCCTAGCGCCTTTAGCCCCCACAATACCAATCCCTTAGCTCAATTTCCACAAGCCTGGGAGCGCGCAGGCAAAGTGAAGCTCTTAGTTTTGGATGTTGATGGCGTGCTAACGAATGGGCAAGTCTGGATTGGTGCAGATGGCAAAGAATCGCTGAAAGCTTTTGATATTCAAGATGGGTTAGGTATCAAATTATTAGAGCAATGCGGCATTCTGACCGCGATCATTACCGGCAGAAATTCCAAAATGGTTTTGGCACGCTGCGAAGAACTCGGCATTAAACACGTTCACATGGGTGTTGAAAACAAAGCCATAGCATTAGAGGAAGTTATTAAATCTCTAGGGCTCACGTCAATTGATTGCGCTGTTATGGGTGATGATTGGCCAGACCTGCAAATGATGAAAAATGCAGGTTTTCGAATTTGCCCAGCACAAGGTCACGAGGCCGTTAAAGAATACGCACATCTAGTAACGTCACGCAGCGGCGGCAATAGTGCCGTACGTGAAGTGTGCGACCTGATTCTTAAGTCTCAGAATCTTTATGAGGAATTACTCAATAAGGCTCGTAGCTAAGCAATGCAGTTAAATCCTCAGCAAATCAAAATTGGTATTGGTCGCAGCCTTTTGCGCCTGATGCCCTTGATTTTGATGGGGGCGCTCACCCTGGCAACATTTTGGTTAGTCCAAAAAAATGCTCCCCCTCAAAAATCCCCACTAGAACGTGTACGACTGCATGAGCCCGACTACATAATTAAAGAGGGTGTACTCTCCGCCCTAAATGAATTGGGTAATACCAAATACCGAATTTTGGGTGCCAAGGTCACTCACTACGATGACGATGCCTCTATCGACATCCTCACGCCCCGCATGCGCTTATTTCAGGCAGAGAAAGCTCCTGTAACCGTTAAGGCAGACACCGGACATCTTGATGGTGATCTCACTATTTTGGATTTGTTTGATAACGCCACGATCTTTCGCCCCGCTCAAGAGGCTACCGCATCACAACCGGCTACCTTAAGAATGTTGGCCAAATCTAGCTATTTCAAAGTGCTCATTAATGATGACATTATCGAAACAAATCGACCCATTACCCTTGAGCAAGGCATGTCGATCATGAATTCCACCGATGGTGGCATCTTCAATAATGTCGAGCAAAGTATGGTGCTCAGTGGTCAAGTTAAAGGGCGCATCGAGCGTGCCCCACGGAGTAGCCAATAAAATGCTGTCTATCAAATGCTTAGTTTCTCGCTGTGTACTCCTGGGCTTTTTTGCTCTAGGGATTTCTGTTGCGACTTCAGCTTGTGCAGAAAAAGCAGACCAAGACAAACCCGTCATCCTAGAAGCAGAACATGTTTCTGTAAACGACGTTAAACAAGTTTATGACCTTAATGGTCAAGTGTTACTGATTAAAGGCAGCATCATCGTTACCGGCGAAGATGGGCATATTGCAGTGGATCCACAAGGCTATGAATTTATCGACGTTATAGGTAAACCTGAAGCAGTAGCAAGCTTTAGACAACGTCGCGAAGGACTAGCAGATGAATTTATGCAAGGTCGTGGAGCTCAAGTTACCTATGATGCAAAGACAGAGTTTCTGACGCTTACCGGCGATGCTAGCCTCAAGCGCTTGATCAATATGCAAATGCTCGATCAATTAAAGGGCTGGAAAATTGAGTACGATGATGTAAAGCAGTACTATCAAGTCATACCCCCCAAAGATGCAAAGCTGGATGATTTGCCTTTAGCAAGAGCCCTCCTTTCACCAAGACGAAAAGCAACCCTAGAGAAATGACAGCGGATTTAGCCCAAATCAATGATGCGCCAACATTAAGCGCGTACAACTTGCAAAAACGTTACGGTTCAAGAACGGTAGTTCGGGACGTATCAGTTCAAGTCAGATGCGGTGAGGTCGTTGGATTATTAGGGCCAAATGGAGCCGGCAAAACCACCTCGTTCTATATGATTGTTGGCTTGGTCCCGCTCGATGGCGGAAACATTATTTTAGATGGCACAGACATTACACACCTTCCTATTCATGAGCGTGCTCGAATGGGCCTATCTTATTTACCGCAAGAAGCCTCTGTATTCAGAAAACTGAATGTAGCTGAAAATATCCAGGCCGTCCTAGAGCTTCAGGTTCAAGGCGGCAAACCCCTCAGTAAGGCTGAGATTGCCCATCGCTTAGATGAACTTCTGGGTGAGCTTCAAATTAGTCACTTGCGCAATAATCCTGCCCTCTCTTTGTCAGGTGGAGAACGTAGGCGAGTGGAAATTGCCAGAGCCTTGGCTTCCCAGCCAAAATTTATCTTGCTAGATGAGCCCTTTGCCGGTGTTGACCCTATTGCCGTTGGGGAAATTCAGCGGATTGTTCGCTTCCTCCGAGACCGCCAGATTGGGGTGCTCATTACCGACCACAATGTCCGCGAAACCCTGGGCATATGTGACCACGCTTATATCATCAGTGAAGGCAGCGTATTGGCCGAGGGCAAACCCGATCAGATCATTCAGAACGATGCCGTTAGAAGAGTCTATCTAGGCGAAAACTTCCGGATGTAAGCCCAGTCAGGGTTTCTGCTTTTTAAGTAATAAAAATTGCTTTTCCCCCTTGGTTTTCAGCAAATTCGCTGATACGCTGGAGGCTCATGGTTTATTTTCCAAAAAAAACAGCACAACAATTTCAGGGGCTTGCTGCGCACCCCGAGTATCGCTATGCGCACGCATCTATAAAAGGAGTCGCTAATGAATTTGAAAATTAATAGCCGTCATGTGGAAGTTACCCCTGCCATGCGCTCTCATCTCGAGGCGGGACTAGCCAAAATTCGTAAGCACTTCGACCACGTTATTGATGCGTCTGCCTTTTTGGTAGTAGATAAAGCCAAAGAAAAGGATTTGCGTCAAAGTGCTGAGATCACCATTCACCTGAAGGGCAAGGACTTGTTCGCTGAAGCACATAACGCCGACCTCTATCATGCTATGGACGCAGTGGTTGATAAGCTTGAACGTCAGGTTGTCAAACACAAAGAAAAGATCCAAGACCATCATCACGAAAAGCATTTTGAGTGATCCAGTTCGTCAGGACACCTATAATCTATTCACATGAATGCCCTGATCAATCTTTTTACTCCCGACTGCATTGCATTAGACGTCCCCGCCAAAAGTAGGGCTGATGCATTTGCAGCTGCAGGAGAACTATTTTCCAAGCAAACCGGTATCGCAGCAAGCTCAGTAGTAGAGTTTCTCAACGCTCGCGAAGATTTAGGCTCCACTGCCCTTGGTGCAGGTGTAGCCATTCCCCATGGTCGAGTTAAAGGCTTGAAGCAGCCAAACGCAGCCTTTATGAGACTGCAAAATCCAATTGAGTTTGCAGCCCCAGATGGCGAATCGGTATCCATCTTAATCTTCTTATTGGTGCCCGAAAAAGCCACACAACAACATTTAGAAATCCTATCTTCGATTGCTCAGTTACTATCAGATGCTGATGCTCGCCAGAGCTTATCGTCTTCTACGGATCCCTTAAAAGTTTGCGAACTTTTACAAAACTGGGGTACGGCAAAATGACTCAGTTACTACTCCTAGAGGGAGTAACTGCTCAGCAAATTTTTGATGATAATGTTTCAGAATTAAAACTGTCTTGGATTGGCGGTCTTGAAGGTGCTGACCGTACCTTCCCACCTGAGGCTGTAAAAGCAGCTGCTGCCAGCTCAGACTTAGTGGGCCACTTAAATCTCATTCATCCTAGCCGCATTCAAATTTTCGGTGAGCAAGAGATTAACTATCACGCAGCACTAGAGCTAAAACAAAGACAAGAGCAAATTGCCAGCTTAATCTCTAAGACGCCTCCTTGTGTCATTGTTGCCGATGGCAAGAGCGCGGATCCCGACTTACAACTATTCTGCCAGCGCTCCTCGACACCTTTATTCACCACTACGATTTCTGCTGCGGAAGTCATTGACCATTTACGAACTTACTTAACAAAAATTGGCGCGCCTCAAATCACGATGCACGGTGTCTTTATGGACATTCTTGGTTTGGGCGTACTTCTCACTGGTGAATCCGGCCTAGGTAAAAGTGAATTAGGTCTTGAACTGATTTCTCGCGGGCATGGCTTAGTAGCAGATGATGCGGTTGACTTTGCACGTCTTGGGCCTGATTACATTGAAGGTCGTTGTCCGGTGATCTTGCGTAATCTACTTGAGGTGCGTGGATTAGGACTGCTGGATATTCGCACGATCTTTGGTGAAACAGCAGTACGCCGTAAATTAAAACTGCGCCTCAATGTTCAGCTCGTTCGCAGAACCGATGGTGAATTTGAGCGTCTACCCCTTGAAGCCCAGCATATCGATGTTCTAGGCATTCCAATTCGCACAGTCAAAATTCAGGTGGCCGCAGGTCGTAACTTGGCGGTACTAGTTGAAGCGGCTGTACGCAATACTATTTTGCAATTGCGTGGCATCGATACCTTGAAAGAATTTATCGAACGCCAACGCATTCAAATGAATGCTGAAGCCGACACTATTAAATCTCAAGGTCGCCTTCTCTAAGTCATGCAAATTAATCTGATTACCGGAATTTCAGGCTCAGGTAAATCAGTAGCCCTAAGGGCTTTCGAAGATGCGGGCTACGACTGCGTAGATAATCTTCCGGTCTCACTTCTAGAAAACCTCATCTCCACTCTCGAGCAAGAAAAGTGTGAGCAGGTTGCAGTTGCTATTGATGCACGTCGCGGGCAATCCATTGAATACCTGCCATCCATACTCGAGAACTTACGTAAACATCATCAGGTAAGAATTGTCTTCTTAAATGCTGATACCAATACCCTAATTCAGCGCTTTTCAGAAACGCGTCGCCGCCATCCTTTATCTAGCAATGCCAAACAATCGCAATCAGCGACGCTGGTTGAAGCAATTGAAAAAGAACGTAATTTACTGGAGCCCTTACGCACCCAAGCACACAGTATCGATACTAGCAACCTACCCGCTCATGCACTGCGCTCGTGGATTCAAGATCTCCTTAAAGACAAGCATGTTGGGCTTACAGTTGTTTTTGAATCATTTGGCTTTAAAAAGGGCGTTCCCAGTGAAGCGGATCTAGTATTTGATGTACGCTGCCTACCAAACCCTCATTACGACAAAGTATTGCGGCCTCTCACCGGCAATGACAAGCCCGTGAAGGAGTTTCTGGAAAAAATTCCAGAGGTGATGAGTATGGAATCAGATATTACCGAATTTATCAACAAATGGTTACCCTATTACATTGCTGATGGCCGCAGTTATTTAACTGTTGCCATTGGCTGTACTGGTGGTCAACATCGCTCTGTCTATCTAGTTGGCCGCCTGAGTGAACACTTTCGCGCCCAAAAAGATCTCATTGACTTGCAGCTTAATTTTTTAGATCGTCACCGCGAACTAGACTCAATCGCTGCAGCAAGATCTTAATCGGCTGAGGTAGGCCATAGCGTCCTAACTGATTTAAGGGCACCCACTTAAGATCTGGACTTAGAAGTGTCAGCTCCTTTGAACTGGTTGCCTGCCAAATTTGTATCCACAAGCGACGATGCGTAAAGACGTGCTTAATTTCTTCGGTCTGTTTTATGGACTTACACGCCTTTGACAGGGCGGCACACTTTTCATCAGGCAATGTGGCGGCAAATAATGCTTGCGCACTAATGCCTTCGCTCTTTACACCAAATACTCTGGGCGTCCAAGGACCCTCAGGCAAAGACCAAAGACCGCCCCAAATGGCTTTACTTGGGCGCTTTTGCAATAGAACAGAATTTCCCCAACGCATCAACAACATATTGCAATCAAATTCTGGAGATTTTGTCTTCATGGTTTTCTGAGGGAGCAAAAGGACTTGATCGCTTAAATTAGCCTGACAATCTTTTGAGAA
>CANCQD010000015.1 GCA_947380285.1 Burkholderiaceae bacterium | reverse complement strand
GAATAGGTCTTAGAATAGCAATTTGAGCCCTATTGATGAAGGGTAACTTTGCATCAATGCATATCTTGGGAGAGGTAATGGAGCCGTTAGCAAAATTAAAAGTAATCGAGATGGGGCAACTGATTGCTGGACCATTTGCTGCTAAAACGTTAGCTGATTTTGGTGCCGATGTGATTAAGATCGAGCCGCCTAAGGTAGGTGATGCTCTTCGTAAGTGGCGACTTCTAAAGGATGGCACATCTATTTGGTGGCAAGTTCAGTCACGCAATAAGCGATCACTCTCTTTGGATTTAAGAGAGGCAGAGGCCCAAGATATTGTCAGAACCTTAGTTAAAGAGGCGGATATCTTGATTGAAAACTTTCGCCCAGGAACATTAGAGGGTTGGGGACTTGATCCAGAAAAATTACTTGAACTCAATCCTAAACTGATTGTTCTTCGTATCAGCGGCTATGGTCAGACTGGCCCGTATAGAGATAAACCTGGGTTCGGTGTTGTTGCTGAGGCAATGGGGGGCTTGCGTCATCTCACTGCTGAGCCTGGCAGAGTTCCGGTGCGGGTAGGCATTAGCATTGGCGATACCTTGGCATCTTTGCATGGGGTGATTGGTATTTTGCTTGCGTTACAAGAGCGCCATACCAGTGGTAAAGGTCAAATCATTGATATTGCTTTGTATGAAGCGGTGTTTAACTGTATGGAAAGTTTACTTCCTGAGTACAGTGCATTCGGTGAGGTGCGACAAGCGGCAGGCAGTGCATTACCTGGTATTGCCCCAACCAACGCCTACCAGTGCGCGGATGGCGGTTATGTATTAGTTGCCGGTAATGGCGATAGCATTTTTAAGCGCTTAATGACAGTTATTGGGCGTGATGACTTAGGCAATGATCCGCAGTTAGAGAATAACGATGGTCGTGTTAAGCGGGTAGCCGAGCTTGATCATGCGATTGGCCAATGGACCAAAACAGTCAGCACCACGAAGGCTGTAGAGATGTTAGATTTAGCTGCAGTACCAGCAGGTAGAATTTATACCGTTGCCGATATCGCCAAGGATCCACACTACAAAGCTCGGCAAAATATTCAAACCATTCAGATGCGAGATGGCAGCCAGGTAGATGTGCCTGGTGTGATTCCAAAGCTGTCTCGTACGCCAGGGTCCATTAAGACGCTTGCTCCAGAGATTGGTCAGAATACCGATGAGATCTTAAAGAGTATAGGCTTAAGTGATGATCAGGTCGCCTCTCTGAAAGAACGCGGAATTGCATTTACTAAGTAGCTACATTAAAAAACCAGAGAAGATCATGACTAGAATTTATTTCAATGATGTAGTGCTGAGAGATGGCTTTCAGATTGAGGCCAATTTTGTGCCAACAGATGACAAGGTGAGGTTGGTTGATGAGCTGAGTGAATGTGGGTTTGCCAAAATTGAGGTGACCTCATTTACTTCCCCCAAAGCAATTCCAATGCTGCGAGATGCTGAAGAGGTTATGGGGCGGATCAAGCGATTGCCTGGGGTTGAGTACACCGTACTGGTTCCTAACTTAAGAGGTGCAGAGCGTGCCTTCGAATCAAAAGCAGATGAATTTAATCTCGTGATGTCGACCTCAGAGACTCATAACCTAGCTAACCTTCGAATGGGTAGAGAAAAGAGCTTTGCAGGACTGGTAGAGGTAATTCAATACGTGGATGGCAGAACGCCCATTAATGTGTCCTTATCAACTTGTTTTGGCTGCCCAATGGAGGGCGAGGTGCCTCAAGAAGTTGCAGAGGGTTTTGCACAGCGCTTTGCTGATCTGGGCGTCAGAGGCCTGACGATTTGCGACACAACAGGAATGGCAAATCCTGATCAAGTTAAAAGGATGAGTGAGGTATTGCAAAAACGTTTTCCAAGCCTGCAGCTCACTTTGCACTTTCACAATACTCGGGGAATGGGTTTGGCTAATGTTTTAGCTGCTGTTCAATCGGGCATTGTTCGCTTTGATGGCTCATTAGGTGGCTTGGGTGGATGCCCATATGCGCCAGGAGCAAGTGGCAATATCTCAAGCGAGGATGCGATCCATATGCTCGATGCTATGGGTTATGACACTGGTATGAATATCCCCAAATTATTAAAGTTGGCTAGGGAGCTACCAAAGATTGTGGGACATGAAGTACCGGGGCAAGTGGCTAAAGCTGGAAGTACTTATACACTGCATCCAGAGCCAAGTTACGTAGATGAATTGCGGCGCGCTCAATAACCAGGAAATGAATCATGATTGACCATTTGGATCACCTAGTTCTCACAACCGCAAAGGAGAATGAGTGTGTCGATTTTTATACTCGTATTCTGGGTATGAAACTAGAATCTTTTATTGGGGGCACTCCGCCAGTAGAGCGCAAGGCTTTTAAGTTTGGCAATCAGAAAATAAATTTACATATCAAGGGCAAAGAGTTTGAGCCCAAGGCGGATATTCCAACACCTGGATCACTTGATCTTTGCTTTATAGCTGATCGCCCACTAGAAAAGGTCATTGAAACGCTAAATTTAGAATCTTGGCCCATCATTGAGGGCCCGGTTATTCGTACTGGGGCCACACAAAAAATTGTCTCTGTGTACGTCCGCGATCCGGATCAAAACTTAATTGAGATATCTGAATTAATGTAACTAATCACTTGCGAGGGTGGAAAAAGCTATCCACGATAGCCTTCCCTGCGGTTGGGGATTCTCGATACCGGTCTAAGCTACCTTGCGCAGGCGATTAAATGACTTCCTTGAGTCCTATATTCTGCACATCCAAATATTGCAGTATTCTCACTTGGGAATGGTATTAGCAACTCAGTTGTTTCTGGCTCTAGCTCTGGATTCTTTCATGCTACTGAGGCGGGGAAGGAAAAGGGCGCTCGATTTAGAAACGTAGAATACGTATTAGTGGTTGATAAAGAAGAGGGCAGAAACTTTGTGGGTTTTATTGGTGCAACTGATGGCAAGCACCCAACTGATATTAAGCACAAAGAAGTAGTATTGGGGGCTTACGCTAAAGACATGAAAAGTGGTGTGATGGTCAATGAAGCAGGAAGTTTCACCTTTAAATTAGGGGATTCTAAAATTTAGAGATTTGCTATACCCAAGTCACATCTAAATCAATGGTGGCATCTTGTTTTGAAATGGTTAAGAAGTAATTTAATAATCAATTTAGTAATTTACTAGGGAGTTTATATATGAAGCGCCGATTTTTAGCCTTACTAATCTGTATTTTGAGCATTGGAATTGTGGCTTGCTCAAAAGGTACTGATTCAAAAGAAATCAAGGTTGCTGTCTCGCCAGCATCACCCCCAATGCTTTTTGATCAAAAGGGTCAGATTGTCGGAGTGGATATGGATATTTTCCAAGGTTATTGCCAGTCTCGTGGCTGCACTTTGAAAGTAACTCCTTATGATTGGCAGGGCATGCTTGGTGCTGTTTCTAGCGGACAAGCGGATGTTGCTTTTTCGGGTATTTCCATTACCGATAAGCGTAAAGAGGCGATGGATTTTTCACAGCCCTACTACGATAACTCTTGGCACTTAGTAAGTCTCAAAAGTAAAAATATCCAAATTACAGATCTAAACCAGCTAAAGAAATATTCAATTGGCTACCCCCGCGGCATGGCTTACGATGACTTAATTAGAAATGAGTTAGAGCCAAAGGGTTACTACTCTTTAAGTAAGGTAAAGCTTTACCCTTCTTATGCAGAGGTGGTTACAGATCTACAGAATGGCAATATTGATTTGGCTTTCATTGAAGAGCCCGTATTTTTGAATTATGAAAATAAACTGAATTTGCCATTGCAAAGTTCTTATGTGTTCAAGGGCTACGATAAGTTAGGCTTTGCCTTTGCTAAAGGCTCAAAGTTGCGCGATGATTTTGATAAGTATCTTGCAGAATTAGGCCCTGAAAAAATTCAAGCGATCTTGGATAAATGGATGAAGTAAGTTCTCGGAAAATTTAACCATGAGTCTTTTGGGCATTCTGTTAGAGCTGGGAAATGGCGTTTTCTATACAGTGATAGTGACGCTGGTTTGCAGCATGACTGGCTTTACAGTTGGTTTGCTGCTAGCTAGTCTGCATAGACTGGCTATCGGAAGCGTATGCTTTTTAATAGATATCTATACCTATATCTTTCGTGGTGTTCCGGTACTGGTTTTGCTATTCATGGTGTACTTTGGGCTTCCTGGTTTTGGCATCAAGCCGCCGCCTTTAATGGCAATGGCACTTAGCCTAGGTTTGGTTGCTGGTGCCTATTTGACCGAAGTATTTCGTGGTGCATTTAACTCGGTTGATCCTGGCGAAGTTCTTGCTGCTCAGGCTATGGGCATGAGCCGTATCCAGGTGATCAGGTATATAGAAATCCCGCAGATGCTCCGATTTTCTGTGCCCGGTATGGTCAATGAATTTACCTCCGTCCTGAAGTATTCGCCTTTTGCATATACCGTTGGCATACCTGAGATTACAAAGCAGGCCATGACATTGACAGCAACGACCTTAAGGGGAATTGATGTGTATCTTGCCGTGGGGGTTCTCTATTTTGTGATCTACCGAATTTTATTGCTGGGCGTTCAATTCATTCAGAAGCATTATGAAATTCCTGGCATGGAAGAGGCTACAGTATGACGGTAATCACGATTCGAGATCTTGCTATGCAATTTGGCAAACAGGCGGTGCTCTCTGGTATTAATTTTGATTTGCAGCAAGGCGAAGTGAAGGTGCTCATGGGCTCTTCCGGTAGCGGTAAATCAACGCTGTTGAGATGTATCAATCGATTAGTGGAGCCAACATCGGGTTCAATTCAATTTAAAGGCAAGGAGATTCTGGGTCCTAATGTGGATGTCCGCGCCTTACGCAAACAGATTGGATTTGTGTTTCAGCAATTTGCCTTATATAGCCATCTGACCGTGCTGGAAAATGTCACATTAGCCTTGCGTAAACTAGAAGGCATGGGGCTAAAAGAGGCTAACGAGAAAGCCTTGCATGAGTTAGCTCAATTTGAGATGACGCCTCATCAAGGTAAATATCCTTCTCAATTATCGGGTGGTCAAAAGCAGCGCGTTGCAATTGCAAGGGCTTTGGCGATGGATCCTGCGGTTGTGTTACTCGATGAGCCAACCTCAGCACTTGACCCGGTGATGTCTCGTGATGTGGGTGATCTGATTAATCGCTTACATCACAATGGCATTACGATGATTTGTGTAACGCACGACTTGGGTCTGGCAAGCAGCATTTCCGATAGGGTACTGTTTTTGGACAAAGGCATTATTCGAGCAGATGAGCGTATTGATGTATTGGCCAACGATCATTCTGATCCAGAGTTGCAAGCATTCTTTGGTAAGAGGGGCGCAGTGTAATGGGGTCTTGGGTAGCTTTCGAGCGGGACCTGCTGCAGCAAATGCCTCTAATACTGGCAGGACTATTAAATACCCTCGAATTAGCAGTCGTGATTAGCATTACGGGATTTTTACTGGGTATTTTTGTTTTCTATCTAACACTCAGTAAAAATAATCTTATACGTAATTCCATTAATGCATACATTTCTTTCTTTATTGGTATGCCACTGATAGTGCTCCTGTTTTTAATGTACTACGGGCTTCCTCAATGGGGCGTGCGATTAAATCCTTTTACAGTTGCTGTGATCGGGTTTACCTTGAATGTTGCTGCTTATAACGCTGCTTACCTAAAAACGGCATTTAATGGTTTAGATACGAGTCAGATTGAGGCCGCTACTGCACAAGGATTTAAGCCATCACAAATATTTCGTCTCATCACCTTGCCGCAAGTGTTACGTACCTCGGTGCCAGCATTAACAAACCAAGTAATTGCTAATCTCAAAGATAGCTCTATTACCTTTTTGATTCAATACACAGAGTTTTTTGCCCGCATGCAAGAGCTAGCTTCTACCAACTTCCAGTTTTTTAAAGCTTATCTTCTCACTGCCTTAGTGTATTTGCTATTGGTTTCGGTGATCGTATTGATCGCCCGAGCTATTGAAAGCCGTTTATTAATTCGAGCTAGTTAGCGCTTGCTAAATGAAAACTCTCCATGCAGGAAATTAACATCCTAATTAATACTCTGAACCTTCAGCCGCACCCAGAAGGTGGCTTTTACAGAGAGATGTATCGTTCAAAAACCATTGTTAAATCTGTAAGCGCTGAAAATAAGAGTGCCTACACCAGTATTTACTATCTGCTTGCAGGGACTGATTTTTCATCTTGGCACCGGATTAAATCGGATGAAACTTGGTACTTTCATCATGGTTGCGATGTACTCATTCATTTTTTTGATGAAAGAAAATTACTGAAAACCATTCAACTTGGATTGGAATCAAAAAATTTTCAAGCCACCATACCTGCTAATACTTGGTTTTCAGCAAAGCCAATGAGAGAGTCTTCGTATTGCTTGGTAAGTTGTGTAGTGGCGCCTGGCTTTGAATTTAGTGATTTTGAAATGGGGAGGCGTCAAAGCCTGCTGGCGGAATTTGGTGATTCCGTAGACAACATCGAGATGATTGAGGCTTTTACAAGGAGCTAGATATCTTTTATATAACTGGTGGGTCGGGCGAGATTGACTTTATCAAAACTCTTTTTAGAACTCGCAACCAATAGATTAAATCATTGGATTTTTGATAAATAGCGCCAATCCAATATGATTGATCATTCATTAACCAATTTTTAATGTTGCATGGGGCCGATCTAGGTCTGCATGCCAAACAGGGAGTCCTGCATGAGGTGGATTGACCAATTTTCTTTGGAAAATCAAGTCGCTGTTATCACTGGAGCGGCAGGGGGACTGGGTCGCGAGTTAGTCGCTATCTTGGCTGATGCGGGGGCCTCCTTGGTTCTTGCGGATACTGACGAAATCAAGCTTGACCAACTATCTCGAGAGATTGATCCCACAGGACAGAAGGTTCTCTCTCTGAAGTGTGATGTGACCAGCAAGCATGATATTTTGTCTCTAATTGAGAGTGCGCATCAAAAATTTAAAACGATTGATTTGTTAGTTAATTGCGCCGGAATTTTAGGTCCTGACGAATTGTTATTTGATGTTTCAGAGGATGACTGGGATGCTGTTTTGAATGTGAATCTTAAGGGTAGTTGGCAGGCTGCAACACACATATCCCAATATATGGTTACCCATCAGATCGAAGGCAGGATTATTAATATTTCGTCTTCTTTGGGTCTTAGATCGCAACTTAAACGTGTACCTTATGCGACCTCTAAGGCGGCAGTTGAGCATTTGACGCGCAACTTAGCAATGGAACTTGTTTCGCATAACATCCGCGTAAACTGCTTAGCGCCAGGTTGGATGGAAACCGATATGGTCAAAAATCTTTTGGATGGTCCGGATGGAAAAAAATGGCGTGATGCCATTCCAATGCGCCGTGCAGCCAATCCCTCTGAGTTAACCGGCCCACTTCTCCTGCTCGCCTCTAAGGCATCAAGCTATATGACAGGAGCTGTTATCCGGGTGGATGGTGGTTACTCTTATTGCGGTATTGAATTACCGGAATAATTATTTCTATGCTTTTATATAGCCGGCAGGAAGCCTGGCCTAGCTTGGTTTAGGCGCGCCCGCTTGTTTTAAAGGGTGGGCACTAGAAAAGCTACTCAATTTCATGCAGTTTTCAAAGATGCTGTTCAGTGTGGGGGCAGAACTCATGTCCACATTGAATAGTTTTGCACCAATCACATGTGAAGCTAACGCAATATCGGCAATCGTAACCTCATCACCAAATGCGTAGACTTTGGATTTCCCCAATTTGATCAATGTGTTTTCTATTGCCTCATTGCCTTTGCTGAACCAATGCTGCGCCCATTTTGTTTGGGCGATTTCGTCTAAACCCCACTCCTTATTCAGAAAATTTCTGACTCTTGGGACGATGAGTGGGTGGGTATCAGCAATCGTGATTAATGCAAGCGCTCTAACCTCAGCTTTATCGATGGGAGCGCTAGGAATTAGTTTTGGACTAGGCCAAATATCCTCAATATATTCAAGAATGGCAAGCGATTGCACGATTTCATGACCGTCATGTTTGAGTAACGGAACCACGTGCTGAGGATTGAGGGAGCTATAGGCCTCACCAAACTGTTCGCCACTGGCTAAATTGATGGACACCTCATCAAAAGGAATTCCCTTTAGGTTTAGGGCAACCCTAACGCGATAAGCGGCTAGGGATCGCCAGAATCCATAAAGTGTCACACTCATATTAGGCGTTAATAAAGCTGCTAATAGCCTTCATAAAGACGGCTGGAGCTTGAAGTTGGGGGACATGCGCCAAGCCAGGCAGGATGTTTAATGTTGCGTTTGGTAATCCACCATGAAGTTCTACAGACATTGCTGAAGGAGTGGCTTCATCTAGCTCCCCAACTAGCACTAGCACTGGTTGAGTAACTTTAGAGAGCTGATCTCTAATATCGAGCGTAGAAAGGGCGGTACAGGCACCATGAAAAGTTTCTGTATCGAGAGCTAAGAAGCGGGTCTTTCTGTCTGCCACCAAGCTTGCGTTCTGCTCTTGAAACTCTGGAGCAAATAAGCGGCGCATAGCAACATCCGCAATAGCCTCTAGACCTTTTTCTTTGGCTGCAGCCGACATTCCCTTAAAGGCTGCACGGCCTGGCTCAGAGAACATAGCGCCACAATCAGCCAGCACTAAGCGTGAGGCGAGGTTTGGATGGCGAATGCTGGTAATTAAAGCGATAAAGCCGCCATAACCATTACCAAGGAAGATTGGCTTTTCATTTAGCTCTAGAGATTCAATGGCTTTAGCAATGTGGTCGGCAATCGTGTTGAGATCGCCGCCTACAAAGTCAGAGCCTTCAAAGCCAGGGAGGTTAAGGGAGATGACTTGATGGGTTTTGACTAAGTCCACCGCGAGAGGAGCAAACGAACTACTGTCAGCCAATAGAGAGTGAAACAAAACAATGGGTTTTCCAGAGCCTGAAATATCCAAGCTGAATTTTTTATTGTCGATGGTTAAAGTTTTATTTGCCATATGAAAAGATTTTCCTTGCTCTCTATTGGAAGATGAGTAATTAGTTCAGACGTGGTTGAGTGGCGGTATCTTTGTACCAGTCAAATGGTGCATCATCCAAACGAATCATGACGCTCTTAGTCTCAAAGTGTTGATCAAAAGATTCCGTGCCACACTCACGACCAATACCGGAGTCCTTAATGCCACCCCAAGGTGATGCTGGGTCTAAGCGGTGATGATCATTTACCCAGACGATGCCGCATTTGAGTTTGGCAGCAACACGGTGTGCTCTAGTCACGTCGTTTGTACGAATGGCGCCAGCAAGACCAAATGGAGAATCATTGGCCAATTCAAGACCTTCCTCTTCTGTGGTGAATTTGGTGACGGATACGAATGGTCCAAATACTTCCTCTTGGAAGATGCGCATGTTTCTAGTAACGTCTGCAAAAACGGTTGGCTCTACAAAGAAGCCATCCTTCAGAGATGCATCAGCCGGTACCTTGCCGCCAGCTACGAGGCGCGCTTTATCTTCATTGAGGCCAATGTCGATATATTTGAGAACACGTTGTTGTTGGCGTGCAGAAACGACAGGCCCTAGTTGTACTGTTGGATCAATTGGGTTACCAATTCTGATGGATTTAGCCTTGGCTGCGAGTTTTTCTACAAACTCGTCATAAATATTTGCCTGAACAATTTGACGGCTGCCGCAAATACAGGTCTGTCCTGCTCCAATGAAGGCGCCAAAAGCTGCATAGTTCACGGCTTGGTCAACGTTGAAATCATCAAATACGAGAACTGGAGTCTTGCCACCGAGCTCTAAAGTTTGATGTGCAAAGTTGCTACCAGCCAATGCGCCAGTAATACGCCCAGCCTCTGTGCCGCCAGTCAGAACCCACTTAGCCAAACCAGGGTGCTCAGCAAGTGCTTTGCCGGTTGAGGGGCCAAGCCCAGTAATCACATTAAATACTCCTGGAGGTAAACCAGCATCAACAAACAACTCTGCGAGTCGTAATGTGGTGAGGGGGGTGTATTCAGAAGGCTTTACTACTGTGGTGCAGCCTGATGCGAGGGTAGGGGCCAAGCTCTTCACCATAATCATCAATGGGTGGTTGAATGGTGTGGAGTTGCCCACTACGCCAATAGGGGTGCGCAAGGTGTAATTCAGATAGTTGCCATCCACTGGAATGACAGAATCACGACGGGCGATAGCAAGACCTGCGTTGTAACGGAAAAAATCTGGCAAGCGAGAAACCTGAGCGCGAGTCTCATTTAAGGAACGTCCGTTATTAGCGGTTTCTAGGGTGTAGATTTCTTCTAAGTTCGCTTCAAAAACATCAGCCAGTTTGTTAATCAGTTTTGCTCTAGTGCGATTAGACATGGCGCTCCACTCACTGCTAGCAAAGGCTTTGGCAGAACTTTTCACAGCCTTATCAACGTCTGCGTCAGTGGCATGTGAGATTTGGGCAAGCATTTCGCCAGTTGCTGGATTTAATACATCCAGTAAATCAGGTTGAGATGCAGGTACTTCTTTGCCATCAATGAATAATCCACGAATGGGGACTTGCTTATTAGATGTTGACATGGTGATCCTTGTGTAAAAATTATTTGAATTAGTTAACTATCATTCCGCGCGATACTGCATTACTGACACGCTTGCCAGCGGCAAGTACGTGTTGCTCAGCTAAGCGCTGGGCAGATTTAATCGATCTCGATTGAACTACATCAATGATTTCGCGATGCTCCTCTACAAGAGCTTCAGGCTTGCCGTGATTCATATTGCTCACGCTGATCTGTACAGCTCTTTCCATTAAATCAATTAAGTCGATCAGCTGGTCGCGCATGCGTGGATTGCCACCCAGTTCAGCCATTTTTCTGTGAAAGGTTTTGTTATATCCAACAAATCCTTCTGGCCACTGGTCAGCATGAAAGCTTTTAAATTGATCTAGTGCCTGCAATTGCTCATCACTCGCATAACGAATGACGCGCTCAATATTGGCTCTCTCGAGGGCGGCACGTAAATGAAACATATCGAGCATGTCTGAGATAGAGACTGGGGCTACACGATAGCCTTGCCGTGGGATGGTAATGACTAAGCCTTCCCGCTCCAAGCTGATAAGAGCATCGCGTACAGGAGATTTGCTGACTTCAAAGCGTGCTGCTAGTTCAGCCTCACGAATCTCTGCCCCTGGCATCAGTATGCAGGTCAAAATATCGTGACGCAGCTGCTCATACACTCTCTCGCGGAGTAGTCGACCGTCAGTTTCTATGGTTTCGACGCTGCTAGTTGCCATGGTTTCAAAGATATTAGATATCCATTAAATATTCATCGTAATATATCACAAGAGTTTTTTATGGGTACGCTAATTTTTATAAACTATTGATTTAATTAAATAAATATTTATTTGAAGAAGATATTGCTTTAATTTAAATTTATTGTAGTATATCAACTAAGACATTAAAACAATAATTAAAGAGTACAAAACACCGTGAGGAGACAGTGATGTTAAAAAAGATCCACCTAAAAGCAATAGCGCTTGCAGTAACGGGGGCGCTCTTAACGCCCGCAGTTTATGCAGCTGAAAGTACGCCGATTCGAGTTGGTTTTTTAACCATTAAATCCGGCGCATTGGCCGCAGGCGGTAAGCAGATGGAGGAGGCAATCAATCTGTTTATGAAGGAACGCAACAATACGATAGCCGGTAGAAAGGTGGAGCTTTTTGTAGCCGATACCTCTGGTCAGCCAGCAATTACCAAAACAAAAATGCAAGAGCTAGTTGAAAAGGATAAAGCTCAGGTCATTATTGGCCCATTAGCCGCATTTGAGGCTCTGGCTGTTGATGACTACATTAAGAAGGTAGGTATTCCGGTGATCTCTCCTTCAGCTGGAGCTGAAGATTTAACACAACGCAAACCAAATCCTTGGTTTGTAAGGGGGGTTGGCACCTCTGCCCAGCCAAGTCATGCGCTTGGAGAATATGCTGCTAAAGATCTGAAGTACAAGCGCATCGCCATCATTGCTGATGATTTTGCTTTTGGCCATGAGATTGCGGCTGGATTTCAGAGGACCTTTGAAGAGAATGGCGGCAAGGTAGTGCAAAAGCTATGGTCCCCTTTAAATGTTGCTGATTACGGTACGTATATTGGCCAGATTAAGCCAAACGTGGATGCAGTATTTGCTGCATTTGCAGGTGGTAATGGTGTGAAGTTTGTGAAGCAATATAGCGAGTACGGCTTAAAAGGAAAAATTCCTTTACTCGGCGCTATGACTACAGTGGATGAAGGTATTCTGCCTTTCATGGGTGATGATGCATTGGGTGTGATTTCAACTGGCTGGTATTCTGCAAACCTGAACAACGCTGCTAATGCGAAGTTTGTGAAAGACTTCAATGCAACTTATAAAAAGGATCCTGGCTACTATTCCATGGGTGCCTACGGTGCTGCGCTGATGCTAGAACAAGCATTGAAGGACGTCAAAGGAAATATCGAAGATAAGAATGCCTTCATGGCTGCATTGCGTGCAGTGCAGTTGCCAAATGACCCAAGAGGCAAAGTGACATTAGATGCCTTGGGTAATCCAATCATGGATATTTATATTCGTAAGGTTGAGAAAAAAGATGGCAAGCTGTCTAACGTTGTTATCAAAACTTATCCTGCAGTTAGTCAGTTCTGGACTTATAAGACAAAGGACTTCTTGGCTAACCCTGTTTACTCAAGAGATTATCCGCCTGCGAATAATTTAGAAAACTAATTCGCAGCACATGTCTTTTTGGTTAATTCAAAGTCTCAATAGCCTTGCCCTAGGAGGAGTTCTTTTCACCCTAGCGGCAGGCTTTTCATTAATTTTCGGATTAATGCGCATCGCCAATCTTTCGCACGGCGCTTATTTTATGTTGGGCGCTTATGTGGGTCTCAGTGTTGTTGAGGCGGGCCATTCATTCTTCCTTGCAATCCTTGCCGCTGCAATTGCGATTGGCCTATTGGGCTGTGTTGTAGAAAGAGTTATTTTGCGCCGCCTAGCTGGTAACAGCTTGTCTCAAGTATTGGCTACCTTAGGCGTTGCTTTCGTGATTGCCGATTGCAGTCTTTGGTTTTGGGGCGGGGATCCTCGTCCGGTTGCTGCACCCAGTTTTCTAGCTGGCGGTATTCAGGTTTTTGGCCAAACATTTCCGCTTTACCGAATTGCACTAGTTGTGTTTAGTATTTTTGTGGCACTAGGATTGTGGCTCTTGCTCGATAAAACAAAATTGGGCGTCATGATTCGTGCAAGCGTTGACGATCGCCAAATGGCACAGGGCATCGGAGTACCAGCGACTAAATTATTTTCTATTGTTTTTTGTTTGGGCGCGGCCTTAGCGGGGGTAGGGGGTATTGCGGCTGCTCCGATTTTGTCGGTTTACCCTGGCCTAGATGCTGACATGTTGCCCATTGCTTTGGTTGTGGTGATTCTGGGTGGTCTTGGAAGTTTATTAGGCGCATTCATTGGTAGCTTCTTGATTGGCTTTATCTACAGCTTTGGTCAAGCCTTGTTTCCGGATTTGGCTTACATCATTTTATTTTTACCGATGCTGATTATTTTGGCTGTTCGCCCGCGTGGCTTGTTTGGAAAGATTAGCGCTTGAACCGCATTTTTTATATTGTCATCCTTGTTGTTTTGCTTGCCCTCCCAATTATTCTTGGGGGCACTTATTACACCAACCTAGCGAGTCAAGTTCTGATTGCTGGCATCTTTGCAATGAGCCTCAATTTGCTCGTGGGCTATGCCGGCTTAACTTCATTGGGTCATGCAGGGTATTTGGGATTGGCAGCCTACATCAGCAGCTGGCTGACAGTAAAGCTTGGCTGGGGTCATGCAAGCACTGCAGCGATTGCTATTATGGGAACTACATTTGTTGCCGGCGTCTTCGGACTTATTGCTTTACGTGCGACAGGCATCAGCTTTCTGATGATTACCTTGGCATTCGGCCAAATTTTATGGGGCTTAGCTTATCGCTGGGCTAGTGTTACTGGCGGTGATAACGGTATATCCGGCATCACAAGACCGCATATTTTTGGTTTTGATTTAGGGGAGGCGAGTTATTTCTACTACTTCACCCTTTTTGTATTTTTATTGGTTTGGATTGCTATTGCGATCTTGGTTCGATCTCCTTTTGGTGCCACTATTCGAGGAACCAAAGATCAGCCTCGCCGGATGAGTGCTCTTGGCTTTAATGTCTGGCTGATTCGCTGGGTAACCTTTACTGCTTGTGGCTTCTTCGGCTCTATTGGTGGAATTATGTATGTCTACTATCACCAATTTATTAGCCCACACAGTCTTTCATTAGCAAACTCTGCCGAGATGCTCTTGATGGTCATTGCTGGTGGTGCTGGTACTTTAATGGGGCCAGTGATTGGCGCTGCCTTAGTCATGCTTTTAAAGAATGTGGCGAGCCAATATGTGGATCACTGGGTAACCTTATTAGGCTTGGTATTTATTTTCATTGTGATGTTCATTCCAGGCGGAATTGTTGCTGGATTTGATCGTATTAAAAATGCACTCAACTCAAACAAGTAAAAGATGAGTCCCATTCTTCAAGTTACCGATTTAAGTAAATCCTTTGGTGGACTTAAAGTCACCAAAGGTGTCAATTTGACTGTGAATGCAGGAGAGAGGCATTTGCTAATCGGGCCAAACGGCGCAGGCAAGACAACACTATTTAATCTAATCTCAGGTGATCTCGCCTCTGACTCAGGATCAATTGTTCTTGCGGGAAAAAATGTTACCAAGTTACCAACTGCGAAGCGTGCACAACTAGATTTGGCTAGAACCTACCAAATTCTCACGCTTTTTGGCAAAGATAATTTAATCTCGAACGTAAAGCTAGCGCTGTTAGGAAAAATGCCGCTGCGTTGGAAATGCTGGGGATCTTTTTTATCAGAATCTGATTTAGATCAAAAAGCATTATCTGTTCTAGAAAAAGTGGGGCTTGGCTCCAAAGCTTACCTGCCTTTAGAGCAGACTTCGTACGGAGAAAAGCGTCGCCTAGAGATTGCAATGGCCTTGGCTCAAAATCCACAAATTTTATTGCTCGATGAACCCTTAGCTGGCTTATCTACAGAGGAACGTGAAACGATTACTGCATTACTGCAGCAAATAGATCGCAACATTACTATCTTGATGATTGAGCACGATATGGCAGTTGCTTTGGCGTTTGCTGACCGAGTAACGCTTTTGCATTATGGTGAAGTAATTACCTCCGGCACGCGTCAAGAGGTGGTGAATGATCCGCGCACCATGGAGATTTATCTTGGCCACTAATTCCATCCTTAAGATTGAGGGCTTGAATGCCTTTTATGGGGATAGTCATGTTTTGTATGACGTTTCATTTGAATTAAAGAAAGATACCGTACTTGCTCTATTGGGTAGAAACGGCGCAGGAAAGACTACTTGCATTAGCTCCATCATTGGATTTTTATCTGGTAGAAGTGGCTTAATTGAGTTGGATGGTATGCCGTTGCAAAATTTATCACCAGAGAAAATTTGTCAAGCAGGTATCGGCATCGTTCCACAGGGGCGTCGTATATTTCCAAGTCTCACTGTGAAAGAGAACCTAGATGTGGCTTATCAAGCGCCTCGTTCTGGAAGTTCTCGCCAGTGGTCTCTTGAAGATGTGTTTTTGTTTTTCCCTCGCCTGAACGAGCGCAAGAATCAGATTGCGGGTAGCTTATCGGGCGGTGAGCAACAGATGCTGGCAATCGGCAGGGCCTTGATGACTAACCCCAAAGTATTGCTTTTGGATGAGCCTTCAGAGGGCCTAGCACCCCAAATTGTGAAAGAAGTGGGCAATATTATTGCTACCCTCAAGCCTTTTATCTCAATCGTATTAGTTGAGCAAAATCTCAATCTTGCTTTAAGTGTTGCAGATGACGTCGTACTTCTCAATGGCGGTAAGGTAGTCTTTACCGGCAGCAAAACACTATTTACTGAAAAGCAGCTTGAGCTGCAAGCACACCTTGGTGTTGAGTAAGGAATCGATATGCAAGATTTATTAAAGACGGCAAAGCTCGGCAATTACGACATTCAATATGTAGATATTGGTCAGGGTGTTCCAGTCGTTTTAATTCATGGCTTAGCCGGCGACTATAGTGCCTGGACAGCCCAGATACAGCTTTTAAAAGATCGTTACAGAGTGATTGCATTTGATAACCGGGGCGCAGGCAAGAGTACTCAAGTAGATGAACCTATTAGCACCCAAGATCTTGCAAAAGATACTTTGGGCTTGATGGATTTCCTGAATATTCCTTCAGCACATGTTGTTGGCAGATCTATGGGCGGAGCAGTTGCTCAGCATATGGCTTTAATGTCTCCAGAGCGAGTGAGGTCCTTGGTGCTGTGCGCATCGTTTGCAGTATTAGATCCTCTTGGCCGTCGAGTCTTATTGAATATGCGGGAAGCGCTTGAGTGGCGTATGAGCTGGGCTGATCATGCACGACACTCTATACAAAACTTTGTCTCTTATGAATTTTTTAACAATAAACAAGAGCAAGTTAAAAAAATTGAGGCACTCATTGGTGGAGAAACGAGATTACCTGCATGCTACATTCGTCAAAATGAGGCGTGCCAAAACCATGATACTAGTGATCAACTGGCTCTAATAAAGCAGCCTACACTCGTCATGGCCGGAAAAAATGACCCAATTTGTTCTTTGACTGCTACAGAGATTTTAAGCAAAGGCATTGTAGGTTCAGAAACCATTCTGTTTGATAATGCGAGCCATTTCTTCTTAATGGAGCAGCCTGATAAATTTAACCAGAGCTTGCAAAACTGGCTTGACACACATTAATTAACGTAAGTAGATCATCAGATAAAGAAAAAGACCTTAGAAGAATATTCAAGGTCTTTTTTATAACTAGTGGGTCAGGTGAAAATTGAAATCGTACCTAAGGGATTAAAAGTTTTTAGTCGCGCAGGATATTTTTCCGGTTTTTATCGCCTTTAAATAGGTTTCGTAGTCTATTTCGTTTTGCTTGCTATAAGCTATTGCGAAACTCACAAGGGCATCATCTATTGCCTCACTCTTGCCGCAGTAGCCTGCAAGCATCGCAGCATCCCCGGAGCGAGCATGCGCATTAGCTAAGGCCCATCCAAAGAGTTTTGCAAAATCTGGGAATACTTTGGCATTAATGCCATCGTTTCCAACAGAAATACCACCCTTCATGTCACGTAATTGACGAACATAAAAATCTGTTTCTGCTGTCTTACCGTAGCCTAGAAAGAGATCTGGTGCGCCCTGAATTAAACATTGCCCGTGGACTACTCGTTCACCTTCTGACTGAAATTGCGTATCCGGAAAATAGGAAGCTAATACTGATTTCTGGGCTTGTTTTGTTTGCAGGAAAAGTGGGTCATTGACGTCAAGGCCTTCAAAATACATTACCCAGCAACGGGTACCTACGCTTCCAACCCCGACAACTTTTCTGGCCCAGTCAATCCATTTGTAGCGCAATAGTAAATGCCTGCGATCTGGGTTCAATGATTGAATATATGAATTGAGGCCTACATCATTCAACTCTGATATTTTTCTGCCGTGCGGTGAAAATTCTGGATGCTCAATCAGTGGGGGCTGGTTAATTAATCGGATTCCTTCGGGAGTACTTTGCGTCAGTTTACCGATCAAACCTTGATTATTATTTTTTCTCGCTTTATCTAATAATTTTTGTAAGTAGATTTGGCTCACTGGCTTGCTATTTTTTTCTGCAGCGCTTGTTAATGCTTTCTCGTCTATATAGCTACGCGTGAGATCGAGATATGACCAGGTTGAATATCGATGAAGAGAATTTCGATAGGCGCTAACAATAGTTCTGACAATCATTTCTCCATAGGTGCGATCTTGTCCTAATTGCTGTGACGCAATCATGGCACTTGCAATAAGACGTTTCAGATCCCAGTCAAAATTACCGGGAAGGGTTTCATCAAAATCATTAATTCCGAAAACTAGCTGATGTTCAGTTGTGGAAAAGAACCCAAAGTTACTTACATGCATATCACCACATAATTGCACTGTGATTGAGGGGCTTGGGATCTTGGATAAATCCATTGCCATGATTGCAGCGCCACCCCGAAAAAAGGCAAATGGATCTGCCGCCATTCGAGCATGACGTATGGGGACATATTCAGGAATCCGTGTCTCGGCTTGAGAAAGTAGTATGTCGATCGGCGATTGACGTTTGCTTTCTACGTCAAATTGTCCAATGGATGACCTAACAACCTGTTTGCGAATCGATTTTCCTAAATCAACGCGCTCTTGATGACTGGGGTTTCTTGTAAGAAATGAGTTATAAAGTTCACTGGACATTATTCAATGATGCCATGAAGAGTATCAAAAGAAAAAGCCCCGCAGAGCGAGGCTTGGTAAAGTCAGTCGGGCAGGCAAGATTGGCTTCTCCGATACTTCACTTTCAAACTCGAGTTTAGGTTATTTGGCTGGAATATTCCAGCGCTTCCGAAGTTCCTCTAAGGGTTCGTGGGCGTAATCGAAAAAATTAATCCCTAGAATTAAATCAATGCTAACTTTTTTACCTCTTTGTAGGGCAATGGCAATGCGTTCGGGCCCATTTATCACTTCCAATTCATGTCCTAAGTGAGGAGCCCCAGCAACAATCGTTTGTAGTAAGCCACCTTGAAAAATACTGAGCGTTCCCAAAAAATTCATCACTGCACTTTCTGATTGTGTGGCCATAGTACTAAAGGCGGCCACCTCAATCTCTCCGATACCGTTAGAGTCATAATCCGCAAGAACATGAATCCAGTCATGATGTGCTACTGCTTCATTGATGCCACCAAGTACGCCAGGAAAATTAAAGCCCCTCTTTTTATAAAACTCCCACAGGCCTCTACCTAAAGTACCAGCAGGGAGTTTCTGGAGATTTTCATAGCGCATAGCCACCTCATCTGAGACTTCTAGGGTCATCATGGTCGCGCTAAGGCCATGCTTTTGATCTAGTTGGGCAAAATTGGGTGAGGCGAGATCTGCGTCATAAAAATAATTCGAACGGTAAAAGTCTTGCTGAGCCTGGGTCACTAACTGTTTAGAAAGATCGCGAATTAATGCGAGACCATTATTTTTAATACCCAGTTTCTGAGCCCATAAATTAATGGCATCGGAAATTTCTGGTGCGATGGATGTGCATAATAATTCAGTCGCAATCATTAAATCTAATACTTCATTACGCTTATCTGGCTCTGGCATTGCAAGAGCAAATTCCTCAATATCGATCGGTTCCAATGTCTCGAAATCACATTCATAGGACATAAGATTATGAAAAACAGTCCTTAAGAATTGAGGCTGTATTTCATTGGACCAGCCATTGTGGCGACAGGTGCTAATCACTGCCTTAGCCATGATTGGGGCATCTGCTGAAGTGGTGTGCTTAAAGAACATAGCGTCTGATTAACTTTGTTTGCTGAGTAGATATGCCATATTAAAACTTGTTAGGTGCAATGCGTTGATGGTCAAAGGCTAAATAGAGCAGAGAGATGAAATGAAAGCAAATGATTGGCGTTATTTTAGCTACATCTCCTATAGACCTCGCATTGGCCCATGCAGCGCAGACTGCTATAGGGGTCTTACTAGATATCCTGGTGGAACTGCAGACTTCTTGAGTTATGTTTAGGGTTACCCCTGAGTAATTGAAGGCTTGTTAACGCTGGCCGACTCATTTTCGATCGCCACTTTCAGGCATTTACTGAAATTCAGTCCCTTGAATCAGCTAAAGATTAGACCCTTTCTTTCCCCCTAAATTTTAATTATGATGGATCAATAGTTCCACTCGGCAACAGGATGGACTTAAGGTTGTATTGATCATGTATGCGCAAATATATTTAGTAGTATCGAAGCCGCACTTGTATTTATTCACCGATTTTGATACATGCCGCTTAGCTTATTTTTAAGACTGAAATTTGTAATGAATTTTGGCATTTGTTTATGCTTGGGCTATGCGTTGCTTGAATTTGGATTTTCAATCGGGTTGAACTCAAGTTTTACCATTTTTGGACCAATCATAGGTTTTGGAAGTGCAATTTATTTAGTGTTTGGCAAGAAATCGACGCTTCCCTTAATGCTTGCGGCACCCCTAGTCCAAATTCTTTCTCTCTATGGGCAAAACAAAATATTAACTTTGGAAGTTTGGTATGGCATCGCTATAACCACTATTTTTTTTGTAGTTCTAGTTTATTTAAATGCAAAAATTTTCCTAAGAATTGAGAAAATATATGATGAGTCCAATATAAAGGGGGTCATACAATTCTTTTGCGTAGGGGTTTTGAGTGCTGCGCTCGTGACATTTGTAGCATTCTTTACTCTTTCTACCTTTGCCGCCCTTAAAACCTCTGACATGCATCTGCTGGTTGGGATATCTGCATTTAGTCAATATATTGGCTCTATATTATCTGTACCATTAATCCGAAGCTTATTTTCTGTAAGCAAAAATGTTAATAATAGTGAGATTAAAAGGCTCGTACTACCACTGTGGATAGGTTTTTTCTTTACCTTTCTTTTTATTCTTCTTCTAAATAGTGAAATAGAAAAAAAATTAAAGATTGAGTTTCAGAAAGCATCGGTTGAGGTAAGTAATTTGATAGAGGCGCAATTTTATGCGCAAGATGCTTTCATTGATGGTGTTGCGGCATTCTTTTCTAATAACTCCATAGAAATTACTGAAGATCATTTTAAAAGTTATGTTGCTCATGGTTTGATACGCTACCCTATGATTCAGGGTATTTCTTGGCTGACATTATTAAAGCCAGAGCAATTGCCTGAATTCGTTCGCATTCAACGGAAAATCTATCCTGATTACGAAATAAAGGCTCTTGGTAGCAATGAGGATTTAGTAAAAGAAGGGGCAAGACCTTTTTACACCCCTGTTACTTTTATCGAGCCAAACAATATTAATCGCAAAGCCCTTGGCTTTGATATATCAAGCAATGCATTACGCCTAACGGCCGCACAGGATGCTATGGCTAGTTTGAAGATTGTGGCTACCGCTCCAATTAAGCTGGTGCAAGATCAAACAGGAAAAATGGGCATTTTGCTCTTGAAGTTTGTGCCTAACTCTAGGAATGGGCCAGGTTTTGTAAGTGAGGTATTACGCCTAGAGGATTTTATTGGTCTCACAACAAAGCGTTTAAGTGATGACGCCAATATCAGAGTGGTGGATGCGGAATCAAAAAGTATTATTTTTGACAATCAATTTAATCCATCCAAGATGGCTATTTCTAGGCCGCTAATTTTTGGTGGGCGAGTATTTGATATTGATATGAGCCCAACTGAAGATTTTCTTGAGATGCACCATCCACTTAAGTATAAATTTTATATGGGGGCTCTTGCCTCTTTGATTCTTTTATTCTTGAACTCATATTTATTGCTGAGCTTAAGATTTCAACAAAAAATCGAGGAAAAGGTTACTTCAAAGACTAAAGAGCTCTATCAAAGTGAGCAGCAGTTGAAATATGTGCTTGATGCTACAGGGGATGGTATTTGGGACTGGAATATTAAAACCGGTATGGTAGCCCACAATAGGCGCTGGCTTGAATTGTTGGGTTTAGATCCTGATCAGGAAAATTCGACTGTTGAGGATTATAAAAACCATATTCATCCTGATGACCTTCCGCAGGTTATGAGAACCATTGAAGAGGCTCTGCAGCTGGGGCACAAATATAGTTTGGAATATCGCATGATTCGGGGGGATGAGGGCTTAATTTGGGTGTCTGATATTGGTATGGTTGTAGATAGATCATCTAACGGTGAACCTTTACGTATGGTCGGAGCTATTTCGGATATCACAAAGCAAAGAGGTGCATTGGCAAAAATTGAAGAGTTGGCCTTTTTCGATCCGGTAACTAATTTGCCTAACCGACGATATATTAAGGATAGGATTCAGCGGGCTATCAGCGAGTCAGCTCGTTGTGATGGTTTTGCCGCTTTGATGTTTATAGATTTAGATAACTTTAAATTTATTAATGATAGTTTTGGGCATCATGCTGGTGACTCTTTGCTGAAACAATTTGGCTCGCGCCTTGGTGCTGCACTCAGACCGTTGGATGTAGTTGCTCGTATTGGCGGGGATGAGTTTTTGGTTCTATTTGAGAGGCAATATCCTTCAGTTGAGCAAGCCCAAGCAATTTTAAAAATAGTCATTGAACGAGTGTTAGATATTCTATCTGACCCCTTTGAGGTGGCGCCCGAAACCTATGTCAATCTAAAGCCTAGTGTTGGGATTGTGATCTTTGGCGAGGATTCCGGTGGGTTTGAAGAGGTCATGAAGTTCGCTGACTTAGCGATGTATCGCAATAAAATTAATCCAGATGAGAGGTATCGTTTTTATGATGGCTCATTGCATCAAGAATTCTTGGAAATGAGTGAATTAGCCAGGGGCCTAAAGGATGCTTGCAAACTAGAGCAGTTATATGTGGATTATCAGCCTGTTGTTGATCGAAATAAAGTGGTTATGGCTTATGAGGCATTAACGCGGTGGGAGCATCCCAAGCTTGGAAAAATCATGCCAGATAAGTTCATCCCATTTGCTGAGAAGAATGGCTTGATAAGAGATGTTGGCACTGCAATTTTTAAGAAAATCTTCGAAAACCCTCAAATAATGATGATGCGATCTATTCCGCAGCCTTGCATCATTATGATTAATCTAAGCGGAATCCACTTAATGGATATCAACTTTGCTCAAGACTTTATTGATACGGCCAATAAATTTCAGTTTCCTCTAAACCTAATTCATCTGGAGGTTACTGAAGGTGTTTTTATGGATGATAAAAATCAAGTCATCCGCACCATGCAAATATTGAGAGAGTTAGGTGTTAAATTTTCCTTGGATGATTTTGGCACTGGGTACTCTTCATTTTCCTATCTGCAGAGGTTGCCAATTGATTGTCTTAAGATTGATAAATCGTTTGTATCCAATATGGAGAGATCTCAAGATGGCAAATCGATAGTGAAAAATATTATTTTATTAGCGCATGCTCTGCGCCTTCAGGTGATTGCAGAGGGTGTTGAAACTGAGAGTCAATTTAACTTGCTCTATTCTATGGAGTGCGATTATTTTCAAGGTTGGTACTGCGGTAGGCCTGGACCCTTACCTCCAATAGAGCTTTAAAAGTGATTTAATGCGAACTTAGTAAAACCTAGGATTCCAGCGTTGAAAAACTCCGCAGAGCGAGGCTTAGCAATGCTTAGTAGGTTGGGCGAGATTTGTACTTCCAAGCAATGTATTAACTGGGGTAAGAATTGTTTTAAATGGCTAACAAAAAAGTATGGCTATCTTGCTTAGTGCTTTTTTAGGGAGGCTTGATTGTTAACATCAGAGTAATAATCATTTTTTTTGTAAGAAAGTTATCTTCTGCTGCGCACAAACTTCATGAAGTTTTTCAAGCCCCCAGCCTTTTTAGAGGGTATCAAGGCAATGTCTGAGCCGGCTATGGCCATTCTGGCTTGGTCTATTGTGACCAATATTGCCTTACTAAGCGCAGGACTCAAGCCTGTACAAACCTTTTGGTTCAATATTTTGGTTTATGCGGGCTCGGCTCAGTTAGCAGTGATGCCACTGATTGCTGGAGATTATCCCTTTTGGACAATCTGGCTTACTGCGCTAATCGTTAATTTACGATTTGTCATATTCAGCGCCGGGATCCAGCCACATTTTAAAAAATATACCCTTTGGCAAAGACTTGGGCTTGGATATCTAAACGGTGATATTACATACGCTAAGTTTGTCCATAAATTTTCACAGTCCGGTACTTATTCCGATCGTACTGAATTGCTCTATTTTTTAGGTATGGCTTTCATCAATTGGGCTGTATGGCAAGCTGGTGTATTGCTTGCGATTATTTTTGGCGCATATATTCCGCAAGATTGGGGTATAGGATTTGCTGGAACTTTAGCTTTAATTGCTCTTATTGTTCCAGCAATTAAAAATAGAACGGCCTTAGTGTCAGCTCTTGCTGCAGGCATCACGTGCGCATTAACAATTAATCTCCCTTATCGTCTCACTATTGTTTGCGCTGTTATTGCAGGCGTAGGTGCGGCAGTAATCATGGATAAAAAATATAAGGCAGCCAATATATGAGCGGTGCACATTTATGGATAGCCTTTTTTGGGCTTATGTTGGTTACCTTCATCACTAGAAGTTTCTTCTTGTTGATTGGATCTAGATTAGATATCCCTGAAGCTGTTCATGAATTCTTGAGATATGCCCCAACGGCAGCTCTGATTGCCATTGTTCTTCCAGAAGTCTTGTTTATCAAAGATCCAGTAAATCAATTTTTTGAGCTTGATCTCTATTCCCCTCACTTGTTTGGTGGGGTTGTCGCCATTTTTGGATATTTAATAACTAAGAGCATGTTAGGTACCATCTTTTTAGGGATGATAGCCTTTACGGTGACGAGATTTGTCATCTAATGAAAACATGTATCAATCATGGTGATAAGGTTTTGTGTCTTTACGTCTATGTTTCATAAGATCTTCAGGTGCTGTTAACTGCCATTCACGTCAGAGCTTAAGGGTTTACCCCTTATGAAGATTAATTATCGTGAGGTATAAATTTAGATTAGCTCGACAAAATTAAAAAAGATATTGGAGACAGACGTGAGTGCATCAATTTTGGAAGTGCGGCCATTAACTGGGGCGCTAGGCGCTGAAATCTTTGGTCCAGACTTATCAAAAGATTTATCGCCTGAACTAATTTCGGAAATTAGAAAAAATCTCCTTCAATATGGCGTGATTTTTTTTCGTAATCAAGATTTAACACCAGAGCAACATTTAAAATTCTCCAAACTATTTGGGCCTTTAGTTATCAATCCTGTATATGGCAATGTGGATGGTTATCCAGAAATCATGCCGGTGATTAAAGATGTTAAAGATAAGTACAACATTGGCGATACGTGGCATAGCGATATGACATATATGGCAGAGCCTCCTTTGGGGTCTATTTTATATGCCAGAGAGGTCCCGCAAGTTGGTGGCGATACTCTTTGGACAAACATGAATATGGCCTATGAGTATCTTCCAGAATCTCTAAAGCACATGGTAGATGGGTTAAATGCGATTCATTCAGATAGCTTCTTGACTTCCAGAATCGAAGAAAGAAATGCTGGGCGATCTACTAAATTGGTTGTTGATTCTAATCGCTCCGAATTGCGTGCGGTCCATCCAGTAGTAAGGACTCATGATGAAACAAATAAAAAGGCTCTATATGTTAATTACCCATTCACCTTTTCATTTGAAGGTATGAGCAGAGAAGAGAGCTTGCCATTGTTAAATCAGCTCTATGCGCATTCAACAAAGCCAGAGTTTTCTTGTAGGTTTAGGTGGCAAAAAGGTTCTATTGCCTTTTGGGATAACCGCTGCACAATGCATTATGCCTGTAATGATTACCAGGGGCATCGAAGGGTTATGAATCGCACAACAATTGCTGGTCCAATTCCTAAATAATGAAAAAAAATACCTGCGCCTTAATTACTGGGGCCACTAAAGGAATTGGACGAGCAATTACTGATTTGTTGATTGAGCAAGGTCAAACCGTTATCGGAATCGCACGAAATGCTGATCCCACGTTTAAAGGCAGGCTATATTTGGCTGATCTTTCAGATAGCACCTCTCGCAATCAGATCTTTAAAGAGATAGCCATGTCTTTTCCAATTGATCGATTGGTGAACAACGTTGGCTTCAATCAGCTGCAAGGACTTTCTGAAATTACAGCTCAAAATTATCACAAGATCATTGATCTAAATTTGACTGTCGCCTTAGAATTAACGCAAGCTGTTTTGCCTTCTATGCTGTCTTTGGGTGAGGGTAGAATTGTGAATATCGCCAGTAGATCAATGCTTGGTAGAAAAAATAGTAGTGTTTACGCCGCTGCAAAAGCGGGTTTAGTCGGATTTACAAAATCTTGGGCAATTGAACTGGCCTCATCAGGAATTACAGTAAATTGTGTAGCGCCAGGCCCCATAGAGACTGAGATGTTCAATAGAAATAATCCAGCCGGCAGTCCTAGTCGAAAAACATTAACCGATTCAATTCCCATGAATCGATTGGGTGATCCCAGAGAAGTTGCCTCTGCAATCAGCTATTTTTTATCTAAAGATGCTTCATTTACCACTGGCCAAACTATTTTTATTTGCGGTGGAGCAAGCATTGCCCAGCAACATTTTTAAAAATAAATCGAGACCCCAATGAGGCTAAGTAAAAATATTTATTTGAATATCGTATTTGGAATGGTTGCACTTGCTTGTAGTCACGCATCTTTCTCCCAGGCAATTTATCCGACCCGTCCAATCAAAATTATTGTCGGGTATGCACCTGGAGGGGCTACCGATATTATTGCAAGAGTAATTGCTGAGAGGTTTTCCACTTCAATGGGGCAGCCTGTATTTGTGGAAAATATCCCAGGGGCGGGCGGCAATTTAGGGGCCACTGCAGTTGCTCGTGCAGCGCCGGATGGGTATACCCTTCAACTTGGCACTATGGGGAATATGACCATCAATCCTTCGGTATACAAAAATATGCCGATTAATACCTTGAAGGATTTTCAGCCCATTTCGAATATTGCAATTGTTCCGAATATTATGGTGGTCAATCCATCTGTGCCCGTAAAAAATGTAAAAGAATTTGTGACGTGGGCTAAGGCAAGACCAGATCAAGTCTTCTTTGCATCTTCAGGAACTGGAAATTCGCCACACATGACGGGTGAATTGTTCAATATTGCGACTGGCTTGAATATGATTCATGTACCCTATAAGGGAAGTGGGCCAGCGCTAATTGATTTGATAGCAGGGCAGGGTGTTCAAGTTGCATTTGACAATATGCCGGCGGCGATTAATTTTGTACGCAATGGAAGTTTGAAAGCCTTAGCAGTTACTGGTGCTAATCGGGCAGCTGCAGAACCTAATCTACCTACAATCAAAGAATCTGGTTATCCAGATTTTGTGGTTGAGGCATGGTTTGGCTTATTTGCACCTGCTGGAACGCCTAGACCGATTGTGGATAAATTAAACGCCGAAGTTGCGATTGCCTTAAAGAATCCTGACATTCAAAAGCGATTATTTGAATTAGGTGCTCAGCCTGCCTGGAACAGTCCTGAGGACTACCAAAAGTTAGTGGAATCAGACGCTAAAAAATGGGCTGATGTGGCTAAGAAAGCCAAGATTGAGAGTCAATAAAAGTGACAATGCAACATCATGGACGTAAATTAGCCCTAGTAACAGGGGCCGCCCAAGGCATAGGATTGAGTATCAGCGAGCGATTGTTGGCCTTGGGCTACTCGGTTGCCATGGTTGATAAGAGTCCCGAGGTGATTAAGGCTGCAGAACTGTGCTCCAGAAATCAGGGTAGGGCAAAGGGTTACATATTAGATTTAAGTGATCTAGGTTCAATTCAAGGTTTGAGTGGTCTTATTGGCGAATCGTTTGAAGATTTAAGTGTTCTTGTAAATAATGCAGGAATATCACCAAAGTTTCAGGGCAAGAAAAGGTTATTCGTTGATATTCCATTGGAGGAATGGCAGAAAGTCGTCGATATTAATTTGACTGCAAGTTTTTTAATCACGCAAATTTGTCTTGCTCCGATGATGAAAAACAAAGATGGCAGAATTATTAATATCACCAGTCAGGCAGCAAGAACCCGTACTCCAATTCCGGGGGCTCATTACGCTGCATCAAAAGCGGGGATAGCAGGTTACACCCGAATATTGGCAGGTGAGGTTGCGAATTACGGCATCAATGTTAATTGCATAGCCCCTGGACGTATAGAGTCAGAAATGACTGCAGAAGTTGGGGTGGATGTTAATTCTGAGTTAACCAAAATGATCCCACTAGGTAGATTTGGCAAGCCACAAGATGTAGCGGGTGTCGTTGAGTTTTTGGTGTCAGAAAATGCCTCATACCTAACGGGCATCACCATTGATGTAAATGGTGGAAATTTCATGCCTTAGCAAAGGCTCGATGATGGATTTCTAAATGAACTGTACTAAAGCAAATATTGTGTTTTGTAGCTAGTTCATAAGCGGTATTTATCTAACTTCCTCCTAGGGTATTGAAATACCGGTAATTATTGGCATCAACCAACCTAATACGTAAATCTACGGGAAGATTTTTATAGGTATACGCCACCCTAATGATTTTTAGAAGAGGTTTGTTTGTATTTTGACCAAGTAACATCGCATCCGTTTTAGTTGATAGTTGTGCTTCAACGGTTTCATGAATCTTCACTACTGTAATGCCATATTTTTCTTGAAAGAGTTTGTATAAAGTTCCAGAGCGCTCGGAGAAATAAGTTTTAGCTAAATCTGGAAATAGCTTTTCAGGAAGATGTATTTCGTCAATTATTGCTGGAGCCTCGTTAAATTTAAGTAATGCTTTTATTTTATAAATTTTCTCATTGGCAGAAAGTTTTAAATAATTTGCAACCAATTTTGATGGCGTCACTTTCTTAAAGTCAAGAAGAGTAGATTTTGGAAGCCCTCTTTTACCACTTTTACTTTCCAATCTAAAGAATACATTTAGCATGTAATCCTCAGTATGGCTTATTACAAAAGTGCCGCGACCCTGCTCTCTAATGAGAATATTTTCCGACACAAGTTCATCTATAGCTCTTCGTATTGTGCCAATGCTAACTTTATATTTTTGAGCTAAGCGGGGCTCACTAGGAATGGCTTCATTAAAAGCCCATTTCATTTGATTGAGCGCTTGAATAATTGATAGCTTTACTTTTTTATATGAGTGCATATTCAATTATCTTCACAGTCTTTTTAGAGGTTCCCAGGTTTGATGAAACAAAATTCATATATATGACTTTTTAAGTCTAAAGTATTTAAAATTTTCTTGAGATTTTAAGATTTTCCTTAATAAAAACAAGGAATTAGATACGAATTAATGTAGTGTTATCCGCATTAACCCTAGCCTTGTTGACCCCTTAAAGCGCGACTATGATCTGCGGAAGGAGATTGAATGATAGAGTCCATATCGATTTACAGGCTTGAATTACCGTTGATAGTTCCGTATAGGTTGGCGTTCGGAGATGTTTGTCATTTTGATACGGTTTTGGTGGTGGCCAAAGGCGTCAACGGAGAGATAGGCGTTGGCGAAGGAACGATCCTCACCGGTTATACAGATGAGACCATTGAGGGTAGCTGGTCATTGCTAAAGAAATTGACTCGTCAGATTAAAGAAGGCAAATCTTCAGAGCTCGATCAAATCGTGAATCCTTATCTTAGTCAGGCACCATTTACCGTCACCGCATTGCTCACTGCAATTGATATGATCAGATATCCGGATCTTTATCAAACACCTAAAGATGTAGATGTCCCAATCCTGGGAATTTTGAATGCATCCATGGGGCCAGATGTCTTTCATGAGTGTGAGTCACTCTTAAGTCAGGGTTTCAAGACAATTAAAGTTAAAGTTGGTTTTGATGTTCATAAGGATCTCCAAAAAGTGAAAGATGTGCAGACTGCAATTTCGGGTCGCGCCCTAATTAGGATCGATGGCAATCAAGGGTTTTCCCAAGACCAGGCAAGCGAGTTTATAAGCCAATTAAATCCCGATGGAATTGAGCTATTTGAGCAGCCATGTGCTGCAAATGATTGGGGTGGCGCTGTAATGGCTGCAGAAATTTCTCCTGTTGACATGATGTTAGATGAATCAATTTATGGGGTTGATGACATCTATAGGGCAAAAGAGCTTAATGCAGCCAAGTACATAAAGGTAAAGCTTATGAAACTTGGATCTATGAGTAATTTAGTTGATTCAATCTTGCTTATAAAAAAGTTGGGTATGAGAGCAGTTCTTGGTAATGGTGTTGCCACAGATATAGGATGTTGGATGGAGGCAATCATAGCTAGTAAGCATATTGATAATGCCGGGGAAATGAATGGATTTTTAAAACCTAGGGAATCAATCTTAATTAATCCACTAAGTTTTAGTAATGGCTCAATAAATTTGCTAAAAGATTACAAGCCATTACTTAATATGGATGTAATTGATAAATATACCGTTGCTTCAGAGACCTTATAAAATTTTTACAATTAGGATAAAAAGTATGAAAGCACTTCTTAAGTTTTTAATATCAACAATTGCTATCGGTTTCATCTTTGTTTTTACAAAAACTTATGCGCAAAGTAATTACCCATCAAAACCTATTGAAATGATCGTACCCTGGGGACCGGGTGGTGGAGCTGATACGCTTGGAAGGTTGACGGCACGTTGGCTTGATACTGACCTTAAAACGTCTGTTCCCGTCCTAAATCTTCCAGGTGCGGTTGGAAGTATCGGTTTACAGAAGGTAATCATGAATGGTGCAGATGGCTATTCAGTTGGAGTGATGACTACAGACACCTTAACTTTGGCTGCTTTCCCCGACTCAAACTTCAAATTTAATGAGATGGTTGCCTTAGGGGTGATGATTCGTCAACCTTCGGGGATTTTCGTTAGATACGATGGGCCATTTAAAAGTTGGAATGAAGTTATTGCCGCATCAAAAGAAAAGCCAGGCTCTGTTGATATTGCAATAACTGGGGCAAATACTCCTGATGAGGCAACAATCGACTATCTCAAGACTAAAGGTGTTGATTTGCTGAATGTGCCCTTTACAAAACCTGCCGACAGATATGTTTCAGTTTTAGGCGGCCATGTTCAATTACTCTACGAACAGGCTGGGGATATCAAGGGATTTCTGGAAACAAAAAAGCTTAGACCTTTGTTATTTTTTGCATCAAAACGTTTGCCACCGCCATTTGCTGATGTCCCCGTCTCTTCAGAGTTTGGTTATGAGGTATTGCTTCCGCAAACCCGCTCAATTATGGCCAAGAAGGGTATTGATCGTAAGGCTTTAGAAGTTCTTTCAAACTCGCTAACAAAATTAGCTGGAACTACGGAGTTTCAGAATTTCTTAAGAGAGCAATACGCCTTACCGGATAGCTTTATCCCAATGAAAGATGCTCAGAAGTTTTTAGAAAGTGAATTAGTTGCTTTCAAGAATGTAAAGAAAATTAGCGTTGAAAAATAATTTAAAACTTTTTTCTGCCTATTGCCGTCTTTTAAATATTTGTTTGATATCCAACCAGGGAAATAGCAATGATTATTAAAAAGCTTAATGATTACGTAGCGGCTGAAGTTCAGGGGGTTAACGTTGCCCACCTTGATGAAGATCAATTTTCTCGTATAAAAGAGGCTTGGTATGAACACTCTGCCTTACTTTTTCGCAATCAACATATAAATGATGCTGATTTAATCGCCTTTAGTAAGAAATTTGGCGAACTTGATCCTCCGCCTGTAAATGAGAATGGTAAAACATTTGTAGAGGGATACCCAGAAATCTATGTTGTTTCCAATGTAAAGGGTGCGGATGGAGTGCCTATAGGTAGCTTGGGTGATGGGGAGGCTTCATGGCACACTGACATGTCATATCTTCCGGAGCCACCAGACGCTTCCTTATTGTTTTCAATGGAAATTCCACCAACTGGCGGCGATACTTGGCTGTGCGGTATGAATGCAGCGGCAGATTCTCTTCCGGCTAGTTTGCGTGCTCGAGTTGCAAACTTGATGATTAAGCATGATGGCACCTATAACTCTGGAGGTTATTTACGAAAAGGCCTTTCCCCAACAGATGATCCAAGTACATCAGTTGGAACCCCTCACCCCATCCTATGTAAACACCCCGTAACTGGTAAAACAACCCTTTATCTTGGTCGACGCAGGAACGCCTATGTAATGGGACTCGAGCTAAAAGACTCAGAAGCCTTGCTTGATGAATTATGGGAATATGCGCTAAAAGAAGAACATCTTTTTGCTCATAAATGGGCTGTTGGTGATTTGCTGATGTGGGACAACAGATGCACTATGCATAAACGCGATGCATTTGATTCAAATTCTAGACGCATCATGCATAGAACCCAAATCAAAGGCAGCACAAAGCCCATGGCTGCATGATCTTTTACTTATCAAAAATTGAGACTTCTCAGGCGCACTCGTCCTGCGCCCACTTACCTAGTTGATAAGATTAAATATGCCGATCATGATTCTTTTAAGTTATTGAGGCACTCTCGATAACCCAAAGAAAAAGCCACCCGAAGGTGGCTTTTGTATAACTGGTAGGTCGGGCGAGATTCGAACTCTCGACCAACGGGCTTAAAGAGATTTAATTGGCTCAGACAGGGTTACAAATTGCTCAAGCCTATTAGTTTTTCTTTAGTCGCTCAAGAATGAGATTAGCAAGAATGGATTCATCCCCATTAAAGGCTAGTTCCATTGCCTGATAAATTTGCTCCTGTTCCAGGTCGGAGTAGTCGAGTTGATAGCCTGCTGATTGACTAAGTTGGGAGATGAATATACGTTGCACTCGACCATTTCCTTCTCGAAAAGGGTGAAGGGCGTTTATCTCTGATAAATAGTGGGCTAATCTTTTTGATAGGGAGTCGGCATCCAAGCCTTTGAGCCGGTTTTCGCGAGCTAGTTTATTAAATATATCGTTTGCCGCAGATTCAATAAAACGTACATTAGCAAAGCGACTATTGCCACGGCTAATATCTACTATGCGAATCTTGCCGGCCCAGTCATATACATCTTGAAAGAGTGCCAAATGAATGCGCTGAAGATGAGCAAGGTCAAATTGACCTGCTATGGGGCTTTCTAGAATTTCAATTGAGCGCAAAGTAGATAGCTCACCTTCGTAGGTGTCTAAATCTTCTGCGTTGGTTATTTCTGCTTTGTTTCGAAGTACGTCTGTACCAGGGTAGCAGTAGGTGTCATCCGCGTCGTAGCGTGACATATCGTTGTT
>CANCQD010000014.1 GCA_947380285.1 Burkholderiaceae bacterium | reverse complement strand
AGCTCATAATCTAGGCTATCGCCCATCAATCTTTACAACAGATTATGCAAAAAATACATTAGAAGGGGATATATCGCATACTGATACTAATCATGTAGTAATTACATTTACTGATTCAGTTGTCGGATATGCATATCTTACATAAGGGGATGGAAATTGCGATTGCTGGAGGTTCCCCAGATTTAGCCATGCAAGCAGCGAAAACTTGGGATGAACTCGCTCCAGCCTCAGATACCAAACCAAAAGAAGTCCTGGTAACACTCTTGATCTTGAGCAATCGCTGGTCTGATGCTATCAAGCCAGCGATTACCTTATTGCGCCAACAAACTCCGGCCGAACAAGAAAACACCCTCTTGCAATTGCAAGCATTGCTTGCTAAAGCAAAAGATGAGTCAGATGCTTTGCGCGCTTTTTATGAAATCGCATCTACTGTCAAAATTCCACCCAAAGATCCGGGCCTGCTTTATACCTATGCCATGTCTGCTGAAAAAGTAGGTCGCATGGATGTGATGGAAAAAACGCTGCGTGATATTTTGCGCAAGAACCCAAACGATGTAAATTCTCTTAATGCTCTTGGCTATTCTTTAGCCGACCGCAATATGAAGTTACCTGAAGCATATGCGCTCATCAGTAAAGCGCATCAGCTGTCTCCAAAAGATAGTTTTATTTTGGACAGCTTGGGCTGGGTCAATTTTCGTCTAGGTAAAAATACCCTTGCATTAGAACAATTACAACAAGCATTTGCTATGAAACCAGAAGCGGATATTGCGGCTCATACTGGTGAAGTGTTATGGGTCATGAATCGCCGTACGGAAGCTGAAGAGATGTGGCGTCAGGGACAAAAAATAGACGCCAATAATTCAACCTTGAAAGAAACCTTACAACGTCTAAAGCCAGACTGGGCAAGAGATGACCAAGCATCTAAGGGATCATGGGATGGGCGCTTTGCCGTCAAAGTCATTGGCTTAACTGAGTCACAAAACCAAGGTGGCTCTGGTGGCTTTACCTTGACCCAAGAAGCATTAAAGGATGTTTTAGAAATACGCAATCCCATGGGTGGTTCGATTGCCAAAATTACTATTACGCCGGGTGAAGCCACCCTCGAAAGTGATGGCAAAGTAGTTACTGCAGTTGATGCAGATACCTTATTGCAAAACACATTAGGCCTACCACTACCAGCGCGCGGATTATCAAACTGGTTAAGAGGCGAAGTGCGTCCTGGAAGCGAGGCAAGTGTTGATAGAAATGCTAATGGTCAAGTAAGCAAAATTAGTCAGGATGGCTGGGACTTGATATACACCTGGAGCAATACCAATCGTCTCGAAAAACTCACGATGACACGTACCTCGAATATCGGCTCGATTGATATACGTCTCGTGTTTGACCGTCCGAATGACTAAGCAAAATAATAATGGCGAAACCCGATTCTTTATCTCTTCGTTCGCCGGCTAAGCTCAATCTTTTTTTACATATTGTCGGACGTAGAGCAGATGGTTATCACCTACTTCAATCTGTTTTTCAACTGATTGACTGGTGTGACACTATCCACTTAAAAAGCATTGCTGAAAATGAAGTACGCCGCATTAATCCCATTCCCGGAGTTCCTCCCGAGCAAGATTTGGTAGTTCGCGCAGCTAATCTACTAAAAGAATTTTGCAAGATTGAGGCTGGTGTTGAAATTAATCTTCACAAAGAAATTCCGATGGGTGCGGGTATGGGGGGCGGGTCCTCTGACGCAGCAACTGCATTGATTGGTCTTAACGCCCTTTGGAATCTCAATCTCTCCAAAGAAACGCTTTGCACCCTAGGGCTTCAGCTCGGTGCCGATGTCCCCTTCTTCATTTTTGGTCAAAATGCCTTTGTTGAAGGCATTGGGGAGAAAATTCAAGAAATTTCCCTCCAAACCCCTGATTTCTTGGTGATATTTCCCAATCAAGGCATCTCAACAGCAAGCATTTTTCAAGACCCGGAATTGACCCGAGATCACGCTCAGATTACAATTGATGGCTTTCTTGCATCGCCATTGTTATATCAATCGAATGATTGTCAGGCTGTAGCGATGCGGATTTGCCCAGAAGTGAAGCAAGCTTTGGATTGGATTACCCAGGCAGTACCGGGCTCTCAGCCCCGAATGTCTGGTTCTGGTAGTAGCGTTTTCGCAGTCTTAGACCCTAAGACCGACACCGCAAAACTAGAAAATCTTCTTCAAAATCTTCCTAAAGGGTGGGTAGGTCGGGTTGTTCGGGGGCTAAATACAAATCCCGCTTACAATTTGATTTCTTCAGATTGACCTGTAGGGGAATCGCCAAGCTGGTTAAGGCACTGGATTTTGATTCCAGCATGCGAAGGTTCGAATCCTTCTTCCCCTGCCAAAGGCTGTAGAAACGATAAAGATAACCTTTTGATCCCACAAAACCCTTAAGACTATGTCCTCCACAAACGCAGATTTATTGACTCTTTTTACAGGCAACGCAAATCCCGTTTTGGCAGAGGCCGTAGCCAAAGAACTTAATCTCCCAATGGGGAAAGCCTTTGTTGGTCGTTTCTCCGATGGCGAGATTCAAGTAGAAATTCAAGAAAATGTCCGCGGCAAAAATGTCGTGGTCATCCAATCAACCTGTGCGCCTACAAACGACAGCTTGATGGAATTGATGATCATGATTGATGCCCTAAAGCGTGCATCTGCAAGCCGTATAACCGCAGTGATTCCTTACTTCGGATATGCCCGTCAAGACCGTCGCCCACGTTCAGCGCGTGTTGCGATCTCCGCTCGCATTGTGGCCAATATGCTACAGTCAGTTGCTGGCATCGAGCGCGTTTTGACCATGGACCTGCATGCTGATCAAATTCAGGGCTTCTTCGATATTCCTGTAGATAACATCTATGCTTCTCCAGTATTGTTGGCGGACCTAGAGGCGCAGAAAACCAAAAAAGATCTGATCATTGTGTCTCCAGACATTGGCGGCGTAGTACGCGCCCGTGCAATGGCTAAGCAATTGGGTACTGATTTAGCGATTATTGATAAACGCCGCCCTAAAGCAAACGTATCCGAAGTAATGCACCTCATTGGCGAAGTAGAAGGTCGCCATTGCGTCATCATGGATGACATCATCGATACCGGTGGAACCCTCTGTAAAGCCGCTGAAGCGCTTAAAGAGCGTGGTGCCAAGGGTGTTACCGCCTACTGTACTCATGCCGTGCTCTCAGGCGGTGCTGTAGCCCGTATTGCTGCCTCTGAATTGGATGAGCTCGTTGTTACCGACACTATTCCCCTGACTCCAGAGGCAATGAAAGTGTCAAAAATTCGCCAATTGAGCGTTGCCCCTATCCTCGCTGAAACCCTTTCCCGCATTAGCAAAGGTGATTCAGTGATGTCCATGTTTGCTGAATAAGCCAAAAATCAACGTTTTACCCTGGTTTTTGGCAGTTTTAAGCCTTTTGTAGGCAAAAACGTTCATTCCCACGATATAATCGAAGGCTTTTCTGTTTGGTCGCGAACGGAAATTAACCTTAACTAGGGAATTCATCATGAAAGTAGTAGCCTTTGAAAGAAGCGTACAGGGAACGGGTGCGAGCCGCCGTCTGCGCAATTCCGGAAAAACTCCGGGAATCGTTTACGGTAGTAAAGATCCAGCCTTGGTCATCGAGTTAGACCATAACGCGTTGTTCCATGCTCTCCGCAAGGAAGCATTCCACTCATCCATTTTGGATTTGGAAATTAGTGGCAAGACACAAAAAGTGTTGTTGCGTGATTACCAAATGCACCCATTTAAGCCATTGGTATTGCACATTGACTTTCAGCGCGTATCCGCGACTGAGAAAGTTCACATGCGCGTTCCATTGCACTTCACGAATGCTGACACGTCAGCTGCTGTGAAATTGCAAGGCGCTGTTATTAGCCACATCCTTACTGAACTTGAAGTTTCCTGCTTACCTGCAGACTTGCCAGAGTTCATTGAGGTGGACTTGTCTAAGATTGAAGTTGGTCATGGCGTTCACGCTAAGGATCTTGCATTGCCAAAAGGCGTTTCTTTGGTATTGCATATTGAGCAAGAGAACCCAGTTCTTGCTAACGCACGTATTCCTGCCGTTAAATCTGCTGATACTGAAGCAGCTCCTGCGGCACCAGCTGCGGCAGCTCCTGCGGCCGATGCAGCAAAGGATAAAGCTTAATCATTTAGCTCAATCGCTTGTACAAGAAGGCCCGCGCAAGCGGGCTTTCTTTTTTCCGCCTCCTCAATCTCGAATTCTTTTTGGCGAAATACTTTTATATCTTTAAACTCTCAGCATGACTAAATTAATTGTTGGCCTAGGCAACCCTGGAGATGAACACCAAGCAGATCGGCACAATGCTGGCTTCTGGTTTGTTGATGCCCTAGCAAAACAATTAAACGCTCGCTTTGAATCTGAAAAGCGCTTTCATGGCAAAGTGGCTAAAGCCAAATGGGAGGGTGAAGATCTTTATTTACTAAAGCCCAACACTTACATGAACCTCAGCGGGCAATCCGTTGGAGCACTGTGCCGGTTTCATAAAATAACCCCTGCAGATATTTTGGTAGTACAAGATGAGCTTGATTTGAAGCCGGGTACTGCGCGCCTGAAGCTAGGCGGAGGTACTGGCGGCCATAATGGCTTAAAAGATATCCAGGCACACTTGAGTACTCCAGATTATTGGCGCTTACGCCTCGGCATTGGCCATCCCAGAGATTTAGCTGGTGACGGACGCCCCATGGATGTTGCAGATTATGTGTTGCGTAGACCTCAATTAGCCGAACAAAAATTTATTGATGTCAGCATTGAGAATAGTCTACAAATTTTGCCGCTCTTTTTAAAGGGCGATACCCAAACCGCCATGATGGAGTTGCACTCCAAGAGCTAAGGGCTGAACTAAACCACTTAGTTAAGCCGTTTTAGTCTTTTTATTGGCAGTTAAAAGCTTGAACTTCACCATCAGTTGCTCTTGGGTTTCAGTGTGCTTGGGATTAAATGGAATGCAGTCTACTGGGCATACCTGGCGACACTGAGGTGCATCATAATGCCCTACGCATTCAGTACATTTATCAGGATTGATTTCATAAATCTCCAGACCCATGTAGATCGCATCATTCGGACATTCCGGCTCGCACACATCGCAGTTGATGCATTCGTCCGTGATCATTAAAGCCATGGTTTACTTACCAATCTCACTCTTTATTCTGAGTGCCGGAAGCAATTTTCTTGACTAGCCATTTTTCCACTGATGGAAAAACAAATTTACTCACGTCGCCACCCATCGAAGCAATCTCACGCACGAAGGTGCCAGAAATAAATTGATATTGATCAGATGGGGTCAAGAACAAAGTTTCAACATCAGGAAGCAGGTAGCGATTCATGCCAGCCATTTGGAACTCATATTCAAAATCGGATACCGCACGTAAACCGCGGACAATCACGCGCGCATTATGCTCACGTGCGAAATCTTTTAATAGTCCAGTAAAGCCAACGACTTTCACATTGGGGTAGTGACCAAGGACTTCCCTCGCAATATCAATACGCTCTTCCAAAGTAAAGAACGGGCGCTTACTACGACTATCCGCAACGCCCACAATCAACTCTTTAAAAATGCTCGATGCACGACGCACCAAGTCCTCGTGACCACGAGTAAATGGATCAAATGTTCCAGGGTATACGGCAACTGTCATAACGTTCCTATGGCTTTATCTGCTACAGGCAAGAGTTTAGCCTTTTCCACTCCGAAATAGACAGGCTTTTACTTGACCGGCCTCTAAGTACTTTCCACAATGCCAGTCCGGCAGTAGGGCTTCTACCTCCTCACGAAGACGGCTGGAGGGAAATTCCACATAAATTCCACCGCCTGAAGAGTCATCGCATACCCTACCAGCCTCAATTACCGCCCGATCCAATAGGCTCGAATCCTCAAATGGAGGATCAATAAAAATTAAATTACTAGAATGATCTGCCAGCTGTTTCAAAAATTCAAGGCTATCTCGTTGCAAGATTTCTACTTGCCCAGCAGCTGGGGATGACTGTAATGCAGCAAAATTAGCGCTCAAATTTGCACAAGCCTTTTTATCCTTCTCCAGCAACACTACCAATAAGGCGCCTCTTGAGGCAGCCTCAAAACCTAAAGCACCGGTACCGGCAAAAAGATCTAAGCAACACAAACCCGTTAAATCCTGTCCTAACCAATTAAATAAAGTTTCGCGGATACGATCGGTTGTAGGTCGTAATCCAGGAAGGTCCAGAACTGTTAGTAAACGACTTCTCCAGTTACCACCAATGATGCGAACCTTCTTCGGTAGCTCAGTCTTTAAAGTCTTGGTCGATTTATTTATTTTTTTGCTCCCAGCACAACAATCTTCATACGATCCATTGCAAGATATTTTTTGAATGCGGCATTTACCTGTTCCAAAGTAACCGCCTCAACTTGCTTAGTCCAAACATCCATCGTATCCAGAGGTAAGTCATTCCATGCGATTGAAGATACGTTGTCCAATAACTTGCGATTGTTATCAATGCGCAGTGGATAACCATTCACTAAATTTGCTTTAGCAGCAACCAGCTCAGACTGAGTAGGTCCATCGGCAATAAATTGAGAGATCGTTGTACTCATCACTTCTAGAGCCAGCTTAGCTTGGTCACTCTTGGTTTGCAAGCCCGCCTGAAAAATACCGTTATCTTTTCCGGGTGCAAAGTAACTAAACACGCTATAAGCAAGACCGCGCCTCTCTCGCACCTCAGACATCAAGCGAGATACAAAACCGCCGCCGCCCAAAATGTAGTTACCCACAAGCAAAGGAAAGTAATCAGGGTTGTTGCGGGCTACTGCTGTCATCCCCATCGCAATATGAGCTTGTTGTGAATCGAATGGAATATAAATTTCCCTCTGCACCAAAGGCTCTATAGGAGAGCGCTCAAGTTCAGGTAGTTTCACAATAGCTTGGCCTGATTGGGGAATCTGTTTTAATAAAGTCTGGACTATTTCATTTGCTTGAGCGCGATCAACATCACCAACAATACTTACAATCATGCGATCACCGCGGTAAAACTGGCGATGAAATTCTCGCAAATCATTTGCATTTACAGCGCCAATAGATTGCACTGTTGGCAGGTTGGCTAAAGGATATTTACCGTAGACTGCTTTTTTAAAACGACGCTCGAGAACAAACTCGGGTTTTGTTTCTGCCTCTAGCAAACTGGTAATTGTCCTTTGCTTCTCACGCTCAATAATTTTCGAATCATATGTAGGCGCACTCAACATAGCCGAAGCTAGTTGTACGGCTCTATCGCGTAAATCTTTTCTACTCAGACTACGAATACGCAAGATGGCGCGCTCACCACCTACTGACAAGCCAATATTCGCACCTAAATCCGCGATTTCATCTGCAATTTGCGCCTCAGTGAGAACACCTTTATTACTCCTCACCCCATAATTCATCAAGCCTGCTGCCATATCGGCAAGACCACTCTTACCCACAGGGTCATAGAGATCGCCAGCATCAATACTGACCTCAATATCTACCATCGGCAAAGCTTTGGTTTGAACTAAATAGGCTTTAGCGCCTTTATCAGAATCTAACTTCTCGATGGGCAAGATGGCGTGTGCATTTCCAAGGAAGCTAAAAGCAAAGAGGGAGAATGAAATACTCTTAATAATGAAATTCATTACTTACCCTCCTTACTTACTGATTGGCGAGCCTGCGGATCTAATACGGCAATTGTTAAGCCATCATCAACCAGATATTTTTTTGCTACCGCCTGAACTTGCTCAGGCGTAATGGTTTGCATTTTCTCCAGTATGTAATCAATATCTTTCCAAGAAAATCCTGCCATCTCAGTGCTGCCAATTTCCATTGCTTGACCAAAAATAGAGTCGCGCTTATAGATTTGTTCAGACAGAATGCGCACCTTAATTCTCTTAAGCTCAGACTCTAAAATCCCTTTTTGCTTTAATTCATCAAGCGCCTTTCGAATACTGGCCTGCGCCTGGTCAACTGTTTTTCCTTTGGCCATCGTTGTACTAATTAGAAATAACTCAGGGCCACGAGAGATCATGTCGTAACCCACGCCAACATCATTCACCACCTTTTCCTGCTTAACGAGGACGCGATTTAAGCGCGCATTGTCATAACCATCAAGCACTGCTGTCAGGAGCTCTAGAGCATAGGGCTCAGACTCATCAAGCTTCCCAGGCTCTAAACGGGGCACCTTCCAAGCCATAGTCAATTGGGCACTATCAGCGGATGCCTTAACCTGAGTCTGCTTAATACCTTTTTGCGGCGGCTCAATTTGTGGCTTACGAACTGGTAATTCATGAGCACTGGCTAAGCCATAATATTTTTCTACCAGGCCTAAAACTTTTTTTGCATCCACATCGCCAGTAATGACTACTGTTGCGTTGTTTGGAGCATACCAACTGCGATACCAATCTCGCGCATCAGATGCCTTCATATTTTGCAAATCATTCATCCAGCCAATGACTGGGTGGCGATATGGAGAACTCATATAAGCAGTTGCCATTAATGATTCATTGAGCAAACTACTTGGATTGTCTTCTGTTCGTAAACGACGCTCTTCCATGATGACTTGAATTTCTTTTAAGAACTCCGCATCATCAAAATTGAGGTTAGACATACGATCTGCTTCAAGCCTGATGACATCTTCTAGTTTTGATTTTTCAACTTGCTGAAAGTAAGCGGTGTAATCACGCGAGGTAAATGCATTTTCACGCCCACCTACGGCGGCTACTAAGCGAGAGAATTCGCCCGCCTTCACTTTATCGGTGCCTTTAAACATCATGTGTTCAAGCACATGGGCAACCCCAGTCTTACCATTTACTTCATCCATTGAGCCGGCTCGATACCAAACCATATGCGCGACCGTGGGTGCGCGATGATCTTCCCTCATAATCAATTTGAGTCCATTACTCAACTGATACTCATGGGTATCCCCTGAGCTAGGGCCAGCAGCCCAAGCAAGCTGAGTAAATACGAAGAATAGAAAGGAAATTCGGAGTAAATTGGAAAGCATCTGCTAAATCACCATTTCCCTAGAATTAAATTGATAAGATGCAAGTTTTAAATTGTATCGATTATGTTCGGCTTAAGTAAAACCCTTGGATCCCTTTTCAAATCAAGCAAAATTGATGAATCTTGGTTTGAAACGCTAGAAGAATCACTCATTCAAAGTGATGTGGGTCTACCCACGACCGAACAATTAATGAACAAGCTCCGAAAGGCTGCAAAGTCCGAAAAGGCCTCTAGCCCAGAAGAACTGCAAGCACTCCTCATTGAAGAGGTTAGTTCATTATTAACTGCAATTGAAGCCACACCAAACCCCTTATTTAGCAGCCAGAAGCTCAATACACCAGAGGTATGGCTGGTTGTAGGGGTAAATGGTGCCGGTAAGACCACAACTATCGGCAAACTCTGCCGACTCTTTCAGTCTCAAGGCAAATCGGTGCTTTTGGCGGCTGGCGACACCTTCAGAGCTGCGGCACGTAATCAGCTTCAGGAATGGGGTGGACGCAATCAGGTTGATGTCATCGCCCAAGAAGGTGGTGATGCTGCCGCTGTTGCTCACGATGCAATTCATGCTGCCATCTCTCGCAAGAATGACATCCTCATTATCGATACCGCAGGTCGTCTTGCTACCCAAGACAATCTCATGGAAGAGCTCAAGAAAGTAAAGCGCGTCATTGGTAAAGCTCTTCCAGGGGCGCCTCATCACACGCTTTTAGTTTTAGATGGCAATACAGGGCAAAACGGCTTAAGCCAAGTAAAGGCCTTTCATACTGCTCTTGGTCTTACTGGAATCATTGTTACCAAGCTCGATGGCACTGCCAAGGGTGGAGTGATCTGCGCCCTAGCCCACACAATCCAAGAAGGTCCAAAACCCGCTGTTTTAGCACTTGGCAAAGGTGAGGGGATTGATGATTTAGCTCCCTTTACAGCAGGGCAATATTCTTTAGAATTATTCAATTAAATCAATAGCTTATAGATCTATAAATCCATTAGCACTCTCTTGACAAGAGTGCTAAAATAGATATTTAATAACACCCTACATTGATAAAAAAAATGGTTCAAAAGAAATCTGACAAACCGAATTTGCAAACGCTGCCAGTCGCGCAGACTGCGGCGGCGTCTGCATTTCCAATGCTGCCAACTCTTGGGGTTGGCACACTCGATTCATACATTGCGTACGTTAATCGCGTACCGATGCTCAGCGCTGCGGAAGAGTTACATCTTGCGCAGGAGTTTCGCCGCACAGAAAATGTAGATGCCGCTAAAACTTTAGTGCTCTCGCATTTACGTTTGGTGGTATCTGTTGCTCGTCAATATCTTGGTTATGGCATTCCACATGCCGACTTAATTCAAGAAGGCAATATTGGCTTGATGAAAGCCGTGAAACGCTATGATCCAAACAATGGTGCCCGTTTAGTGTCTTATGCAATTCATTGGATCAAAGCAGAGATTCATGAGTACATTCTCAAGAATTGGCGCCTAGTAAAAACTGCAACAACTAAGGCTCAACGTAAGCTGTTCTTTAATTTACGCAGCAACAAACCAACCTTAAGTGCGCTTACCCCAAGTGAAATAGAGGCTTTAGCTAAAGCCCTTGATGTCAAAGGTTCTGACGTTAAAGAAATGGAAATGCGCCTTGCTGGTGGAGACATTGCACTCGATGGTGATGATAGCGATGATGAGTCAGCTTACGCTCCCATTCAATGGCTAGCAGATAGCTCTCAAGAGCCTACTGCGCGTATTGCCAGCGCTGAGGAAGATGCACTTCAAGGTCCTAAGTTAGATCAAGCACTCATGGCTTTAGATGAGCGTAGCCGTAACATCGTGCAATCTCGTTGGTTGGCGATGGATGCTGAAGGCAATGGCACTAAGACATTGCATGATTTAGCTAGTGAATATGGTATCTCAGCAGAACGCGTTCGCCAAATTGAAACTGCCGCTCTCAAAAAGATGCGTAGCTTGTTGCAGGCAGCCTAAGAAGCATAAGCAACAAACTGCTTACTTTTTTACTTCAGCAATTCTTTTAAGTCATGCGCCAAGGTTTCTGGGCCTTGGGCGTGCTTGATATACAAGCGTAAGTGACCCTCGGGATCAAATGCATAGCTACCTGCTGTGTGATCCATTGTGTAAGAACCTGGTTTACTTCCGGGCACTTTCTTGTAATAAATCTTAAAGTCTTTAGTCACTTTCTCCAAGGCAGCCTCATCTGCAGGGCGCAAGCCCAAGAAACGGGGATCAAATGCGGGAACGTACTGCTTGAGAATCTCAGCAGTATCGCGCTCTGGGTCCACCGTGACAAAAAGGACCTGCACCTTATCTGACTGAGGGCCAAGAAGAGTCATGACTTGTTGCATCTCCGTCAATGTCGTTGGGCAGATATCGGGACACTGGGTATAGCCAAAAAACATCACCACAACCTTACCCTTAAAGTCCGCCAAAGTCCTTACCTTACCATCAGGATCGGGCAAGCTAAAGTCTTTACCAAAGGCTGTGCTGCCAGTGATATCAATATTTTTAAACTCTGGCTTTGGGCTGCAAGCAGTCAATACAAAACAAAGAATTGCTAGAAAGCAAATGCGCAGAAAATTCATATTAATCTCAGAGGAAATAATGGTCTACCAAGAGTGCCGCGAAGAGTAGCGAAAGATAGGTAATGGAAAAGCGGAAGGTCTTTTTGGCCAAAGCATCGGTGTATGAAATAAATAGCGCAACGACATAGGCTAGGAACAATAAGCCCAAAATAATTGCCGCTATTAAATAGACAAGACCGCTCATGCCATAGATATAGGGCAGCATAGTAGCAGCAATTAATATCAAGGTATAAAGCACTATATTGAGTAGCGTAAAGCGCTCTCCGTGCGTTACAGGCAGCATCGGTAAGCCCGATTGAACATAGTCATCACGACGATATAAAGCCAGTGCCCAGAAATGTGGAGGGGTCCAAACAAAAATAATCAAAACCAAAAGCCAGGCTTCTGCAGAAAGCGTATTAGTTACTGCTGCCCAACCTAGCGCTGGTGGCATAGCACCAGACAAACCGCCAATCACAATATTTTGGGGCGTGGCAGGCTTTAGTAGCCACGTATAAATCACTGCATACCCAACAAAAGTAGCAAGTGTTAGCCACATTGTTAAAGGATTGCAAAAATTCCACAAAATAATCATTCCGAGCGACCCCAGAACAATTGAGAAAACAATAATATGAAATGGTGTAACTTCGCCTGTCGCGGATGGGCGCCAAGCAGTGCGCTTCATCTTTGCATCAACAGCCTGTTCAATCAAACAGTTCACTGCAAATGCGGCGCTGGCTAAAAGCCAAATACCAACAATGCCGCCAAAGAGCACTGGGTAGGAAACCATCCCAGGTGTTGCCAAGAACATTCCAATGACCGCACAAAAAACGGCGAGCTGAGTCACTCTTGGCTTGGTTAAAACCCAATATTGACGCCAACGTGGCATAGCTACCGGTGCGTTTGCTTGAGGAGAACTCATATTTATGCCATCTTCTTTTGCATGAAAGGCTTCCAAGATGCCCAATAACTCATTCTGACCAAACAGAATACCAAAGCGGCAGACCCAGCGGTGTGCAATAAAGCAGCGAATAGGGGCCACTGAAACACCACATTAGAAACGCCAGTAATTACCTGCAAGGAAAGCACACCTAGCAAAAGCTTAGCCAGGTGGCTAAGGCTTGATAAGACAGGTGTTGCAAGCTGCAGGGCCTTCAGTCCTAAAGCACCAAGCACTGCCAATACCAGTATTGCCAATAGCCGATGGGCCCAATGAATAGTTTGCAGAGCGACTGGAGAGATAAATTCTCCCTGAGCATTTAGACCTAATTGACGCCAAAGAGTAAAACCCTCACTCCAATTGGTCTCTGGCCAAGCGCTTCCCAAACAAGTCGGAAAATCTGGGCATGCCAAGACGGCGTAATTAGTGCTCACCCAGGCTCCCAAGAAAATCTGAATAAATAAAACGATGAAAGAAAGAGAAAGCAGTTGTGCAGAAAGTGGTCGGATTCGAATTGAGCGCACAGTAGAAGACTTGCTTTCCCATGATTGCTGCGCATAGACCGTTAAACCAGCAAGCAAGACCAAAGCCAACATCAAGTGAATAGTAACGATGATCGGCTGTAACTTGAGGGTGACTGTCCAAGCGCCAAATGCACCTTGAACGCAGACCAATAAAAGTAAGCCAAAGCTACCAAGCAAGGGATTCTTGCCTAAAGATTTCAGCCTGGTAAATGCAATAGCTACTTGCACCAAAATCAAGGCGCCTACTGTCATCGCCAAATAGCGGTGAATCATCTCAATCCAAGCCTTAATGACTGTTACAGGACCTGTTGGCAAGGCGTTTTCGGCCTGTTGAATATCGCTTAGCGCGTGAAGAGGATTGGAAGTTCCATAGCATCCAGGCCAATCAGGACAACCCAACCCAGAATCCGTGAGGCGCGTAAACGCACCAAACACAATCAGATCAAAAGTCATGAAGACCAATATCCAATTCAGTTTTTGGAAAAAATCATAACCTGGCTTTCTCCAAACATAGAGTAGCGGTAGGCCTGCAAAAACCGTTGCGATTGCCGCTAACTCCAGAAACAAAATCAAACTTGGCATTACAAATTCTCGCCCTTGTGATTTAACTTCAAAAGCTTTTCCAAGTCTTTTTTCATGCTGGAAAATTCTTTAGGGGAATTTGTCACTGGGAAATACATCATCTTTGCTGGGCTCGGATCGATCAATTGAATCTGTTCTCCTGCCCCTTCTTTATTCAACCAAGCCTCAAATTCAGTCTTGGCCTTCGGATCCTCTGGTAGATCTACTATTTTGAGACCGGCTACTTTCTCATCATAAATCTTGGTAACTTCAGGATCAACAAGCTTGCCATCTGTATTGACCCAGATCAGCTGTAAGCGTCCGCTTTCTCTACCCATAGCCACTCTTGTTTGACGCATCAGAAATAATGCCTCAATACATTTCTCGTCTTTTATTTGGCACTCACCGGCTGGACGAGCAATTAAAAGAGTCCACTTACCTTTAACCGGCACATCAAGCCATGCGGCATTAAACTCTTGCGCTGGATAAACGAGCGTGCCCAAATTCGTTTTACCGCCCTCTGGCTTAATAACGTAATAGGCAAAATATGAGGCTATAACCGGAGAGGCGCAAGCAAGCAACAACAACAACATCTGAATGCGTCCGCGACGCGTGCGCGCATTAATAGCAGATGCATCTATCTGTGATGCTGGAATTAATAACTCTTTATCACTCACCCTTGATCCCCATTCGCAAAACCCCGCAGTTTATATTGCCGCAGACCGCTTACCAACCAAAATAAAAATCCAGAAAAAGCCAAGGCAAACCACTGGAATGCATAAGCATAATGGCGATCGACTCCACTTGTCAGGGGCGCCCAATCACGCAGCAAGCCATCCTCTCTGCCAACCTCTACCTCACGCAAGATAAAGGGGGCTTGATTCCAACTATGCAGCTTAACTTCAGCGGTTAAATCAAAGTTTTGCTCGATCCTAGGTCTGCTAACATCCGCAGTGATCTTGTTGCTACCCAACTCAAATACCTTGCCGGGGTGAGCAAATACAATGCCTTCAATATTGACCACCTTATTTGGAGTTTGCACGGGCGGCAAAGTCTCACGATTTTCGTTATTGCGAGGCGCCCAACCCCGGTTTACCCAAAGAACCTCATCCTTGCCCTCCAGCTTCAAGGGCATCAGGAGGTAAAAACCGGACTGCGCTGAAGAACTACCGCTTGGAGGAATAGGTCTTGGTCGGTTATCTAACCAAATAGCTGACTCTGGAATATATTGTCCACGGGCAATCATGCGGCGCTCACTCGCCTCTTCTAATGTCAAAGAACCTACATTTGCGCTCAAGATAGGCATTTTCTGCCTAGCCAGTAAAGTGGCTGCTAAAGCAATTTTGGTCTCGGCCCTACTCAGCTGCCAAATACCAGCACTACAGCCGATAGCAACGACTAGCAAGGCTGATAAAGTAGCAACTATGCGCTTAGCAATGAGGGCAGTAAAAAGACTATTCAAGAGATTTAAAAATAAGGATTTGAGATGAAGTGGCTTATTCCGATTGTCCTACTAATGATTGTTTTTAGCTTAGGATCAGCCTTGTATTACATGATGAAAGATAGGGGCAATAGCTCGAGAATGGTTCACTCGCTCATGCTGCGTATTGGCTTATCTATCGCCTTATTTCTGGGAATTCTCCTGGCCCATTATTTTGGCCTGATTGAAGCTACCGGTATTAAAGTAGGCACCAATTAAAAAGTGCACCCATAAATGAGCACTTAAAAACAAATCGGGGCTTTAAGCCCCGATTTTTATTGAATTACATCCAATAAACAGCGATGTAAAGCCCCAGCCAGACTACGTCAACGAAGTGCCAGTACCAAGCAGCACCCTCGAATGCAAAGTGATGCTTAGAAGTAAAGTCACCACGAATCATACGACGCAACACAATCGCCAGCATGGTGCCACCAAGGAACACGTGGAAACCATGGAAGCCAGTCAACATGAAGAATGTAGAGCCATAAATACCTGAAGTCAGCTTCAAGTTCAAGGCATGGTACGCATGGTAGTACTCATAAACTTGGAAGCCCAAGAAGACAGCACCCAAGCCAACCGTTGCAGCCAAGCCAATGATGGCTTTTTTCATGTGATTTTCTACTAATGCATGGTGAGCAATAGTAATAGTCACACCAGAGCTCAATAGCAACAATGTATTAATAGTTGGAATGGGCCAAGGACCCATAGTTGTGAATTTCTCAACCAAACCAGCAGGGCCATCATTTGGCCAAACAGCCTGGAAATTAGGCCAAATCAATTTGCTCTCAACATCACCCATCCAAGGCATTGCAATATTGCGCGCATAGAAGAGAGCTGCAAAGAAAGCGCCGAAGAACATGATTTCAGAGAAGATGAACCAGGCCATCGACCAGCGATAAGAAATGTCTACGTTGACACCATTCATACCAGCATTTGACTCTGCAATCGTGTCGCCGAACCAGTTATAGAGCACATACAGAACCCATGCCACACCCGCAAGGGTCAAGGGGCCGCCCCAAGAAGCATGATTTACCCACCCAGAGATACCAAAGGCAAAAGCAATCAAGCCTAAGGCGGCCATTGCTGGATGTCTAGATAGTCCAGGGACGAAATAGTATGGGGTTGAATTAGATGACATCTTATTCTCTCTATTAAATCAAAAAATAATCAATGGGACACAACTACTTTCACTATCAACAGGAGGACGCCCATAAAAATCACGGCGCCAATAACTCCTGCAATGATAATGTGCACAAAACTTAATGAAGCAACATCTTCCTGCAAACCTGCTTTCTTACGCACACCCAAAAAGCCCCACATCACGGCTTTCATAGACTGCATAAAACTACTTTTCTTTTTCATGAAACCACTTTCGATTTAGGGGCCGGTGGCGTACCGCCTAAGCCCAACTCAAAGAAGGTATATGACAAAGTAATTGTTTTTACATCATCCGGTAAACCTGCATCAATCACAAAGACTACCGGCATCTTTTTTGTTTCATTTGCTGCTAGTGTTTGCTCCTGAAAACAAAAACACTCTAATTTCGTAAAAAACTCCGTCGCACTCTTTGGTGCGTAACTCGGTATTGCCTGTGCACGCACAGTGCGCCCAAGATTATTGGTTACCTCATAAACAATCTCAGTCATTTCACCCGGATGCACTTCTAAAAAATTCTTCACCGGCTTAAACGTAAACGGGCCACGACTATTTGAATCAAACTCAATCGTCACTGTACGAGCATAGTTAACCTGGGTATTGCCTACCTTATTGGGACTAAAGGCTCTTACACCATAATCGTTCTTACTCGTCACTACATTAATTCCAGTGACCTCACACAAGGCCTTGTACATCGGAACCAAAGCGTAACCAAAACCAAACATCATTACTGCTGCAATTAAGAGCTTTAATAAAATTTGGCGATTCAGTGATTGAGTTGAAACCATCGTCATCGCAGGATTAACCCAACATACTCCGTTTGATCACAATACCTATAAAAAATGTCACAACAACTGTCAAAAGAATAAAGCCCATCCTGCGATTATTCGCAGCAAGGGCTTGCTTCTCTGAAGACTTAAATTCCTGCTTCACGCATTTGCTCTGCACTAGGCGGAGTTTCGAAAGTGTGATGTGGCGCTGGTGACGGTACAGTCCACTCAAGACCTTTGGCACCATCCCATGGCTTCATCGGTGCTTTTTCACCTTTACCGCTATACGCTGGCAATACCACGAATAGTAAGAAATAAACCTGTGATAAACCAAAGCCTAAAGCGCCAATCGAAGCAATCGAATTGAAATCAGCAAACTGAGTTGGATAATCTGCGTAGCGACGTGGCATACCTGCCAAGCCCAGGAAGTGCATTGGGAAGAAGGTAATGTTAAAGAAAATCATGGAAGTCCAGAAATGGATCTTGCCGCGAGTTTCGCTAGCCATATAGCCTGTCCACTTTGGACACCAGTAATAGAAACCGGCAAACATGGCAAACAATGAGCCCGCTACCAACACATAGTGGAAGTGCGCTACAACGTAGTAAGTATCTTGCAGGCCAATATCAATTGGCGCCATTGCTAAGATCAAGCCAGTAAAGCCACCCATCGTAAATACGAAGATAAAGCCAATGGCCCACAACATTGGAGTTTCAAAGGTCATTGAACCTTTCCACATTGTTGCAACCCAGTTAAAAATCTTCACACCAGTTGGAACAGCAATCAACATTGTTGCGTACATAAAGAATAGTTGACCAGTTACCGGCATACCGGTTGCAAACATGTGGTGAGCCCAAACAATGAATGACAAGATCGCAATAGACGATGTTGCATAAACCATAGAGCTGTAACCAAACAAGGTCTTTCTAGAGAAAGTTGGGATGATCTCACTGACGATTCCGAATGCAGGAAGAATCATGATGTAAACCTCTGGGTGACCAAAGAACCAAAAGATATGCTGGAACATGACTGGGTCACCACCGCCAACAGCGGAGAAGAAAGAAGTACCGAAGTGACGGTCAGTTAGAACCATCGTAATGGCGCCTGCTAATACCGGCATCACAGCAATCAATAAGTAAGCAGTAATCAACCAAGTCCAGCAGAACATTGGCATTTTCATCAACGTCATACCAGGAGCGCGCATATTCAAAATAGTGACGATGATGTTGATCGACCCCATAATGGAAGAAGCACCCAATAAATGGAGGGCAAAAATAGCCATATCCATACCAGGGCCCATTTGTGAGGTCAAAGGCGCGTAAATTGTCCAACCACCTGCAGGAGCACCGCCAGGAACGAGGAATGAGCTCAACAACAAAGTTGCCGCCACTGGAAGAATCCAGAAGCTAAAGTTGTTCATGCGAGCAAATGCCATGTCAGATGCACCAATTTGCAATGGCACCATCCAGTTGGCAAAGCCAACGAATGCCGGCATGATCGCACCAAATACCATCACTAAACCGTGCATGGTTGTTAGCTGATTGAAAAACTCTGGGCGCAAGAATTGCAAACCCGGTTGGAACAATTCCAAACGAATTCCCAAGGCCATCACACCACCAGCCAATAGGCTAACAAATGAGAATATCAAATACATCGTGCCGATGTCTTTGTGGTTAGTTGCAAACAACCAACGACGCCAACCATGTGGTGTGTGATCGTCATGCGCGTGGTCGTGTGCGTGATCGTGGGTAGTAGAGACAGTGCTCATGAATTACTCCGGTTTCGTTTTTATCTGTATTTGTTAATTTGAATTAATTGCCGCCGCGTGCAGTAATAATCTCTTGGGTCTGAATTACTTCGCCCGTTTTATTACCCCATGAATTACGGGTATAGGTAATAACGGCAGCGATATCGCCATCCGAAATTACGCCAGCCCATTTAGGCATAGCATTTTTACCGTTCAACAAAATGTTGTACTGACCTGCTTTAGGACCGTTAACAACTTTGCTGCCATCCAATGCTGGGAATGCGCCTGCGCCTTTACCGTTTGGTTGATGGCAAGCCGCACAGTTTGCTGCATAAACTTTGGCGCCACGCTCTTTTTGCTCTTCCAAGGTGTAAACCTTAGATGGGTCATCGCCCCCAGCGCCCATTTCTTTTTTCTTCTCAGCAACCCACTTGGTGTAGTCCTCTTCCGAAACCACTCTCACAACGATAGGCATGAAAGCATGTTCTGCACCACAGAGCTCAGAACACTGGCCGCGGAACGTGCCAATCTTGTCGGCTCTGAACCAAGTGTCGCGCACGAATCCAGGGATCGCATCTTGCTTGACGCCAAATGCTGGAATAGTCCAAGCGTGGATAACGTCATTAGCAGTAGTGATCAAACGAATTTTCTTGCCTACAGGCACAACCATTTCATTGTCGACTTCCATCAAGTAGGTGCTTGATTTAGGTGCGAGATTATTAATTGCTTCGCGGGAAGTGGCCAAAGTAGATACGAAACTAATGCCCTCACCTTCGCCTTTGATGTAGTCGTAACCCCACTTCCACTGATAGCCAGTGGTCTTAATAGTGATATCAGAGTTAGTTGTATCTTTCATCGCCACAACAGTTTTTGTTGCAGGCAATGCCATGCCGATAACGATGAGCAATGGAATAACTGTCCAAATAATTTCAACCGTCGTGCTCTCGTGAAAAGATGCTGATTTATGACCTAATGATTTGCGATGTTTCAAGATGGAATAGAACATCACTCCAAAAACACCAATAAAAATCACTGCACAAATAACCAACATCATCCAATGCAACCAATGGATTTCTTGCATGATTTTGGTGGCAGGAGGCGCAAAATTCAGCTGATTAACAGCTGGGCCACCAGGCATATTCTCTGCTGCATGAGCAAAAGCAGTGCCAAAAGCTACTGCGAAATAGAGCGAAGCCCTAGTGACTTTCCCAAATAAATTCATCTTATTCTCTGTTTATTGTCGTGAGCAAAGTAGCAAAAATGCCACAAATTGCCCAAAAAACGGTCTCAAGCCAATACATCCAGCCGTGATTATAGGGTTAATTAGGCGCAAGAACAAACCTGGTTAACCCAGCCTGAACCAATCTTGGTCGAGCTTTAAATGATAGTAAGCACTTACACTTAGGCAGAATCTGACCTAGTCTTGCGCCCAATTTGATTTGGATCAATGTAAGCGATGTTGTCCATTGCCTTTGCAAGGTGCTTTCCGAGGGCCCACGCATGTCCATAAACCACTTCTAAAGTGATTTTTTGCAGCAAAACCTCTTTTTCAATCGCTTTGGGAGGGGTGGAATGCATCAATTTCAGCGCACTCATATCTGCCAGTAATATGGCCGACTTCTCGTAATCCAAGGTGAGGTACTCCATATCCATAACTGGGTCAGAAAAGCGCTCCCCAAGCAATGCATCGCCCATATCGTGCATATCCCAAGGACTCAATAAGCTCTTTAGCTGCAACCCCGGAAGCTCCAGAGAGCGCAACTCTTTGCCAGTGTCTGGCCCTAAATAACTAAATGTAATTAAACCGCCTTCGCGCAGGACACGCCAACACTCTTGAAGGAAATATTTCGGGTCGGGTAAATCCTGCAACAAAAGATCACTAAAAACTAAATCAACAGAATTATCTGGAATATCAAAACTTCCAGATGAGGTGAAGCCCTCCAAAGGACTGGTGTTACTGGCAAATAAAGATCGCCAATTACTAAGCGCTTTAGCGCGCCACATTTGTAAACCCGAAACACCTGCTTCAGTAATGCTAAAAGTACGCGCTTTTGGGAAGCGCTTAGCAAGCATATCTAAATGTTTGCCAGCAAAATCCGGCACGATCAAGATATCTTTTACATCGAGCTTAACAATGTCCAATTTTTGCAGCATACGATCTGCAATTTCATCTTGTAACCATCTGATGGGCTGGGTCATAGGCTCAGTATACTCAGCGCCCCATGCGATTTCCAGAGAACATTTTTCAAACCATTTGCGAGCATCTTTTGCCAACAGCATGCATTACTTGTCAGGAGTTTCAAAAATTCTCAATTTGTAATAAGTGTCTCAGCTCATTAAGGGATGATGCTTTGTTTAATTATCAATGTTGCTACCAATGTGGCATTGCACTTCAAGCCTCTGAATTGGTTCAGCAGCATTGCTCTCCATGTCAAATTACTCAGCCTCATTTTGATGAAACCTATTGTTTAGATCGATATGATGGATTGTTACAAAAACCGCTGCATAAATTGAAGTATCAAAAACGTATTGCATTTGCTAATGCTCTTAGCAACACATGGAACCTACTTGTTAGCCAAGAGCAGCAAAACATTTACGCAGATTATTTACTACCAGTTCCACTTAGCATTCAAAAGTTAGTGCAGCGCGGCTTTAATCAAAGCTGGGAAATTGCCAAACGGATACACTGCGGAAAATATATTCAAAAATCACCCTATGTACTCCGGCGTCACCATTATTTTGAGCACCAAGCAGGAAGCACGCTAAGCAGTCGCCACCTAGCTATTCAAGGAATGTTTTATATCGACGCAAATTCCATTAATAGGCTGCAAAATAAGACCGTTATTATTTTTGACGATGTAATGACCAGCGGGGCTACTCTTAATGAAATTGCGCGCGTTCTGAAGGACAATGGTGTATCTCGCGTAATCAATTGGGTGCTACTCAGGGCGATGCGATCAATTTAAAGAGTGTCACATGTTTAATATTGTTTTATTCGAACCAGAAATTCCGCCCAATACAGGCAACATCATTCGCTTGTGCGCCAATACAGGAGCTAAGCTACATTTAATTGAGCCACTCGGTTTCCCGATGGAAGATGCGAAGTTGCGCAGAGCCGGTTTAGACTATCACGAGTTTGCAAGAGTAAAAGTTCATAAAAATTGGGCGCAGTTTTTGAAAGATGAACAACCTGATTCTCAACATCTCTATGCCCTAACTACCAAGGGTTCAGGAAAATTTCATGAAGGCAAATACTCTCCAGATGATTACTTTGTATTTGGCTCGGAGACTAAAGGCATTACAAATGAAGTAAGAGACTCCATACCAACAGGAAATCGTATGCGTCTAGCAATGCAAGATAGTAGTCGGAGCTTAAATTTATCGAATACTGTAGCGATTGTTGTGTATGAAGCATGGCGCCAAAATGGCCTTGCAGGTGGGCAGTAGCAAAGCCAACCGATTGAAAGGATTACGATTCGATTTTAGGATCGCGCCCCATCAGCTTTTTAACGGCATCATGGGGCTTCAATTTAGCTGACAGCACCTCACCCATCATGGCGGTAATAGGCATTTCGACACCTAAACGCCTCGCCAAATCTCCAACAGCAGCAGCACAAAGCACGCCCTCGGCAACATGGCCAAGACCTGCAAGAATTTCAGGCAATGATTTACCAGCAGCAAGCTCAAGACCTACACGACGATTGCGAGATAGGTCGCCAGTAGCAGTCAAGATCAAATCTCCAACGCCAGTTAAACCCATGCAAGTTTCAGATTTACCGCCCGCAGCCTTCACTAAGCGCATCATTTCTGCCAAACCACGTGTGAGAACAGCGGCGCGGGCATTAAGGCCCAAGTCCAAGCCATCACCAATGCCTGCAGCAATCGCCAAGACATTCTTAATGGCGCCACCCAACTCCACACCAATCAAATCATCGCTTGAATACACGCGCATATTGCCGTGGTGAAAAGCAGCTTGAACCGTCTCACAAAGTTTTGTAGATTTACTCGCAACTGTTAAGGCGCAAGGCATGCCTGCACCAACCTCACGAGCAAAACTTGGGCCAGATAATGCACCATACGAATGCGTTATCCCATGGGAATAGATTTCATTTTCACGCGCGACAACTTGATGTGGCAATAACGCGGTATTTGGCTCTAAGCCCTTGCACAACCAAATGATGTTGAGAGGATGCTCGGCAATCCTTAAAACTTGTTCAATTGTTTCTGCAAGCCCTGACATCGGCGTCGCAATAACCAACAAATCATTACTAGAAAGCCTTTTAATTGCGGAAGAAAAGTTGTCTTCAAACTTGAGTTTTTCAGGTAACTTAATTCCTGAAAGATGAGCATGATTTTCACCGCTCTCTTGAATCTCTGCTAGCTGCTCTTTACTGCGCGACCATAAACAAACATCACCCTCTTGGAGGTGGCGAGCGGCCTGTGCCGCCATCGCTGTTCCCCAAGCGCCAGCACCAAGCAGTGTCACTTTCATGATCTGTGGGCTCGCTATTAAGAGTTAATGGGGAAGGATAATCTTGCCCTCATCAGCGGATCCGCTTTCGCCTGCTGATGCTTCTTGTTGAGCCTGCATCAAACGATGCTCGTACATACCGTGGAAATTAATATCATTCAGGTGAATTGGCTGGAAGCCTGCACGGCTAATAATGTCGGCGATGTTTGAACGCAAGTAAGGATACAAAATCGTTGGGCAAGTAATGCCAAGCATTGGATCAATTTGCTCAGCAGGAATATTACTAAATTCAAAAATACCCGCTTGCTTTGCTTCGACCAAGAACAATACTTTTGAATCAACCTTGGCAGTCACAGTAGAACTCAAGGCTACCTCGAAAATCCCCTCAGCCAAAGGAAGGGCAGCAATATCAATCTCTACCTGGACTTGTGGCTCAGATGCTACCAATAGAATCTGAGGAGAATTCGGCTGCTCAAGGGATAAATCTTTTAGATAAATTCGCTGAATACGAAAGCCAGGTTCTTTATTTTTTTCGGCGCTTGCTTGTGGTGTAGAAGATTGTTCAGTCATTGCTAACTTTCTTTGTATTTTAAATCTGTTAAGTATTAAGCCAATAGAGGATCAAGATTTCCTGCGCGATCCAATGCAACTAAATCGTCATAGCCGCCAACATGGGTGTCCCCAATATAAATCTGAGGAACAGTACGACGACCAGTTCGCGTCATCATGATTTCACGTTGAGCAGGATCGCGATCAATCAAAATCTTTTCCAAATTAGCAACACCTTTTTTGAGCAAGAGCTTTTCTGCCATTACACAATATGGGCAAACCTGAGTGCTATACATCGTTACTGGAAGCATCAATTTCTCCTTACTTCACCAACGGCAGAGCTGCTGCTTTCCAAGCCTGCACACCGCCATCTAAAGTGCCTACCTCTACAAATCCTAGTTTTTGAGCTTCAGCGAGGAGCTTGCGTGATTGGGAGCCCGTTTCGCAAACTAAGATTACGGGAAGTTTGCGATCTAGCTTTAGCTTTTCAATGGCTACTGTTAAACCACTGGCATTGGCAAATTTGGCGCTAGGGAGATGCCCTGCTTTGAAATCCTCCTCCGAACGCAAATCCAGCACATATGCTTTGCGTCGATTAATCCAAATCGTCGCTTCTGTAGGGGACAAGCCTTTTCCCCCAATAAGCGTAGATAATGTGGGTAGGAAAAGCGCTATGCCCGAAACTATCAGAAGGGCAATAAGCGCTAAATTATCAATTTGAGTAAGAAAGTTCATCATCAGATTATAGAATGGCTCTATGAAACAACTTGTCCTTATTCGTCATGGCGAATCCGCCTGGAACCTTGAAAACCGCTTCACCGGCTGGGCGGACGTTGACTTAACCCCTAAAGGCGTAGAACAGGCCTTAGCAGCAGGCGAAAATCTGCGTAAAGCAGGCTATGAATTTGATATCGCCTATACCTCTGTTTTAAGGCGCGCCATTCGCACCCTTTGGCATGTCCAAGACGCCATGGATTTAATGTGGCTTCCAGTAGTTCATAGCTGGCGCCTCAATGAGCGTCACTATGGTGCGCTTACTGGCCTCAATAAAGCAGAGACAGCAACGAAGTATGGTGATGAACAAGTTCATATTTGGCGTCGCTCATATGACGTACGTCCACCCTTGCTTGAGTTCGAAGATGAGCGTAATCCAAAAAATGATGCTCGTTACTCCAAACTAAATACCTCGGATATTCCATTGGGCGAGTGTCTTAAAGATAACGTTGAGCGTGTGTTGCCATTGTGGAATGAGTCTATTGCTCCTGCACTAAAGGCCGGCAAACGCGTTCTCTTAGTGGCACATGGAAATAGCATCCGCTCATTAATTAAGTATTTAGACCAACTGTCTGATGAAGCCATCATGGAGATAAACGTTCCTAATGGCGTTCCTCTTGTTTACGAATTAGACGATAACCTCAAACCCATTCAACACTTTTATTTGGATTAAAGCAAAAGAGATATGCGCCAATTTCTAAAGAACTTTGCCCTAATAGCCGTCGGTCTTATAGCGGGCGTGGCAGCCACAATCCAACTCTCTGCGACCGCACAGCAGCAAAGCACCCAGCTACCCTTGGACGAGTTACGGACACTATCCAATGTCTTTGCCCAGATTAAGCGCGAGTATGTTGAGCCTATTGAAGATAAACAATTATTGACAGATGCCGTTAAAGGCATGGTGAGTAGTCTTGACCCACATTCCACCTTCTTAGATAAAAAAGATTTTTCAGAAATGCAAGAGCAAACTTCTGGAAAGTTTGCGGGCCTCGGAATTGAAATTACTTCTGAAGATGGTGTGGTTAAAGTACTAAATCCTATTGAAGACAGCCCTGCTGCGCGCGCAGGCCTTCAGGCGGGTGACTTAATTACACGCCTTGATGACAAACCTGTACGCGGCATGTCTTTAGATAAAGCGGTGCGTACCATGCGCGGCACCCCTGGAACCAAAATTACCTTGACAGTGTTCCGTAAGAGTGAAGAACGAAGCTTTCCAGTAACGATTACACGAGCAGAAATTAAAGTTCAATCTGTCAAAACAAAAATTCTCGACAACGATATAGCTTGGGTAAGGATCACCAGTTTTCAAGAGCGTACTGTTCCCGATCTTGCTAAGAAATTGACCGATATTGCCAATCAAGATCCGAAGCTCAAAGGCATCATTCTGGATCTTCGCAACAACGGCGGTGGATTATTGCAAGGCGCTGTAGGTGTAGCTGCGGCATTCTTGCCAGCTGACGCGATCATTGTTTCCACTAAAGGTCAGTCTCCAGATTCAAAACAGGTATTTAATGCCACCCCAGCCATGTATCGCCTCAATGAGCCTGGCGATCCTTTGGCAGGTATTCCAGCCATCTTTAAGAAATTGCCTATGGTGGTTTTGGTGAACGCCTACTCCGCTTCAGCTTCTGAAATTGTGGCTGGCGCACTTCAGGACTACAAGCGCGCAACCATTATTGGGAAAACGACCTTTGGTAAAGGCTCAGTGCAAACTGTTCGCCCCCTTACCAATGACTCTGCGCTGAAGATTACTACCGCTTATTACTACACCCCGAGCGGAAAATCGATTCAGGCTTTTGGTGTTAAGCCAGATATTCCAGTCGATCAAAATAAAGATGGCGATCCTGATGACGTATTAATTACTCGCGAGATTGATAGCGAAAAACATCTACGCAATAAGCAATCTGCTGAAGACAAGCTAATTAAAGACCGCGAACAACGTCGTCTCGAAGAGTTACAACGCATTGAAGAAAAAAATGCCAAGAAGACTCCCGAGGAAAAAGAGAAGGAAAAAAATAAGAAGCCCACTGAACTGGGAAGTGCTGATGACTTTATGCTCTCCCAAGCGGTGGCTTTTATTAATGGCCAGCCTGTGAAGCGCTCTTCATCCAAACTCGAATAATCTTTTAATCTCTGCGGCTGGCACATGAATGACGAGCAGTTACTTCGATACTCAAGGCACTTGCTGCTTGAGGAAATTGATGTCGCCGGCCAAGAGAAACTTCTAGTTGCACACGCATTAGTTATAGGTGCCGGCGGCCTGGGTAGCGCTGCTGCACCTTATCTCGCTGCAGCAGGCGTAGGCCACATTACCCTAATAGATCATGACGATGTAGAGCTCACCAATTTGCAACGCCAAATCATGCATGATGAAAGTAGCGTCGGCAAAAGTAAAGTGAGTTCTGGGAAAGAGTTTCTTCAACGGCTCAATTCCACAATTCAGATTGAAACCATTCAAGCTAAGGCTACCGCTTCGTTATTGGATGAATTGCTCCCAAGCGTTAATGTCGTCCTAGATTGCACGGATAACTTTTCAACCAGACACTTAATTAATGCTGCTTGCGTCAAGCATCAAATTCCATTGGTCTCAGGATCAGCCCTTCAGTTTGACGGTCAAGTCAGCGTCTTTAATCCAAGTGACCCTAGCTCACCATGCTATGCCTGCATCTTTTCTCCAAATGAACAGTTTGAAGAAGTTAGTTGCTCCAGCATGGGCATCTTCTCACCATTAGTGGGCATTATTGGAGCTATGCAAGCAGCTCAAGCACTACAAGTCCTAATTGGTTTTGGAGAGCCCTTAGTGGGTCGTATGTTGCTTTGGAATGGTCGAACCACCCAAATAGATGAAATCCGTATTAGTCGTAATTCTGAGTGCTCAGTGTGCGGCTCCTCACACTAAATAACGCACTAAGCAACGCACTAAGCAACGCACTAAGCAACGCACTAAGCAACGCACTAAGTCATTAAGACAGCAAGCGCTCTAAAGCTTTTACCTGCTCTTCGGGCTCATAAGCCTTCAAGACTCTAGATACACGCGCTTTTAATAAACCTACATTGGCCTTTAGAATCTCGCGCTTAACCAGCAGTAACTGACTGAAGTGCATTGAAAAATCGGTCAGGCCTAATGCAAGCAAAAGCTTTGTTAACGTAGGGTCTCCAGCCATCTCACCACAAACAGCAACAGGTACATTTGCGCGCTTAGCTTGTTCGATGATATTTGCCAATAAATTTAATATCGCTGGGTGCAAAGGATCATATAAATGCGCTACTGAATGATCTGCCCGATCAATCGCCAATGTGTACTGAATTAAGTCATTTGTACCAATAGAAAGAAAATCAAATCGATTTATGAATAATGGCAGCACCAAAGCAGCCGCCGGAATTTCAATCATGGCTCCGACTTGTATGTTTGGATTAAATGCTTTTCCACGTTGATGCAATTGCTGCTTGGCTTTTTCAATCAGCCTAAAAGTTTCATCAATCTCTTTGGCATGCGCCAACATTGGAATCATGATGCGCGCCTGACCATGTGCTGATGCGCGCAGTATCGCTCTGAGTTGCGTTAAAAAGATTTCAGGTTCTGTTAAAGACCAGCGAATCGCCCGCAACCCCAATGGGGATGTGCCTGTTTGCGAAATATCACCGCCACCGCCCAGCGCCTTATCTGCACCAACGTCAATCGTTCTAATATTGACAGGCAAGCCATGCATTAAATCAACGACGCGACGATATTCTTGATACTGCTGCTCTTCATCCGGCAAAGCCTGCTTGCGGTCCATAAATAAAAATTCAGAGCGGAACAGGCCAACGCCCACAGCCCCCAACTTCACCGCCTGAATCGCATCTTCTGGTAATTCAATATTGGCCAATAACTCAATCTCAACACGGTCAGCCGTTTCAGTTTTTGCATGCTTTAACTGTTGAAGCTTGCGCACTTCTTTTAAAACTTGAGTTTGTAGTTTGCGGTATTCGGCCAGCAACTGCTCATCAGGGGCGACTACTACTACCCCTCGCTCACCATCTAATACCAACCAATCGCCGTGACGAATCATTTCACTAGCGTGCCGCACACCCACTACCGCAGGAATCTCCATACTACGAGCCACAATAGCAGTATGGGAGGTCTTGCCACCAAGATCAGTTACAAAACCCGTAAACGCATGCTCTTTAAAACGAAGCATGTCGTGTGGAGCAATATCATGAGCGACGATGATTGAGTCAACCCCAATATCAGTCGTGGGTAAAAAATCAGAATCATTTAATACGTCTTTTTTCTGGGCATTTAATGCCTTAATGACGCGCTCAGCAACCTGGCGAATGTCATGGGCACGCTCTTTTAAATACGTATCCTCGATGTCTGCAAATTGCTCCAAAAGATCATTGAGTTCAGTTGTTAAAGCCCAGGCCGCATTTAATCGTTGCGTACGAATTAATTTAATGGGCTTTTCAGCCAAAGATGGGTCGGCCAAAATCATGCTATGTACATCCAAGAATGCCGCCATCTCTTGTGGCGCATCTTTTGGCAATCCCTGGCGTAATTGATCAAGCTCTAGACGAACCTGATCAAATGCATCCAATAGCTTTTGAGCTTCAGCCTCTTCTTTGCCAGCCTCAACTAGGTGATGACTCACCTCTAATGCTGCACGTGAAATCAGTACCGCCCTGCCAATAGCAATGCCTTTTGATACCGGAATTCCGTGCAAAGCAAAAGTCATGCTATTTACTCGCCTTCGCCAAAGCGGTCATTAATTAATGCAGTGAGCGCTTGCATTGCTTCATCCGCTTTCTCACCAACCGTCTCAAGGGTTACAGTGCTGCCAATTCCTGCTGCCAACATCATCACGCCCATAATGCTCTTAGCATTAATTTGACGTCCATTACGTGACAGGAATATTTCACAGGGGAACTGCGCAGCTAACTGCGAAAGCTTTGCAGATGCACGAGCATGCAAGCCTAATTTATTAATGATTTCAATTTCTGCGATAGGCATTGTGTAAGGGCCTTTATTTATTCTTGATTTACTTTTGCACCTAAGCGCAAGATGCCGTGTTGTCCGCCAGCAAGCGCTTTCTGTGCCAATTCCTCTAAACTCCCCCCCCGATGAGAGATGCAACGCATCAGCATCGGGAGGTTTAATCCCGCCAGCACAATTACGGGTGCATTCAATCCCGATAATGGACCGAGGGCCTCCAGCTTAGAGGCTACATTGGCAGGGGTTGCGCCCATTACGTCCGTCAAAATCAGGACGCCATTACCCGTATTCACACCGTAAGCAGCCTTGAGCACTCGATCAAAACTCGCCCTGGTATCTTCATGAGGCGGAATATCCACCGCACGAACTCGTTCAGGCAATACACCAAAAGCGTGTTCAGCAAACCCTAGCATTGCGCTAGCAACTGGTGTGTGAGCCACGATGACAATTCCAACCATATTTATGCCGATGCTTTCTCTAGTGCAGTCAACCAAAATTGCGGGACATTAAAGTCAGTTTGATTGGTAATTTCAACAAAACAAGTAGGGCTTGTCACATTAATTTCTGTGAGGTAGCCACCAATTAAATCTAATCCCACTAAGAATAATCCACGCTGATTTAAAACCGGCGCTAATTTTTCGGCGACTCTTTTTTCAGTCTCAGTTAAGGGCATTGCAACACCTTTACCGCCCGCAGCTAAGTTGCCCCGGATTTCGCTACCCTGAGGTATGCGAGCTAGCGCAAACGGCACCACTTCTCCGCCAATTAAAAGCACGCGCTTATCGCCCTGGGTAATTTCAGGAAGAAAACGTTGGGCCATCAAGGTTCTGGCGCCATTCTCACCAAGCGTTTCGACGATGCTTGCAAGATTAAGGCCATCAGCACCCACTCTAAATACGCCCATACCCCCCATGCCATCTAAGGGTTTGATCACGATATCTCGGTGAGTTTGATGGAAACGCTCTACAGCTGCCAATTCACGCGTAACTAAAGTGGGTGGAATAAGATCCGGAAATTCTGTAATGGATAGCTTTTCTGAGTGATCGCGAACAGCACTTGGCTCATTAAATACTTTTGCGCCCTGGCGAACTGCTGCTGATAACAACCAAGTGGTATTGAGGTATTCAATATCGAATGGCGGATCCGTACGCATTAGGACCGCAGAAAAAGAGTTGAGCGCTCGAGACTCAATCTCACCCAGTTCAAACCAAGTCGTAGAGCTTGGCTTAATTACCAAAGACTGGCAATCGGCAACTACATAATCATCTCTCCACAATACATTTTTACTTTGGCAAAACCACAAACGATGTCCCGCCTCTTGCGCAACTCGCATCATTGCGAACGTGGAATCTTTTTGAATCTTAAAAGAATCAAGGGGGTCCGCAATAAAAAGAAGGTTCATTTTTCTATTGAGAGATTAGTATTTTATTTATGCAGCTTCGGCATTAGGGTCAGTACGCTCTAACTCCAATGATGCAGCAAGTAGCGCTAGGCGAGCAACTACACCATATAAGTAGAAGCGATTAGGAGCGGCGCTTCCCGGCTTAGCCCCTAGATCAGGCATTGAGTTTTGCTCGAAAGCCAGAGGCACAAAGTGCATTCCTGGTGCATTCAGGTTTTCATCTGGTCCACGATCAGTATGAACACGATAGAAACCACCGATGACGTAACGATCGATCATATACACCACTGGTTCGGCAACCGCTTCATTAACCTTCTCGAAGGTATAGACACCCTCCTGAATCAGCACATCACTAACTTCAAGGCCTTCCTTGACCACACTCATTTTGTTGCGGTCTTTACGATTCAAACCCTTTAGCTGAGAGGGATCATTCACGACCATCACGCCCATTCCATATGTGCCGGCATCTGCCTTCACAACTACATAAGGCTTCTCTTTAATTCCATATTCGCGATATTTCTTAGCGGTCTTTTTCAAGACTTGCTCTACTGCAGTTTGTAACTCTTCTTCACCTTTGCGCTCGTGGAAATTAATATTTGAGCAGCTTGAAAAATAGGGGTTAATCATCCATGGATCGATATCAACCACTTTGGCAAATTTCTTCGCCACCTCTTCATATGCAGCAAAGTGGTTCGATTTGCGACGGATATGCCAACCAGCATGCAAGCCAGGCAGCAAGTACTGTTCATAGATATTTTCTAGAATCGGAGGGATACCTGCCGATAAGTCGTTATTCAACAGAATCGAGCAAGGATCAAAATCTTTGAGACCTAAACGCTGCTTCTTAAGACCCAATCGGGCAAGCGGCTCCATTAATAGGCGATTGCCATCCGGCAACTCAATCCAGGTAGGTTTCTTAATTTCTTCTGAGAAGGTGCCTAGTCGAACATTCAATCCGGCTTGACGCAATATTGAAGACAAGCGAGCTATATTTTGCAAATAGAAAGTATTGCGAGTGTGGCGCTCAGGAATTAATAATAAATTCTTAGCTTCAGGACAAATCTTCTCAATGGCAGCCATAGCAGCTTGAACGGCAAGCGGCAGCATCTGCGGCGAAAGGTTGTTAAACCCCCCAGGGAAAAGATTGGTGTCAACCGGAGCCAACTTAAAGCCGGAATTACGCAAATCCACTGAACAGTAAAAAGGCGGGGTGTGTTCTTGCCACTCCAGCCTAAACCAACGCTCAATAGTTGGGGTTGCTTCTAGAACCTTTGACTCTAATTCGAGCAAAGGGCCTGTGAGTGCAGTGATGAGATGTGGAACCATTCCACCATTGTAAGATTATTAAAAGAAAGACGCGGGATCCGAGGATCCCGCGCTTAAAACTAGGCAGCCAACCAGGGCCGCCCAGTGAGGGGTAAATACTGATTAAGACTCGTAAGCAGTCTCACCGTGTGAGCTGATATCTAATCCTTCGCGCTCTTCTTCTTCCTTAACACGCAAACCAATCACGATATCGATCAATTTGAAGGCAACGAAAGAAACAACGCCGGACCAAATAATGGTGGTAATCACGCCTTGAGCTTGGATCCACAATTGGCTAGCAATCGAGTAATCAGGAGCAACAGCGTTAGCCACATAATCCCAAATACCAGAGCCACCCAATGCTGGATCAGCAAATACACCAGTCAGCAATGCACCAGTAATACCGCCTACGCCGTGAACACCAAATACGTCCAAGCTGTCATCTGAGCCCAAAATCTTCTTCAGGCCAGTAACACCCCAGAGGCAGACTACGCCAGCAACCAAACCAATGATGATTGAACCCATTGGACCGGCAAATCCAGCTGCAGGAGTAATTGCAACTAAACCTGCTACGCAACCAGATGCAGCGCCCAACATGGATGGCTTACCTTTGAGAACCCACTCAGCAACTGACCAGCCTAATACAGCAGCAGCAGTAGCTAAATATGTGTTCACGAATGCCAAGGCAGCACTACCGTTTGCCTCAAGAGCTGAACCAGCATTGAAACCAAACCAGCCGAACCACAAGAGGGCAGCACCAGCCATTACATAAACTAAGTTATGTGGCTTCATTGCCTCTTTACCGTAGCCCAAACGCTTGCCGATAACAAAGGAACCAACCAAACCAGCGATCGCAGCATTGATATGCACAACAGTACCGCCAGCAAAGTCGAGAACACCTTTTTGCCACAACCAACCAGCACGAGCAGTAATTGCTTCGAGTGATGCAGCATCTTTGATGTCATCTGGACCAGGCCAGAACCAAACCATGTGAGCGATTGGCAGGTAGCTCAAAGTGAACCAAATCA
>CANCQD010000013.1 GCA_947380285.1 Burkholderiaceae bacterium | reverse complement strand
CCTTAAAACTTTTGCCTGGCAAAACCTCAATACGACTTTTCACAATAGTTCGCGCTGGATCCAGAGCGATATCGAGTTCGACTTGATCAAAGGTATATACAGGCGGGAGGTATTCGAGCCTACGAAAGCTCTGGGGAAGATCAGTTTTCATGAGCCTATTTTAAGTCTTGGCTGGCAGACAGGTTGGCTCGCTATCTCAGGCCCATATCAGGGTAGCCAAGCCAATTGCAATAAAGGTGACGGCTGCCACTGCATGCACCCACTTAATGGGCATACGTTTCGTGAATTTCTGACCAATCCAGACGGCAGGGGCATTTGCCAGCATCATCCCCAATGTGGTGCCAACTGTTACAGAAACTACATCCTCGTAGCGGGCGCCCAGGGCAATGGTCGCAATTTGCGTCTTATCGCCCATCTCAGCCAAAAAGAATAATCCCACTGTTAGCAAAAATACCTGCATGGCTTTGTCAGCAACCTTAGAGCCAGCCGCATCGTCAATATGATCCGGCACCAATAACCACAAACCAATGCCCAAGAAGCTCAATCCCAAAATCCAACGCATGACATCAGGTGACAACAAGGTGGTTAGCCAATGACCCAATAAGGCAGCGCAAGCATGATTTGCGATTGTGGCAATAAAGATGCCTGCAATGATGGCTAACGCCTGCTTGGGATAGCGAGCTGCAAGCATCAATGAGAGTAATTGGGTTTTATCCCCCATCTCCGCCAGAGCAACTACCCCAGCAGAGAGGGTTAAGGCTGAAAAATCCATAAATGAAGTAGGTCCAGTAAGTTTTGCGTGTCAGGGATAGTTTAAATCCTAGCACTCACTGGACCCACTCATTTTGGATATATATTGCTACGCCACTAAAAGCTCCTCAGCCAGTGCATAGTCCAGGCCCTGAGCCATTGCAACCGGCTTTGATGTCAGCATCCCTTTGTGCACACTCAAACCATTACGCAAGTGATGATCTATTGAGAGTGCCTTGATCACTCCGCGGTTTGCCAAAGCCTCAACAAACGGATAAGTCGCATTGGTTAAAGCAAAGGTAGATGTTCTCGCAACTGCTCCGGGCATATTGGCCACACAATAATGCAGCACACCGTCCACCAAAAAAGTTGGGTCAGCATGCGTAGTCGGTTTGGATGTTTCAAAACAGCCGCCTTGATCAATGGCAACATCTACCACAACCGAACCAGGCTTCATTGTTTTAATCATTTCGCGCGTTACCAACTTGGGAGCTGCTGCACCAGGCAGTAAGACTGCTCCAATTACGACATCAGCTTCACATACCTCTTGCTCAATCAGCAAACTATCAGAATAAAAAGTTCTAACGCGATTACCATAGAACATATCGATCTGACGCAAGCGATCAATATCACGATCAAAGATACAAACATCAGCCCCCATGCCGACTGCCATTTGCAAAGCGTTACGGCCCACGACGCCACCTCCTAGTATGACAATTTTTGCTGGTGAGACACCAGGAACGCCAGCCATCAGCACACCCAAGCCACCATTAGTTTTTTCTAAATGCGATGCAGCTGCCTGAATCGACATCCGACCAGCCACTTCACTCATGGGCGCCAATAGCGGCAGAGCACCATTCATAGCAGTAACAGTTTCATAGGCAATACAAGTTGCTCCTGACTGCAGTAAGGCCTTAGTTTGTTTAGGATCTGGCGCCAGATGTAAATAAGTAAACAGAATTTGGTCCTCGCGCAACATGGCGCATTCTTGCGCCTGAGGCTCTTTGACTTTCACAATCATCTCCGCCCTGTGAAATACTTCTGCTGCACTATTCACTAGACTGGCTCCGGCAATTCGATAAGCCTCATCACTTAAGCCAATTTGCTCACCAGCGCCTCGCTGGACAAGGACAGAGTGGCCCTGCTTACAAAGCCCACTGACATTACCCGGCGTTAAGCCTACTCGAAACTCATTATTTTTTACCTCTTGAGGTACGCCAATAATCATTGCTATCTCCTATTATTTAAAGTCACGCTTGATTGCTGTTTTTCGATGTAAGCCCACGATGTAAAACATCACGAGATACACGCCCAATAAACACGGCCCCACTATTAAGGCGATCCGTGCATCCTCATGAAAGCCCATCAGCACCACTACCAAACTAATAAATGCCAGAGCAAACCACGAGGAATACGGCCACCAAGGTGCGCGATATGCCAACTCGGCTACTTGGGATTTAGTTAATGAGCGTCGGAACTTGATTTGCGTAATGAGAATTGCGACCCACACCATCAAACCAATAAAAGTCACTGCGGCCATCATGTATTGGAAAGCTTTGTCAGGCACAAAGTAATTCAACACCACGCCTGACATGCACACCCCGACCGTAGTCATAACAGCACGATGAGGAACTCCATACTTTGAGAGCTTTGCAAAAGATTTGGGAGCGTATCCGTTGGACGATAAGGAGTACAACAAACGTCCGCCACTAAAGATGCCAGCATTACAAGAGGAGAGTGCTGCTGTGATCACCACAAAGTTAATTAAGCCTGCCGCCTCTCGCAAACCCAGTCGCTCGAACATCACCACAAAAGGGCTACCTTGCTGGCCCACTTGATTCCAAGGGAAGATCGCTAAGATTACTAGGATCGCACCCATATAGAAAATCAGAATGCGCCAGGCTAAAGAATCAATTGCCATGGGAATAGTCTTTTGTGGGCTCTCGGCCTCGCCCGCGGACAAGCCAATCATCTCTATACCCACATAGGCAAACAAGACCATTTGCAATGACAGCAACATCCCGCTAATGCCATTAGGAAAGAAGCCTCCGTGTTGCCATAAATTACTCAGACCAATTGGTTGCCAATCGTTAGTAAACCCAAATAAGATGACCGAGAATCCTAGTGCAATCATTGCAACGATCGCCACCACCTTGATCAAGGCAAACCAAAACTCAAACTCACCAAATACCTTTACGGCAATAAGATTAATCAAGCCCATCATCACAATTGAAGAAAGTGCCCAGATCCACTGTGGTGTCTCAGGAAACCAAATTCCCATATAAATACCGACTGCAGTCACTTCAGCAATGCCAACCACGATCCAGTAGGTCCAATAACCCCAACCCACCATATAACCAGCCAAGGGACCTACATAGGTGTTGGCGTATGCCGCAAACGAACCTGCAACAGGCTCATGAACTGCCATCTCACCAAGCGTGCGCAAGACAATGAAGGCAACAATACCTGCAAGCAAATAACCCAGAAGGATAGATGGGCCCGCAATCTGAATCGCGCTTGCTGACCCCAGAAATAATCCCACGCCTATCGTTGAGCCTAAGGCCATCAAACGAATATGCCTTACTTTGAGATGGCGTTTTAAGCCAGTATGTTCAGTCTGCAAGAGAGACCTCCTTTCGAATTGTCATTGGCGATATACCAACGGAGCAAAGTCTAGGGAGGACTGAGAATGAGCACTAGAGGATAAAAACTACTAAAGTAATTAAATGAATAAATTTATGCAGAGGGAAAAATGAAATGTCTTTTAAATCAATGCAGGGATTGAAATAAATTATTTCTGACTGCAAGATAATAAGTAATGTCCTACAGGGAATCCCCTTAAGGATTTATGGTGCTTTTTTAAGAAAGACTTGCTGAAGAGAGATGAGATTCAGAATTTCTGCAGCAGCAGCAAGTCCACAGGCAGCAGTGACCATCACGGTAGAACCATATCCCGAGCAGGCTAGACCCCCGCTGGAAGCTCCAGTCCGTGGCTCATGCGAGTAGATCGCACGAATGCCAATTTTTTTCTTGAGATTTCTAGAAAAGCCATGATCCTGTCTCAACCCTTGACGTACCTTAGCCAATAAAGCATCTTGTTCAGTGCGCGATAGATCATCACAACGAACTGAGGTTGGATCTGACTTCCCACCAGCGGCACCACACATTACAAGAGCTCGATTATTTTTAACGGCCCATACCGATAAAGCAATTTTGGTTTGCACTGAATCAGTAGCATCTAACACCAAAGCATTTGCTGGAATAAATTGATCAAGATTTTCTGGCTCCAAGAATGCATCATATGCGGTTAGCTTAATTTCTGGATTAATTTGTAAAATACGTTGGGTCATCGCCTCAACTTTAGCTTTGCCATATTGACCCTCTAAAGCATGCAACTGTCGATTGGTATTGCTCTCGGCAATATGATCAAAATCAATTAGAACAAGATGTCCAATGCCAGTGCGCGCCAAAGCCTCTGCAGCCCAAGAACCAACGCCCCCTAGACCTGCCACCACTACCGTTGCATTCAGAAAGCGTTCACGCAGCTCCGGCCCGTAGAGTCGCGAGACCCCACCAAAACGTCGATTTTCTAAGCTGCCGTCTACCTTGTCTTCTGCCATAGCTTCTCTTTATACTGAATAAATGGACTCCATTGCACAACTTCGCAAAAACTATACCTTTGGTCAACTCTCAGAGACCGATGTTCCTCATGACCCTCTACAGCTTTTCAAGCTTTGGTTTGATCAAGCCGTAAAGGCGGAGTGCCCAGAACCCAACTCCATGACCTTGGCAACCGCTGACCAAGCTGGAAATCCATCAGCACGTATTGTCTTACTAAAAGGCGCAGATCAAAATGGCTTTACCTTTTTTACCAATTACGAGAGTCAAAAAGGTCGAGATTTAGCTATTCGTCCGCAGGCTGCTTTACTCTTTCATTGGCATGAATTAGAGCGCCAGGTACGCATTCAGGGTGTTGTGGAGCGAGTTAGCGCGGCCGAAAGCGATGAGTATTTCCATTCACGTCCAGCCGCCTCTAGAATCGGTGCTTGGGCCTCGCCTCAAAGTGCCGCTATCCCAAACCGTGAATTCTTGGAAGAAGCAGAAAAGCGCTTTAAAACCGAGTTTGGTGATACACCTCCACGCCCAGAGCATTGGGGCGGATATCGCTTAAGCCCTTCTGAGATTGAATTTTGGCAAGGTCGCCCCTCTAGACTGCATGACCGCATGCATTACAAGCTAGAGGGAACTAGCTGGAAGGTTAATCGCCTAGCCCCTTAATGTTTTTGCAGTACCTCAGGAATATTGGGGTGCTATCAACGATTTAAATTTAGCTCTAAATTTAGCAAGCTTAGGCGCAACCACTGCCATGCAATAACCCTGATTGGGATGTTGCTGAAAATAATTCTGGTGATAGTCTTCTGCTGGATAAATGGTTGGCGCAGCATCGATCTGCGTCACGACGGGATTAGAGTAGATTTTAGAATCCTCAAGCTCCTGCACTACTTCATGCGCAATCTGAGTTTGCTCTTCGTTATGAGTAAAAATCACCGAGCGATATTGCGTTCCGTGATCATTGCCTTGATAGTTCAATGTAGTCGGATCATGAATTACGAAGAAAATTTCTAGCAAGTCTCGAAAGGAAACCACTTGCGGATCGAACATGATATCCACAATCTCTGCGTGGCCAGATACGCCAGTGCAGACCGCCTCATAGGTCGGATTGGGTCTTGCGCCCCCGGCATAGCCAGAAACTACAGACCGAACCCCAGAAATTTGCTGATAAACCGCTTCAAGACACCAAAAACATCCCCCACCCAAGGTGGCGCGCTCTAAAACAGGCTCATTTTTATCTAAATGTGTTTTCATGGCTTTATCCTAATGCCTTATTCAAATGCTTGCCAACAATTAATACACTATGAACCGCTTTACTATCCAGCTCGATGAAATGAAGGCAGCCTATGCTGCAGAACCAAACCCTACACTCGAAGTGAGGCTGGATCGAATTGCTCGCATTGAAAAAATGATTGCAGCAAACGAAGAGAAAATCTGTAAAGCCCTCATCGCTGATTTTGGCGTTCGCCATCCAGTAGAGACACGACTTGCCGAATGCCAGATGATTTATCAGTCATGCAAGTACGCCCGGAAGCACCTCAAGGAATGGATGAAACCCGAGCAAAGGGAGACTCCATTTCACATGGGCGCTTCTCAAGCGTGGGTTGAAAGTCAATCCCTCGGAGTAATTGGCATTCTGAGCCCCTGGAACTATCCGGTTCAACTAGCACTCATTCCAGCTATTGCTGCTTTTGCTGCTGGTAATCGTGTTTGGCTCAAACCCTCTGAGCGTAGTGCACGCACCTCGGGATTTATCGCAAGCTTGATTCAAGAGTATTTTCACCCAACAGAGTTCTGTGTGACTACTGGCGGACCAGAAGTTGCTGAGCAATTTGTAGCTCTGCCTTTTAATCATCTCTTTTTTACTGGCTCAGGAACAATCGGCAAAAAAGTGATGCGTGCCGCAGCAGAAAATCTCACGCCAGTTACCTTGGAGCTAGGCGGTACAACACCTGTGATTATTGATAAGAGTGCAAAACTCGAGGATGCTGCTGCCTCGATTGTGTATGGCAAGTTACTCAATGGTGGACAAACCTGCATTGCTCCCGACTATGTTTTGCTTGAGCCAAGTATTCAAGAAGCGTTCATCCAAGAATTGAAAGCTGCAGCGCAAATGCAATTTAGCAAACCAGAAGAATTAACGGGTCCAATTGATGAAAGACAGTTGGAATACTGGCAACACCTAGTTAGTGACGCACTGGAACGCGGTGCAAAAGTGATTCCTTTGCTGAATAATCCTGGCGCTGGTGCAAGACCATTCGAGCCCATTGCCTTGATCAATGTTCCGAAAGAGGCGCGAGTCCTTCATGAAGAAATCTTTGGGCCAATTCTGCCGATCGTGACCATTGCAGATACTTCCGCTGCGATTACTTATATAAATAACAAACCTAGCCCCCTGGCTCTATATTGGTTTGGTAAGGATAAAAAGAATATGAAACGCGTCTTAGATGAAACGCGTTCTGGCGGCGTCACTGTGAACGACACCCTCTTACATATTGCTATTGAAGATTTACCTTTTGGCGGTATTGGCCACAGTGGTATGGGCAGCTATCACGGTAAAGCGGGCTTTGACACTTTCAGTCATCAAAAGTCCATTCTTGAAGTGCGCGGCTTCTTGGGTCTCAGTTTTCTTAAGGGAAGCAAAACAGCGCGACCTCCATATGGAAAAATGACTGAGTGGCTGTTGCGATATTTGAAATAAAGATGCAAATAAGCAATGCTCGTTTCATCAATCCAAGACGGTAAGGCACTCAAGCCCCATTTCGTAATTAATTCGGGAAAACCCTTGTAATCGAGTGCTTAAAATGCCATAATAGGAGGCTTTTTTAAGCAACTTGATTCATCGCCCCCCAGCTCTATTTCAGCGTATCGTTTAGAAGTTATAAACACCGAAGTCACAAAACGCGCTGCCGCTTGTCTGATGGTCGATGCCTTTGACCATCGCACCCTATAAAAAACCATGGGTGCAACATACGGAGACATCCCTTAAAGGGGATGTGTAATAGCATGACTTTTTCTAAAGAAACTAAAATCGAGTCGAAAGACTCAAAGAGCGCTGGAACTGAATTCCAGAATTTTGCCTTAGCGGCATCACTCCTCAAAAACGTTGCTGAACTCGGTTATACCCAAGCTACTGCTGTGCAAGCTCAGGTTATTCCTGCAGCCTTAGCTGGTGGTGACTTATTGGTCAGCAGCCAAACCGGTAGCGGTAAAACCGCAGCCTTTCTATTGCCTTTGATTAATCAACTCATCGAAGACAACCCGAACAACTCACCTGTACCAGGTCGCGCACAACCTAAAGTGTTAGTGCTCTGCCCTACTCGTGAATTGGCTCAACAGGTTGCCGCCGATGCAGTGAATTTAGTGCGCGGCATGAAGGGTATCCGTATTGCAACTGTTATGGGTGGCATGCCTTACGGCAAGCAGATCCAAGCATTGAAAGGTGCATTGTTAGTTGTTGCAACTCCAGGTCGTTTACTCGACTTGTGCGATAGCAAAGCAATTCGCTTAGACGATGTAAAACAACTCGTTATCGACGAAGCCGATCGCATGCTCGACATGGGATTTGCTGATGACCTCGAGGCAATTGATAAGCGTTGCGCAGGCCGCAACCAAACTTTGATGTTCTCTGCAACTTTCGCGCCAAAGATTATGTCTTTAGCAAACGAGTTGACTACAGATGCCAAGCGTATTGAACTTGCCCACGCAGGTGAAAAGCATGCCAACATTGAACAGAAGTTGCATTGGGCTGACAGCATGTCACACAAGCATAAGTTACTTGAGCACATTTTGGCTGATGCTGATTTGGATCAAGCAGTTGTGTTTGCGAGCACTCAAGTTGAGAGCGAAAAAATTGCTGACACCTTGCGCGCTAATGGCTATGAAGCTACTGCCCTTCACGGTGCAATGCCTCAAGCCGTGCGTATGCGTCGCCTTGAGTCTTTACGTAAAGGTCACACCAAGATTTTGGTGGCGACTGACGTAGCGGCTCGCGGTATTGATGTACCACGTATTAGTCACGTGATTAACTTTGGCTTGCCAATGAAACCAGAAGACTATACGCACCGCATCGGTCGTACCGGTCGTGCAGGTCGTAATGGTGTTGCTATCACTTTGGTTGAACATCGTGATCGCGCGAAGATCCGCAATATCGAACGCTTTACACAGCAAGATATCGTTGCTTCAGTCATCGCTGGTCTTGAGCCGCAAGCCAAGCCAAGCTTTGGTGGCGGTGGTGGCGGTCGCGCTGGTGGTGGCCGCTCAGGCGGTGGTGGCGGTCGTTCTGGTGGTGGCTTTGGTGGCAATCGTTCTGGTGGCGGCGGTGGTGGTCGTTATGGCTCAGGCGCTCGTTCAGAGTCTCGCTTTGGCGGTGGCGGTTCAGGTGGTGGCAATGCTGGTGGTCGTTCAGACGACTCACGTCCAGCACGCTCTGCTGATTCACGTCCTGCGCGTTCTGCTGACTCACGTCCAGCCCGCTCTGGTGATTCACGTCCAGCAGGTGGTCCACGTTTTGCGAAACCTAAGGCCGGCGGTCAACGTCGCAACTTTAGCGGTAGCTAAAAATGATTCGCCGTAATCGTCTCCGTTCTGCATGGAATCGAGTCGGTTCCGGTGAAATCCATCGGGCGCCACGCGAGTGGCAACCATGGCTAAGCGACACCGGGTCTCTCACCCAAAAAATTGAGAAAGCAATTGGGCAAAAACTGGAAGTTCAGGTTTTGCGTGACTGCCCTCAATCACTCAATAGCGACGAAAGTCGCTATTTTCATTTCCAGCTCAGGCGCTGCAGGGTGCGTGAAGTACTACTCTGCTCAAATGGCATTCCCTTGGTAATGGCACACAGCGTCATTCCAACCTTTAGTTCAAGTGGTAGCAATCACAAAATTTTGCGCTTAGGTACCAAGCCCTTGGGCGCTGTCTTGTTTAGCAACACCCGCAAACACTCGAAAGCAAAGCCGCCGCGTGATATTGCCCGCCTTGATAAAAGTAATGAGTTATGGAAAAGGTGCTCTAAGCACCTAACTGGATTGAGCTCACCCCTGTGGGCACGACGCACTCTCTATCGTTTAAAGGGTCATCCAATCTTGGTAAATGAAATCTTCTTGCCTGCCCTACTAAAGGCTGCAAAATTCTAGTTATTTGCTTTGACTCTTAGATTGTCAGCCAAGCTAAGGTTGACTTCACCAAGGCTTCATCGCCTGGCTCACTAGTAAAAACCTCACCAAACCCAATCAGCTCCGCAGCATCAGCAATATTGTGATGTGGACAAAGAGCGCTAGCGCTATTAAGGTTGTACGTAAATTGATCTTTTATTACTTCGCCAAGATAGCGAACCGCTTCGGATGAAGTCAGCAACCAAAGTGATTTACTCAAATCCATCTCGCGCACCAGCTGCCAAGCAGGATTATCAATATCCAAGGGCACTCGACTATATGTAGAGATTGCCTCTACAACAGCACCGGCCTTGCTTAGGGTGTCGGCGAGCCAATCGCGGCCACCTTCACCTTTAAAGATCACCACTTTTTTATTCTGCCAATTCGACTGAAGGGATTGAAGTTCTTGCCACAAACCCTCAGAGTCCCACTGTTCGTTATTTTTAGGAATGATGATGGGGGTTGGATTGTCTTCTGATCCGATGCCGTGATTTTTCAAAGCAAGATGACTACTGCCACCCATTACGCCAATCGGAATAATCTTTTTTGAAAAGTCTTGCCAATCTCGCTCCAACAAACGCATGACACACTCAATGGCATTAGGGCTTACAAAGATTGCAAGATCTGCGTTGCTCAGAGAAGTTGCGATATGGTCAGCTAAATGTTCGTCCGACTTTGGAACAATGGTTAGCAAGGGGAGTGACAGAATCTCTGGGAGGGTACGCTTACCGACGCCGCTTGCCTCAATCGCACGAGTGAGTACTTCAATCAGCTGGCGCGCCTGACCGCTAGGTCTGGTAACGACGATTGTTTTAGTACTCATCGCTGCTAATACTGTTATTTAGAAATCTTGGGAATTAAGTCTGCTGCACCCTGAGATAGCAAGTCTTTTGCCACTACAAGACCCAATGCCTCAGCATCTTCAACAGATTGCACCACCCCACTTCCATGCGCTAAGCAAATGGCTTTGCCATCCACACTCGCCACAAAGGAGCGTATGTTCATTTGATTTTGATCCCATACAGCATGCGCAGCGAGGGGCACTTCACAAGATCCACCCAGCTGACGCGACACCATACGCTCAGCAGAAACTGCAAACAAAGTGGGCAAGTCATTTAATGGATCAAGCCACTGCTTAATGTTGGGATGTTTGCTCAAGGTTTCAATACCAAGAGCGCCCTGACCTGCAGCTGGCGTATAGGGATCGTAAGGCAAGAAGGCCCGAATGCGTGACTCCAAACCTAAACGCTTTAATCCAGCAGCAGCCAAGATGATGGCCTGATATTCGCCACGATCTAGCTTACCCATTCGCGTATCTAAATTACCGCGTAATGGTTGAATCACGAGATGAGGAAACTTAGCACGCAGCACGGACTCTCGGCGCAAACTCGATGTACCCACAATTGCTCCGACCGGAAGATCTTCGAGGCTAGCGTAGTCATTCGATACAAAGGCGTCACGAGCATCCTCCCTGGCCATGACACAAGAAAGATCAAATCCCTCAGGCATCACCATGGGGACATCCTTTAGAGAGTGAACTGCTAGGTCTGCACGGCCATCCTCGAGAGCAGTTTCAAGCTCTTTTACAAAAAGGCCTTTGCCACCCACTTTAGAGAGGGCTCTGTCCAAAATCTGGTCTCCACGGGTGGTCATCCCCAAAATCTGGACATCGCAGCCTGGATAGAGCTTTTTGAGGCAATCCCGGACGTGCTCAGCCTGCCACATGGCTAGGCGACTTTCGCGGGAGGCGATTACGAGGCGCTTTGGAGCGGCTGGGGAAGCTGATGAAGGGGCGGAATTGGGGGTTTGGGACATAACATTTAAAATAATCAAAGACCTACACCAATATACTGTGTTTATGAGCTCATCAAATAATTCCTTAGCCAACAAAGCCCAAGCTTGGTCGGCCCGTTTTGCCGAACCCGTCGACGAACTTGTTCAGCGTTATACCGCCTCTATTGGCTTTGATCAACGCTTTGCGATGGTCGATATTGCCGGCTCCCTGGCTCACGCTGAGATGCTAGCCACTCAAAAGATCATTAGCGCTCAAGATTTCGCTGATATTCAAAAAGGGATGGCTCAAATTAAGAGCGAAATCGAGTCTGGTCAATTTAATTGGCAACTTGCTCTCGAGGATGTTCACCTTAACATTGAAGCTCGCCTTACTGAATTAGTCGGCGATGCTGGCAAACGTTTACATACTGGTCGCTCACGTAACGATCAGGTAGCAACGGATTTGCGTCTGTGGTTACGTGGCAGCGTTGATGACATTGCAATCACCCTGAAATCCTTACGTCTAGCACTTTTAGATTTGGCTGAAAAGCATGCATCCACCATCATGCCCGGTCACACCCATTTGCAAGTAGCACAGCCCATTACCTTTGGTCATCACCTGATGGCCTACTATGAAATGTTTAGCCGTGATGCAAGTCGCTTGGCAGATTTGCGTGCTCGCTTTAATCGCCTCCCCTTGGGGGCAGCTGCATTGGCTGGAACAACCTACCCGATTGATCGCGAACAAGTTGCCAAGACTCTTGGCTTTGATGGTATCTGCAACAATTCCTTAGACGCTGTATCTGATCGTGACTTTGCCATTGAGTTCTGCGCCTTTGCATCCATCTTGATGATGCACGTTTCACGCTTATCAGAAGAACTCATCCTGTGGCTAAGCCCTCGGTTTGGCTTTATTGATTTGCCGGATCGCTTCTGTACTGGTAGCTCGATCATGCCGCAAAAGAAAAATCCTGATGTCCCTGAATTGGCTCGCGGCAAGACTGGTCGTGTCTATGGAGACTTGATATCTTTATTGACGCTCATGAAGGGTCAGCCGCTGGCATACAACAAAGATAATCAAGAAGATAAAGAACCTTTGTTTGATGCGGTAGACACAGTTCAAGATACCTTGCGTATTTTTTCTGACATGGTTCCACATATTGAAGTGAAAGCCGAGATCATGAAGAAGGCTGCTGAAGAAGGTTTTGCAACAGCAACCGACTTGGCTGACTACTTAGTGAAAAAAGGTTTGGCCTTCCGTGATGCCCATGAAGCCGTAGCACATGCCGTTAAGGCTTGCGTTAGTAGAAACTGCATGTTGACGGATTTAAGCCTCTCTGAGCTTCGCTTTGCTTGCGGTTTAGATAACCGCCCTGAACTCATGAGTGATGATGTATTTGCCTTGCTCACCGTTGATGGCTCAGTTCAATCACGCCAGCATGCCGGTGGCACAGCTCCAGCCCAGGTGCTCGCCGCTATCAAACGGGGTCGCGCAGACCTCTAAAGCAAATGGGGTTTTGGTCCAAACTCTCTGCAGGCATTGATTACGTAAACCAGCTTTTCGGTAAAGCAGCAAGCATCATGATTTTGCTGTCCTGTTTCGTATCAGCACTAAATGCCCTGCTACGTTACGGGTTGGATGTCAGTAATAACTGGCCACTTGAACTACAGTGGTATCTCTTTGCCTCCGCAGTCATGCTCGGAGCCTCGTACACTCTAAAACGCAATGAACACGTTCGCGTAGATTTAATTTATTCCCAGCTTTCTGATCGCGGACGCTTGTGGGTTGATCTCTTTGGCTTAATCTTCTTTTTAATGCCAGCCTGCATCTTATTCACATGGCTCTCCTGGGCCACCCTGTTTTATCCGTCATGGCTGGTAATGGAACATTCATTAAATTCTGGCGGCCTAGCGCGCTATCCAATTAAGTTTGTGGTTCCACTGGGCTTCTTCATGATCAGCCTACAAGGTCTCTCAGAAATTATTAAACGTATCGGCGCCCTCAAAGGCGGTGTGATTCTGCCTACTGAAGACCTTCACTACGAAAAGCCAACACAATGATTCCATTGGAGTGGATGCCGCCCTTAATGTTTGCTGGGCTCATTGTATTTATGCTGATCGGCTTTCCGGTCGCCTTCTCACTCATGGCTGCTGGTTTATTTTTCTCAGCAATTGCGATCAATGAAGGTTTCTTTGGGATTGCATTTTTGCAAGCAATTCCGCAGCGTATTTTTGGCAGCGTACTTGCAAATGATTTACTACTAGCTATTCCTTTCTTCACTTTCATGGGCGCCATCCTTGAACGTTGCGGTCTTGCCGAAGAAATGCTGGACTCGATGGGGCAACTTTTTGGACGCGTACGTGGCGGCCTTGGTTACTCCGTCATCATCGTCGGATTTATTTTGGGCGCCATCACAGGCACTGTGGCTGCCCAAGTGATTGCTATGGCGATGATTTCTCTACCGGTAATGATGCGTTACGGCTACAACATGCGCTACGCTACGGGCGTTTTAGCTGCCTCCGGTACGATTACCCAGCTAGTGCCACCATCCTTAGTTCTCATCGTTCTTGCGGACCAACTTAAGACCCAAAGCGGTAGCGCTGATGTTGGAAGTATGTATCTCGGAGCATGGGGTCCATCGCTTTTGCAGATCGGCCTTTTTGCGCTCTACACCTTCTTCTTGAGCCGTATTCATCCAGACTATTTACCACCATTGCCCACAAGCGATCTCACGCTAAAAGGCTGGGCGCTTTGGAAAAAATGTCTTTTGGGGATTATCCCGTCAGCTGTTCTGATCTTCTTGGTTCTTGGTACCATCATGACTGGCATTGCTACTCCCACAGAATCTGGAGCGATGGGGGCGATGGGAGCTTTATTACTTGCTTGGCTCCGTCGCTCCAAGATCCCCAATCTCAAAGGATTAATACAAGAGGCTTATCAAAACACAATGCGCATTACAGCCATGGTGGTTTTCATTTTGATCGGATCCACATGCTTCTCGGTAGTGTTTCAAGGGGTAGATGGCGGCTTCTGGGTTGAGGAACTCTTTTCTAATCTTCCTGGCGGCTGGATTGGCTTTCTGATTATTGTTAATTTATTTGTATTCTTTCTGGCCTTCTTCTTAGACTTTTTTGAAATCGCCTTCATTGTTGTGCCGATGTTGGCACCAGTTGCCGTCAAGCTACTCTCCCCAGTATTGCTAGACTCCATGAATGGCAATCCTCAAGCAGCAGCCAGTGCTGCGCTAGTTTGGTTTGGCGTCATGCTCTGCGTCAATATGCAGACCTCCTTTATGCATCCTCCATTTGGATTTGCCCTCTTCTACCTTAGAGGAGTAGCGCCCAAGGAAGTTAAAAGTAGTGATATCTATTGGGGTGCATTGCCTTGGGTAGGCTTGCAGTTGATCATGGTGGTTTTGGTAATGACCTTCCCGGCTCTGGTAACGACTTTGCTAGACAAACCCGCGGCAGTAGCAGAGAGCCAGGACTTTAATTTCACTGGTGGCGATACTAACAAGCCAGATTCACCTGCAAGCAAGGTTGATGAGGATGCTCCGGTCACTTTTCAATTAGACAAACCCACTAAGTAGGTCTACGCAAAAGAGTCTATCAACCATAGTGGTAGCGACAGGCAATGATGACTAATTGATCTTTTTCAATTGCATACACCAGACGATGAACATCATCGATCCTTCTGGACCAAAAGCCTGACAAACTCTCTCTAAGCTCCTCTGGTTTACCAATTCCCTCTTTGGAATTTCTTAGGGCATCTTTTATTAAGGAATTAATACGTCTTAAGGTTTTTTTGTCTTGTCCCTGCCAATAAATATAGTCAGCCCATGCTGCGTTTGTCCATACCAGCCTACTTAGCATCTACTAGAGCCTTTGCTTTGGTCTGTCCTTTGCGATATTGCGCCAATGATTTCTCCAAATGCTTTACGTTAGCCGGAGATTTTAATAAATGGAATGTTTCCATCATGCTGTTATAGGTATTCAAGGACATGACTACGGCATCCTCTGCATCTCTTCGGGAGATCACAGCAACATCACAATCCGCCACTACCTGATCTATGACCTGCTTAAACTGATTTCTCGCGTCTGAAAAATTAATGACTCTCATGGCTGCCTTAGACTTGTTCAATATATTGTACAAGTATATAGACTGCCTATCTAGAGCACAAGTAAAAATCCCCGCAAAAGCGGGGATTTAGGACATAAAAGTTAAACAAATTAAAGCGTTATGTCGGGTTCTTGCCTCACACAGTCAACGTAATACTCGCTCTTACCATCGATGCTGGTTTTAACCAGTCCATGGATATCCGTCTCAAATCCAGGGAACTTCTCATTAAAATCTCTAGCGAAGTAGAGGTAGTCAATGATGCGTTTGTTAAAGCGCTCACCCGGAATAAGCAGCGGAATGCCTGGAGGATATGGGGTAACCAACATTGCAGTCACACGCCCCTCAAGCGCATCCAGCGGCACACGATCGACTTCTTTATGTGCCATCTTCGCCCAAGCTTCTGAAGGCATCATGGCAGGAACCATATCCGAGGTATACATCTCGGTAGTCATACGCGCTACATCGCGGCCCTTATAGAACTCATGGATTTGCTGGCATATATCTTTTAGGCCTACGCGCTCATAGCGCGGATGCTTAGCAACAAACTCAGGCAACACTTTCCATAACGGGGCATTTTTATCAAAGTGATCCTTGAACTGCTGTAACTCGGTAACCAGCGTATTCCAGCGGCCCTTAGTAATGCCGATCGTAAACATGATGAAGAAGGAATAAAGACCACACTTCTCAACAATAACTCCGTGCTCAGCAAGATACTTAGTCACGATGCTGGCCGGAATACCCATCGAGCCAAAGTTACCCTCGATATCCAAGCCAGGCGTAACTACTGTCGCCTTAATGGGGTCAAGCATATTGAAGTCTTTAGCCAGTTTGCCAAAGTCATGCCAGGCTGCAGATGGTTCCAAAACCCAATCAGAGCGTTCGCCAATACCCTCTTCAGCTAAATGATCTGGGCCCCAAACCTTAAACCACCAATCGGCACCAAACTTATCATCCACTTCACGCATGGCACGGCGGAAATCCATCGCTTCGGCAATAGATTCTTCAACCAAGGTTGTGCCGCCAGGAGACTCCATCATGGCAGCAGAAACGTCGCAAGAAGCAATAATGGCGTACTGAGGGCTAGTAGAGGTATGCATCAAATAGGCTTCATTGAAGCAATCGCGGTCGAGCTTGGTATCCTCAGCATCCTGCACCAATACCTGTGATGCCTGGGATAAACCAGCCAGCAACTTGTGGGTTGACTGGGTCGCAAACATCAAACTCTTCTTAGTGCGCTTACGATCCGAACCAATTGCATGCATGTCTTTATAGAAAGGATGGAAGGCAGCATGTGGCAACCAAGCCTCATCAAAATGCAATGAGTCTACTTTGCCATCCAACATCTCCTTGATCATCTCAACGTTATAAACGATGCCGTCATAAGTGCTTTGCGTTAATGTCATCACACGGGGTACGACATTCTTATCCTTGATAAATGGATTGGCATCAATCTTCTTCTGGATATTTTTCCACTCAAACTCTTCTTTAGGGATTGGGCCAATAATGCCTAAGTGATTTCGAGTGGGCATTAAGAAGATGGGAATCGCGCCCATCATGGTGATGGAATGAATCACAGACTTGTGACAGTTTCGATCAACTAAAACAACATCACCAGGAGCTACAGTGGAGTGCCAAACAATCTTATTGGAGGTAGATGTGCCATTGGTTACAAAGAACAAATGATCGGCATTAAAGATGCGGGCGGCATTTCGCTCGCTCTGCAACACTGGGCCCGTATGGTCTAAGAGCTGTCCTAATTCCTCAACAGCATTACAGACGTCAGCGCGCAACATGTTTTCACCAAAGAACTGGTGAAACATTCGTCCTACTGGACTCTTTAAAAAGGCTACGCCACCCGAGTGCCCTGGGCAATGCCAAGAGTAAGAACCTTCAGAGGCGTAATTAGTTAAGGCACGGAAAAATGGAGGTGCCAATGAATCTAAATACACTTTAGCTTCACGAATAATGTGACGTGCCACAAACTCTGGAGTGTCTTCATTCATGTGAATGAAACCGTGCAATTCACGCAAGATGTCATTCGGCATATGGCGTGAGGTACGCGTCTCGCCATACAAGAAGATCGGAATATCTTCGTTACGCTTACGTACTTCAGTAATAAAGGCGCGTAAGTTATTTAGGGCTGGAAGATCATTATCTTCAGAATCAGAATCAAACTCTTCATCATCAATCGAGACAATGAATGAGGATGCACGAGAGGCTTGCTGAGCAAACGAAGTCAGGTCACCATAGCTAGTTAAGCCAATAACTTCCATGCCTTCATTCTCAATAGCCTCGGCTAGGTCACGAATTCCCGAACCCGAAATATTTTCGGAGCGGAAGTCTTCATCAATAATGATGATTGGAAAACGAAATTTCATAAAAACTCCCCTACTAATTAATCCGAGACATTCGGAACCCACTTCTCAAAGTTGGCTAGATCTATTATCCGACTGCCATCTGACGAAACCGTGACTATATTGACAAAAGTCGCATTTTGCTGCACATCTCTTGGTAAGTAAACATGGCGAGCATAGACTTGATTGGCTAAGCTCTCGTGATACCCCGTAAAGGTAATTAAAAGGTGCCAATGGCCATTCAACTCAGCTTTACCCAAGAAATCTTTTAGTGGACTTGCCTCATCCACACTATGCATCGCTGTCCAGGTCAAGGAAAAGACAGGGCTCTCAGAGCGATGGAGCTGCAATTCAACGGACCGACGATAGCGCTCACCCTCGCTTGTCATGCTTTCAGCAATCAACCATAGCCGCAATTGCGCCTCAACAATATGAGAGCTACGATCATTGGCCACACGGAACTTCAATGTTTTGATGTTGTCATGGTTGCCAACTACCGCCACTTTGGAGAATCGCACGCCTGCGGTAGGCCTAGTAAAGCGCGCAAAAGCTAAACCCGTAGTCAGTGCGGAGTAAACAATTCCAAAAAATGCTTCAAACGTCACAATCGCATTCGGCCAATTACCAACAGGGGTCATGCGACCATAGCCAATGGTAGCCATGGTTTGGACACTGAAGAAAAAAACATCTAATAAGGATCCTGGCTGAGCATGGCTGATTGCTCCATCGCCACACGCCATATAGGCTAAAGCAAATAAGAAGTTAGTACCTAAATAAACTAAAACTACTAGGAATAAAAAGCTAGTCCAGTTGGTGCCTAGTAGCCAATGGTAGAAATTATTCTCTGGTCGCGCCATTTCTGAGCGCGAGAGTGTGGCGCGATATTCTTCTAGATTAATCCGCGATGGACGGCGATTAAATAGAAATTTACGCACTGCCGTAATGGCTTAGGTCTTAGGCAGGGTAACGCCCCGCTGACCTTGATACTTACCACCACGATCTTTATAGGATGTGCCACAGACTTCATCGCTCTCAAAGAAGAGCACTTGCGCACAACCTTCACCTGCATAAATCTTAGCAGGCAATGGTGTCGTGTTTGAGAACTCTAAGGTGACATAACCTTCCCACTCAGGTTCGAATGGAGTCACGTTCACAATAATTCCACAACGCGCATAAGTACTCTTGCCAACGCAAACAGTTAATACGCTGCGTGGTATCTTGAAGTACTCGACAGTTCTTGCTAATGCAAAAGAATTTGGTGGAATGATACAAACATCACCCTTGAAGTCGACGAAAGATTGTTCATCAAAGTTCTTCGGATCAACGATGGTGCTATTGATATTGGTAAAAATCTTGAATTCGTCTGCACAACGAATGTCATAGCCATAGCTTGAAGTGCCATAACTTACGATTTTGTTGCCGGCGGCATCTTGGCGAACTTGCCCAGGTTCAAATGGGCTGATCATGCCTTGCTCGCCCATGCGGCGGATCCAGTGGTCTGATTTAATAGTCATGGGCGAATTGTAAAACCATCGCCCTCACCTGCCCACGAATTTAATTGGGTTTTTGGGTAAAAACGACCCTCTCCGGGGCGTTATAGATCTCGAAGTGTTTTCCAGAGCAGCGTGAAAGGATTGTGAGATGGGTTTTGCGTGCCAGCTCGAGACCCATCAAGGTCACCCCTGAGCGGGTTAGAAGGAAAGGAATGCCCATCTGAGCTCCCTTGATGACCATCTCAGAGGTTAGGCGTCCAGTGGTAAAGAAGATTAAGTCCTTACCTGGCTTATTCACCAACCACATCAACCCAGAAATAGAATCAACCGCATTATGACGGCCAACGTCCTCGATGAAATGCAGCAGACGCACTCCGTCATTACCATCCCGCTCATAAACTGCGCAGGCATGAACTGATCCTGATTTCTTGTAGATCGTGTCATGGCTCCGAATAGAGTCAATCAGAGCCACAATTGCCTCCTGGGATAAGGTTGGGCCTTCGGGCAGCTGAATCTCAGACATCTCCTCAATCAGGCCACCAAACATGGTGCCTTGACCACAGCCAGTAGTTACCACCCGCTTACTCGTCAAAGCATCAATATCGACCGTACTCCGATGGGTTTTAACAGCAGCAGAATCTGTCTCCCAATCCACCTGAATGCTCTCTATATCGTCAGGCGACTCCACTAGACGTTGATTACGCAAATAGCCCAAGACCAAAGCCTCTGGGGCGCTTCCCAAAGTCATGAGCGTAACGACCTCTCGTTTATCCAAATAAATAGTTAAAGGTCGCTCCCCGGGAATGTGGGTGGTTTTGAGGCGTCCCAACTCATCCATAACCTCAACCTCATGCACTAAGGGCACGGAGGCACAAGACATCTGAATGGTCGGTTTTACTGCCATAAAATACTCTCTAAGGTCGGGCTGAACTGAAATTTATCGGTGTTTCTGAACACTTCAAGGTGCCTTACTTTAACCGCAGACTAAAATCACTGCATAAGCAAGCATAATTGATTGCTGCAGCCAAATTAACCCTCTTATTAAAGACCGCATTACATGAGTAGTTCCCAACGCCGCCTTCTTGTCACCTCCGCCCTACCGTACGCCAATGGTCAGATCCATATCGGTCATTTAGTGGAATACGTACAGACCGATATTTGGGTGCGGTATCAAAGGATGCGGGGTCATGAGGTGCACTACGTTGGCGCCGATGATACTCACGGCACCCCCATCATGTTGCGCGCCGAAAAAGAAGGTATTACCCCAAAAGAACTCATCGCTAATGTTTGGAAAGAGCATAAGCGCGATTTTGATAACTTCCTAATCTCATTTGATAACTACTACACTACGGATAGCCCTGAGAATGAGAAGCTGGCACAAAGTATTTATCTCAAGCTACGTGATGCTGGCTTGATTGAAAAGCGTGCAATTGAGCAAGCCTATGATCCAGTAAAGGAAATGTTCTTACCGGATCGCTTTATCAAAGGTGAGTGCCCAAAGTGCGGCGCTAAAGATCAATACGGTGACAACTGTGAAAAATGTGGTGCGACATATGCACCTACCGATCTGAAAAATCCTTTTTCAGTAGTCAGTGGTGCAACACCAATAAAAAAAGTTTCCGATCATTACTTCTTTAAGTTATCCGATCCCCGTTGCGAAGAATTCTTACGCGATTGGACCCAAGTAAAAACACCTTTGCAGCCCGAAGCTCGCAACAAGATGAAAGAATGGGTTGGTGAACCAGGAGAAAGCAAGTTGGGCGATTGGGATATCTCCCGCGATGCTCCGTATTTCGGCTTTGAAATCCCCGATGCGCCAGGCAAATACTTCTATGTATGGCTTGATGCCCCGATTGGTTACTACGCCAGCTTCCTCAATTATTGCCAGGCTAAAGGCCTCAATTTTGATGAGTGGGTTAAGCCAGATACCACTACTGAGCAATACCATTTCATCGGGAAAGACATTCTGTATTTCCATACCTTGTTCTGGCCTGCCACCTTAAAGTTTGCCGGTTATCGCACGCCCACCAATGTATTTGCGCATGGGTTTTTAACCGTTGATGGCGAGAAGATGAGTAAGTCACGCGGCACTTTGATTTCTGCAAATAGCGTGATCGAATGTGGATTTAATCCAGAGTGGTTCCGCTACTACTTTGCGACTAAGCTCAATGACAGCATGGAAGATTTAGATTTAAATCTTCAAGACTTTGTGGCGCGTGTAAACAGTGACTTATTGGGCAAGTACATCAACATTGCAAGTCGTAGCGCAGGGTTCTTGGTGAAGCGATTTGGTGGCATTGTTTCTGACGATGCAATGGGCGATCCATTGCTGAAAGAAATTGCTTCTGCTAGCGAAAAAATTGCGCAGCTTTATGAAGCACGCGAATATGCCAAAGCACTACGCACAGTGATGGAGCTAGCAGATAAAGTAAATGGCTTTGTCGATGAAAACAAGCCATGGGATATTGCCAAAGACCCAGCGCGTGAAGCAGATCTGCAACGAATCTGCAGCATTACTCTAGAGGCATTTCGTATGCTCAGCCTTTACCTTAAGCCAGTGATTCCACAGGTGGTCTTAGGTGTTGAAGAGTTTTTATCCCTCCCCTCTCTTTCTTGGGTTGATATCAATACGCCTCTTTCCAGTAAAAACCCAATCAAGCCTTATAAGCACCTGATGACTCGAGTGGAAGCCCCACAAATTGAGACTTTGCTGGCCGCAAACTTGTAAAAAGTCCTCTTAAAAGCACCTATAATGGCGTTTGTAGTCCCCAAGTAACTTTTTGAATTAATTTCATAAGTTATTGAATTTATTAAGTATTTTAGGAAATGCTATGGCAAGATATCAATCCGAATTCACCCAGTTCTTAAATGAACTCAAAACCGAGAATCCACAGCTTGAGGCTGAACAGCAAGCTGGTCGCGCGCTCCTGTGGGATAAAGAGCCATTGAGCGTTGAAGATCAGCGCCGCTCAAAAGCTGCAAAACTCAAGCAACGCGCCTACGTGTATTCGAATGACTGAGCCAAGTACTCAGCCAATATCTGATTTGCTCGACAGTACTCCATCGGTTACCGATGGCATGTCGGCCGCCTTCGCCAAACTATATGGCGAACCGCTTTTTAAGCTCCCTACTGACCTATACATACCACCAGATGCTCTGGAAGTTTTTCTCGAGGCATTTGAGGGCCCTTTAGATCTATTGCTATACCTCATTCGCAAACAGAATTTCAACGTTCTTGATATTCCAATGGCACAGGTTACACAACAATACCTGAGCTACATCGATCAAATTCGTCACCACAATCTTGAGCTTGCTGCTGAGTATTTGCTCATGGCTGCAATGTTGATTGAAATTAAGTCACGCATGCTTCTACCAATGAAGAAGGCTGACAGTGAAGAAGAAGTGGATGATCCCCGCGCAGAATTAGTACGTCGCCTCTTAGAGTACGAGCGCATGAAACTTGCCGCGCAAGAGCTCGATCAAATTCCACAACAAGGTCGCGACTTTCAGGTGGCGCATGGCTATGTGGACACCACCATTGCGATTGCTTGGCCAGATGTCAATGTAGAGGACTTGCAAATGGCTTGGCGTGATGTTCTACACCGTGCCAAGCTCACCCAACATCACACCATTACTCGTGAAGAATTATCTGTGCGTGACTTTATGACGCGCATCTTACGCCGCTTGCAGAGCACTAAATTTGTAGAGTTTAGTGAGTTATTTGAAGATGCCATTAAGTCTGGCAAAGGCATTCCTGTAGTGATTGTGAACTTCATTGCTATGCTTGAGCTCTCACGTGAAGCCTTAGTAGAAATTACCCAGGCCGAGCCCTATGCACCGATTTACGTGCGCCTCGCCTACACGCCTGTTGCATGAAAATTATTAGCGACATTCAAGAATTACGCGACCATTTGAGAGGTCAAAACCGTGCTTCATTTGTTCCGACAATGGGCAACCTCCATGAAGGACACCTTTCGCTCATGCGCCTAGCAAGGCAACATGGGGACCCTGTCGTAGCGAGCATCTTTGTGAATCGTCTGCAATTTGGTCCTAATGAAGATTTTGATAGCTATCCTCGCACCATGCAAGCAGATATCGAAAAGCTTGAAAAAGAAGGTGTCTACATCTTGTTTGCACCTACCGAGCGGGATCTCTATCCACAGCCTCAAGAATATCGAGTGGACCCTCCGCAACAGTTAGGTGACATTCTTGAAGGCGAGTTCCGCCCTGGTTTCTTTAAAGGCGTTTGCACCGTTGTTCTCAAACTCTTTTCTTGCGTGCAGCCTAAGGTTGCCGTATTTGGTAAAAAAGATTACCAACAACTGATGATTATTCGTCAGATGGCTAAGCAATTTGCTTTGCCTGTCGACATCATCCCAGCAGAAACCATTCGCGCGGAAGACGGTCTTGCCCTCTCCTCTCGCAATAGCTATTTATCGACTGAAGAACGCGCAGAGGCTCCTGAGCTGATGAAGGCTTTAAAAGAAGTGCGTCAACGCGTACTTGATTTAAAGGTGCGCGATGTCAAGACTGTCTCTGAAATTGAAAAGTTGGCTGTTGCCTCTCTTGCTGCTCGAGGCTGGCAACCTGATTACATCGCCATTCGCCAACAAAGCGATTTAGCTCCTGCGTCTAATGAGCAACTACTGGCTGGCGAACCACTGGTCATTTTGACAGCGGCTAAGCTTGGCAATACTCGCTTGATTGATAACCTCGAGATTTAATATCCCCGCTACAACAGCTACAGGGGAAATAGATGACCTGCCGCAGCAGGTCAGTGCATAAATAGTTAAAAACTATTTAAGGCTTAGGGTTCATACGATAAAGCAAATCTAGATCATTACGATGAACTGGCTCAGCCAAATCATCAGCAACATCAGCCATAAATTTTGCAAAATCTTGAGTGTCTTCTAATGCAGCAGCATGACTTGCGTTTTCCCAAATACCAAAGCCTTCAATCGTATTTTGAGCTTGGTTGCCAACAATAATGACATCGTGAAGGTCCACATTATGAGCCATTACTTCCGTAGCAAATTGATGAAAACGATCGCATACCTTCTTGTAACTTCCTGGTTTAGTTTTTAACCAGCTATGTCCTACATGTGCCATTTCATACCCCTTCTTTGTGATGGCCATTGCAGGATTGCAATGAACAATTTTGAGTCTACCGAAGATTATTGACTAACGTGTGACAAGGCTGACATTAATTGATTAACAAGGGAAAACGCCTAAGCAGCACCTTTATCACTCCACTTCAGCACCTTCTTAATATGATCGCGAATGGTGTAAAGCCGATGATAAAAGGCAATGGGCATATCAAAATGTCCGAGAAGGGTATTAGCTCTCTCATCCAAATGCGTTAACTTTTCGTTAAATGCAGACCGATCGATCTTGCCAAGTGATAATTCGCGCTCTAACGTGTGAAGTGTTTTATAGAGCTCATCAATTTGACGATTAACCACCCATTGGTAGGCTGGATAAATACTTAATAAAGGATAGGAAATGGCAGCAGTAGAGACCAATAGAAATATCATCTTCTCCACAAAGCTTGCCAACCAAAATGGTAGGTAATGCTGCAAAAATGGCTTGCCACTTTTGTAATAAGTCTCCGCAGTAGGGCTTAAGGGTAAATCCACGTCTTTATCTGAAGGAAACTCATTCTCATCGCTAATGAGGGATGGTGACTCATGAATGCTATCTATTACACCCATCATGAGATAAATCAGGGCTGAATGAACATCTTTGCGAGTGGCAATTGTCACTGTCGTTGCCATCACCTTCATACTGTTAGCAGGTTTAGAGGTAGCCAGATCAACCGTTGCAAAGGGGAGTGTAATCACGGTGAAGGATCTTAAATTGCGATGAATGCCCTCTGATTGAGACATGTTCATAACCCTGAGTGCTGGGTCATTAAAAATCCCCCTTAGTACCGAATCTTCTGGAGGAGCAAGAAAAACCAATGCATCTAAATTACCTGCAAGCAACCCCTTCACAGCAGACCCAACGTCCTGATCTTCAAAAGTTACATTCGATGAATCAAGGCCTGCAGACTTAAACAGTTTTTTTGCAATTGGTTGGCTAGCATCTTGCTTAGAGCCAATAGCAATTCGTTTTCCCTTGAGTTGGCTAAGTTGGTCAATCTCGCCTAAGCCAGCTCGATAAACAATCCAAATGGGATCATAAAAAATGCTGCCCAAAGAATAAAGTTGAGGAGACTCTTTTGAATTAGTGATGCCGCCCTGCAAGATACCGAAATCAATATTTTTCGATGAATCATTTAGTAATGCTAGGTTTTCCAACACTCCAGAAGTTTCAAGGATTTCCGCCTTAACATCACCCTTCCTCTGGAGCTCATCTGCATAAGACTCAGCAAGTCTATAGAAATCACTCCCCTTGGGTCCAGCCGCTATGACTATATTGGTCTTGGGAAACAAGTAATACGTCGAAATCCCAATAAAACATGTCAATAAAAGAAATATAGCCGCTATGACAATAGCTACATTACGCCGACCAATTCGTGTGTGAAGAGAAAGTTGAAAATCAATCATAAAGTGGATTCAAAAAGCGCTTTCTTATCCCTAGACTGATTGATGAGAATATTCATTACATTTAGCAAATTACCGTAGGACTCTTTAGCGCCTTTAGGCACCCAAGTCGTCAGAATCACTTCGTTGATTTCATTTACTTTTGCTATACAGACATTTATTTCCGCCAAGGTCTTGGCGCTCTCGCACTCTCGATTTAAATCAAAGAGCTCGGAATATAAATGGCTAGCATGCATATCAAAGATAGTTTTACGATAACCCGGTATCAATTGGAATAGCGGATAGATAACCGCAAATATAGCCACAATGGCAAACCAAGCAACCTCTAAAAAACTGGCTAGCCAATGCGGTAATTCTTGTTTAAGCGATGGCGGTCCTTTTTCATAAAACTTCACAGCAACATCGCTACGGGGGATACCTTTTTCGGTAAAAGCCGGAAATCCGCCTGGGTAGTCAAAAACAACTTCGTTACGCTGATTCATATCACGGCTTGCTTCCAATAGAAGGTATTGAATATCTGGATGCAGCGTTTTTTCTGCAACGATAGTAGTGGCAACAGCTATCATTTTTGTATCCCGCTTTGGAATTAAGGGACTTAAGGAATAAGCGCCCAATGGCAGCGTAACAACATCAACACCCTTTAATTGCAGATTAAGGGCATCAGTAACCGGGAAGCTTAATACATTGACCTGCGGATCAGCTAATAGCGCCTTGACATTTAAGGAGTCGTAACCTGCAATTAGAAAGAGTCCATCTAATTGCTTTGCCTTTAATGCTTCCACGGCAGCTTTTGGGCTTAAATTCCCCACCATCGTAAATGGTGGCTTATCTAGGTGACCAGATATCTTCAGCAAGTTATCCACCATGTAACGAGTTCCGCTACCTGGCTGATTCACATAAATCCGCTTGTCTTTAAATAACTGGAAAATGTGAGGATCATGGAATTCTGGGCCAGTATAAAAGTACCAAAAAGCTTGATAACCAACACTGCCTAATGACACGAGACCCTCCGTGTCTGAAATAGGTTGCCCCGACTGCGTAAGGGCAATATCCACCTTCTTTTGCCTGAGTAGCTCAAGACTATCCAGAGTGCCTTTTGAGGGAACTAACTCAACCGTAATCCCCTCTTTTTCTAGGACTTTTTGAAAATTGAGAGCCTCAACCTCTAACGATGAGTTAGGCTGCCCCCTAGAAATACGCACCTCGCTCGGAGGCAATGGTTTTAGAAAATGTAGCAGGAGAAAAATGCCGATGACCACTGCAATTGCAACGTACCACTGATACCGAAAAAACATCCCTAGCGCATGTATCTCATCTTTTGCACTTTGGAGAAAGTATCCCTCTACATTTGGGTAGTCATGTTGGTGTTTCTTGGTCATTCACAATCTTTCTTAAATAAATCAATATTTTCTTTATACATACTGTACATTATGACTTGGAGCAATTTTGGCAATTCTTGAGATTAACTGGCATTCCTCAAGAAGCATCATTATTTAGACTAAGTTATTCAATCCTAGGCCAGCGGGCTGAAATATAAGAAATCATGGCCAACTCAAATACCTCATCCTCCAGTGCACTGGGGGTTGACGCCATACATACATCTTCCAACCCTATCCTAGAGGGATTTGAGGTCATTTCTCGAGCGGATGGCAAGCCTTATCAATGTAGTATTAATGTACTAAATATCAGCGATATAGATTCGGTTCTAAACGTTCAAGATGAAACTGTTCGCCACATTAAAGACTCCTCCCTTTACTATCCCGATACCCGTGAAGTCTTTGAGGCATCCCTCTCCGGGCATGGCTTAATTATTGGCTGTTTCGTTGATCAACGACTAGTTGGATTCAGATCAATTTGGTTCCCGCGCTCCCGCCCAGAAAATCTGGGGCTAGATATTGGTATGCAAGACCCTAATCAGCTATCTCAAGTCGCCCATCTGGAACGAGCCTGCGTTATTCCAGAGTTCACTGGCAATCGTCTGCAAATGCGCATGACCCGTCATGCAATTAATCTAGCAAAACAGAACAGTAGCTTCCGCTATCTTTTTTCGACGGTAGCCCCGATGAATTACGCCAGCATGCAAGATAAATTTCTAGCTGACATGCTGATTTTGAAGTTGGTAAAAAAATATGAGGATTACTATCGTTATATATTTTTCCAAGATGTCTTAAAACCGATTACAGTGAATTTAAACCCCTCCTCGCTGGTACTTGCGGATGGGGAGGATATTGATGCACAAGTAAATCTCTTGAAGCAAAGTGATTTGATGGTTGGTTGCTTGCAGCAACGAAATGCTGATGCAATGCAGGTGGGATATGCAAAAATTGAACATGCATTGTTTTAAATGTTTGCTTAGGACTACAGTCCTTAGCATCTTTCTATGGCTTGGATTGATTCATGGGCCCCTCGTCTCTCATGCCATTGCCCAGACAGCAAGTCCAACAGTATTAAGCCCTGTTACAACTGCATCAGGTACTCCATGGCGCATCTCTTATATTGAAACGCGACCTTTTGCTAACTATGCTGCCACCCTAGCCAACTTAGTTACCGCACTCCATCGCATGGGTTGGATTAAATCGATTGAAGGCCTTCCTTACACAAAAGGACAAGTAGATTCAAAAATCATCTGGGACTGGTTGGCTCAGAAAACAGATGAGCCCTATCTGAAATTTGGAGAAAATGATTTCTATACTTTCGACAAACTCAAGAGCCCTGAATATGGGGCGCATGCAGAAAAAATTACCCAGAAAATTAATCAATCTAAAAATACTGATCTTGTCCTTATCATGGGTACAGAGTCAGCCAAAGAGATCTTAAAGTATGGGCTGAATGTGCCAGCACTATCCATGTCTACGAGCAATGCCTTACAAGCTGGAATAGTTAAAGGCGCAGAATATTCAGGAAATGATTTGGTTTGGGCTCACATGGATCCCTATCGCTACAAGCGCCAAGTAGATATTTTTTACGATATTTTCAAGTTCAAAACCTTAGGAATAGTCGTCGATGATGATGTGGCAGGTCGAAGCTTTGCTGCAATTGATGATGTACTAGAAGTGGCCAAACAACGCAATTTTCAAGTGGTCATTGAAAATGTAGGTCAGCCAGAAAAATACAGTAAAAACCAAAAACAATTTGCAATTGATATGGAGGCAGCTAATGCCCGCTTAGCCTCCAAAGTGGACGCGGTCTATGTTGGGCTTTTTATTGGCAGTGATCCAAAGCAACTTTCTACAGTCTTATCCCCGCTAGTGAATAATAAAATTCCTGTATTTGCTCAACAAGCAAATGATGTCAATAATGGCGCGCTAATGAGCCTAGCCCGTCAAAACTTTGGCGGCGTAGGAAACTTTGGGGCAAAAGCGATGGTTCGGATTTTGAAGGGCGAGCTTCCAAGTCAAATTTCTCAAATATATGAAAACAGCCCTAACATCATCATCAATTTGGATGTTGCGAAGGCCATTGGCTATCGCCCTCGTTTTGAGTTATTGCTTGGTGCGGATCAAATTGTAAAGGGCGCCAAATGAAGCAGACCTTCTCACAATGGACGGGAACCCATCAGGGTATGCGGTTTTATGTAGCGGCATTAGCCTCACTCCTAATCATCATGGTGCTTTCGCTCACAGGCTTTCTGAATATTGGCTCTTTTCAAAAAAGCTATATCGACTCCTTAGTATCTTCCTATGGAGTAACCGGCAGCGAAGCACGACGCACCATTGAATACTCCGTTAAGTATCACAAGCCCCTGAATAATTTTGCTGGTATGGGCGAAATCTTATCGGACATTAAGAAACAAGCGCCCACAGTAGAAAATGTTTTTGTAATGCTGCCCAATGGCGACACTCTGTACGATATTTCAGGGCCTACTGATGTCGAAGCTTTACCAGAAAAGCTTCTGACGAAAATTAATTTTTCTGACCCTAAAAAGAAAAATAATTTGTCATGGCTATTGTCGGGTGATAAATACCATGCATTAATCCCTCTAAGAGATGCCAATCAAAATTGGATCGGAACAATCGACATTGTTTTTAACGAGAATGCCGTCTCCGAAAAAATGACGGCCTATCTAAATGACACTCTCAAGATCATGGTGTCCATAGCTCTTGCCACTATTTTATGTATTGTTTTGGTAGTTTATCGAATCAATCTTTTTCTCAAGAATGGTCAATTAAATAAGCGCGGGCTCATGATTGCCATGACGCTCATTCTGGCAACCGCCCAAGCCTCTTTTGGAGTGCTTAACGTGGTTACATTTCGCTCCGCTTACCTTGAGGTAGTTACTAATAATTTAAATATTGCTGCCGATATGATTAGTAAACGGATCAATCGAGTAGTGGGCTTTGGTTTTAGCTATGAAGAGCTAGATGGCGTGGATGATTGGCTAAAGAACTTGGTAGGACCGGTCAAAGAAATTAACTACGTTAATCTTAACGGCCCCAATGGAAGCACCTTATTTTCTTCGTCCATCGAGACTAAGCAATCCCCAAGCAATGCAGTGCTAAACCAAGAAAGTCAGCAAAACACGAATGAAGTACCGCAAGTTTCACGCTTGCTTGGTAAAGATAATGACGGGCTAGAGGCATCATTAGTCATTGCAGCATCAAAAAGCTACGTTGATCAAAAAGTATTTGCATTAGCGCTTGATGCCGTCACCATGTTCGTGACATCCATCTTCTTTCTAGTTGAGATGCTAGTGTTTATTATTATTGTGCTCTCTAATAAGGTCACTCTCACCAATTTACAAGAGGCAGAAAATACTGATCCATCTCATGCCCATGGGATGACTAAAAGAGAAGAATCTGCTTTAGTGATTACTCAGCACGAGAATTGCGTCAGAGTTTTAGCGTTTTTGCTACTCCTATGTAGCTACATGTCCATATCTTTCATTCCAATTCTGATGAAAGATATCTATAGACCGCTTTGGGGTCTATCATTTAATGTGATTGTGGGTCTACCAATCGCCTCTGAAATGTTTGGCGCCTTTTTATCATCTCTGATGGCAGGATATTTTATTGATCGCTATGGCTGGAGACCGGTCTTCGTTTGTGGCTTCATACTGCTTTCGATTGCCACCGTATTTTCAGCATTAACAGATGATGCAGTGAAGTTTATTGCCATTCGCTGCTTTGTCGGTATTGGCTATGGCGCAGCTTGGATGGGCCTACGCGGCTTAGTAGCAACCGGAAAATCGAGTCATGAGCGGACTCATGGCTTCTCTATTTTGAATGCAGGAATATTTGCGGGGATGAATTGTGGGGCAGTGATTGGGGCGCTCTTAGCTCAACGAATTGGCTTTTCTGCTGTGATGATACTTGCCTCGTTAATGATTGCTGTAGCGCTGCCATTTACTTTCTCCCTGACGGTAAATTCTAAGCCAGCTATCACCGGCAATAACAAACTGACTTTGGCGGGACTGCGCAACTTCTTCCTGCATAAAGATACCTTCTTTTTCTTTTTATTAATTACGATTCCTTCTGCAATCACCACATCATTTTTGACCTATTTTTTCCCAGTCTTTGCCAGCTCGGTTGATGTCAGCCAAGGCGATATTGGTCGTGGATTTTTGCTCTATGGAATTTGCATGGTTTTCATTGGACCCCTCTTGGTAAAATTCCTTGCGGGCAAAAAAGTAAACACCAAGCATTTAATGCTGGGATCCTGCCTGATTGGCGTGCTGTCGCTTAGTACATTTTGGTCAGCCCCTACTTTTATAGGCGCACTAATAGCGATAGTCATTTTAGGAATTTCTGATTCAGTGGGCCTGGTTTCTCAAAATAGCTATTTCATGTCCATGCCCGCTGCTGAAAAGATCGGGCACGGTAAGGCCCTGAGTTTTTATAGCGCTATGAAAAAGGTTGGCCAATTTTCGGGGCCAGCTGTTTTTGGGGTTGCAGTCTCACTGGGAACGCTAGTGGGTGTAGGTTTAATTGCCGGAACCTACCTCATTACAACCCTAGGCTTTGGGCTTGTATCACGCGAGACGCACTCAGATATTAATTTACCGCATAGCGTAGATTAAAGAGCGATTTAAATTGCGAAAAACTGCCCTATTTCTAGGTTTAATTCCTTAGCCAACTCTGCGCCAGATACCTTACCAGCGGCACCTTTAGCTTTAAGTACTTCAATTTGCCCACCGTGACAGGCAATGAAAAAAGAGTCTAGCGTAATTTGAGTAACTTCGCCTGGTTTGCCTTTCACGGCACCGAAAGTAGCAGCCACATGCTTGTGACAATCGTAGATCTGCACCTTTTGCTCACCAAACTTAGTCCACGCACCCGGCGCAGGATTGCACGCCCGAATGAGATTGTGGATTTGACTGATGTGGGTTGCCCAATGAATCTGAGCAGCGTTGGCATCAAACCAACCTTCGTAGTTAGCCTGTGATTCATCTTGCACTAACTCTTGATGCTTGCCTGCGACTACCAAATCAGCGGCTTCTAGCAGAGCCTTAACACCGACTGGAAATAGATGATCAAAGTAAATCTTACCGAGCGTATCGTTAGGGCCAATCGGTACTTCTTTTTGCAAAATCACTTCGCCTTCATCCAAGCCATCGGATGGGCGGAAGATGGTTAAACCGGTCTTCTCTTCGCCCAATGCAATTGCCCAATTAATGGCGCTTGGTCCCCGATATTTAGGAAGCAAGGATGGGTGATATTGAATAGTGCCGTGCTTAGGAATCTTACAGAGCTCTTGTGGTACAAATTGCAATACATATGCCATGACACAGATGTCGGCATTGCTATCAATCATGGCCTGAGCAGCCTCAGGACCCTTCAGGGAAGCAAACTGCAAAGGGCTCAAGCCCCTTGCTAGAGCAGCTTCTTTTAAGACTTCAGGTTTACTTGATTTGGGATTATCGGGTGGGCAAAAAACAGCAACCACTTCATCACCACGATCTAAAAAAGCATCTAAAGCCGCTTTACCAAAATCCGCACTTCCAATCAAAGCAACCCGCATCTTAGATCACCTTATCGTGACGTAATGCAATCAACTCATCAGTTGAGTAACCTAACTCACTGAGAATCTCATCGGTATGTTCGCCGAGCAATGGTGAACGTGTCACATCTGTTGGGCTATCAGACATCTTAATTGGGTTGCCGACAGTTAAATACTTGCCACGAATTGGATGATCCACTTCAACAACAGTACCTGTAGCACGCAATGCAGGCTCTTCAGCAATTTCTTTCATAGAGAGAATTGGGCCGCATGGAACATCGTACTTATTCAAAATATCCATGACTTCAAACTTAGACAGAGTCATAGTCCACTTTTCGATCTCACCGAAAATTTCCATGAGGTGTGGCAAGCGCGCCATTGGTGATGCGAAACGGACATCTGTAATCCAATCTTCATGGCCAATCACTTTACAAATCGCCTCCCATACTGGGGCTTGTACCACTACATATATGTAAGCATTTGGATCGGTTTCCCAGCCCTTACACTTCACAATCCAACCCGGTTGACCGCCACCAGAAGCATTGCCCGCGCGGGGTACAGAGTCGCCAAACTCACCGTTCGGGAACTGTGGATACTCTTGCATCAGGCCAACGCGCTCAAGGCGTTGCTGGTCGCGCAACTTCACACGACACAAGTTCAATACAGCGTCTTGCATAGCTGCTAATACTTTCTGACCACGGCCAGAGTGAGTACGTTGATATAAAGCAGTAACAATGCCTAATGCCAAATGTAAGCCCGTTCCACTGTCGCCAATTTGCGCGCCAGTCACCATGGGAGGACCATCATCAAAACCAGTAGTTGATGCAGAGCCGCCTGC
>CANCQD010000012.1 GCA_947380285.1 Burkholderiaceae bacterium | reverse complement strand
GCTTTGCTTGTACCAATCAGGGCAATCGCCTCATCCAGTGAGGTATTTCCGCACCAATTATGGATGTGGCCATCTTGCTTGGCTTGGGAATCAATTGCTTGGGCAAGTGCGTGATCACTTTTGCTACCCAAAAGAATGATCTGATTATTTGAGTTGCTGGCAATTAATCTTTGCGCCAGCCCTGCGAAATGACTTGTTGGCCAGCGCTTGGTTGGGCCATATTCGGCGCCTGGGCACATGACGTAAATATTTGCAGGATCAATCTGGGCGCTTTGCAATTTTGCCTGCACAGATTGATTTGCTATAGGGGAGACATTTAACTTTGGTGTCTGGCTATTACTTATTGCTAATGCTTGATCTTTGCCAAGCAGTTGGCTCAGCGCAAGATAGTGCTCGACCATGGGCGGGCGATTTATTTTGCTTGGGTTATCTAAGGGGAGATTGATTAATCCAAAGCGCAACTCTCCACGATAGCCGATTCGAAAAGGAATATTAGCGAGCCAGGGAATCAATGCCGACTTAAAGCTATTAGGTAATACAAAACACGCTTGATATTTTTTTACTGCAAGTTTTTTTGCTAGCTGTTTGCGTAAGTCCCATTGCAATTGTTTGTGTTCGAACTTCGCTTCGATTACTTCGTGAACTTCTGAGCAAGCGCGATAGATGGGTGCCACCCAATTGCTAGCAAGTACATCAATGTTTGATTCTGGATATTGCTCTTTTATATTTGATATTAAAGGCTGAGTCATTACCGCATCCCCAATCCAGTTTGGGGCGATGATCAGAATACCGTGCATGTAATGTATCCCGACTCAGCACCCCAAGGGGTGCTGATAAGGCTTAGTGACCGTGTGGCTCAGTGCCGGGAATGAGCTTGTACTCCGCGCCACAGTAAGGACACTTGGCATCGCCGGTTTTAGTAATGTCTAAGAAAACGCGCGGATGCGAGTTCCATGCTGGAGTTTTGTTGGTGGGGCAATGAAGAGGTAAGTCTTTGCCGTCCACCATAACAACTTGAGCTTGAGTCATATCCTGTTTCCTAATTACTGAAATTACTTAACATAAGTGAGCCAAGCTTTGTATTGATCATTTCTGCCGTACACCGCATCGAAATAGGTCTTCTGAATTTTTTCAGTGATGGGACCACGCTTGCCATCTCCAATAGTGCGATCATCTAATTCACGAATTGGGGTTACTTCAGCTGCTGTGCCAGTGAAGAAGGCTTCATCAGCAGAATAAACTTCGTCGCGGGTGATGCGTTTCTCACGAATTTCATATCCAAGGTCTTGTGCAATCTGCATAATGGAGTCACGAGTGATGCCATCTAAGCAAGAGGCTAAGTCTGGTGTGTAAACAATACCATTGCGAACCATAAAGAGGTTTTCGCCAGAACCTTCAGAAACATAACCTTCGGTATCAAGCAATAAAGCCTCATCATATCCATTAGCAGTTACTTCTTGGTTGGCCAAAATAGAGTTGATGTAGTAGCCCGAGGCCTTGGCACGAACCAATGAAGAATTGACAAAGTGGCGAGTAAAAGAAGAGGTTTTAACCCGAATACCCTTATTGATGCCATCTTCGCCCAAATAGGCACCCCATTCCCAGGCGGCGATAGAGGTATGAATACTGTTGCCTTTAGGGGAGATTCCAAGCCTTTCGGCACCAATGAAGATAATTGGGCGTATATAGCAAGCTTCTAGTTTATTGCTGTTTACCACGTCAATAATGCCCTTGGAGATCTCTTCTGGACTGAAAGGCATGTTCATTTGGAAGATCTTGGTGCCGTTAAAAAGCCGCTTTACATGCTCCTGAAGGCGGAAAATAGCGGTTCCCTGGGCAGTTTTGTAGGCTCGGATGCCCTCAAATACCCCCATTCCGTAGTGCAGACTATGAGTTAACACGTGAACATTGGCCTCACGCCAAGGAATTAACTTCCCATCAGTCCAAATAAAGCCATCGCGGTCGGACATCGACATTTTTTCTACCTTTTGTGTCAGTTAAATATCTGTAAAAGCGGATTAAGCAAGGCTCTAGGCAGGTGGATTATGGTCTCCCGGCCCAGAAATCATTTAAGTTCTTATTGTAGAGCAGGCAAGGAAGTCTGTCGGTTTCGATCCTTGGGTGTTGTTGGACCAGTGCCTTTAGAATGGAACTTTCCCTATAAACCACCTCATTTACCCAAACCCATGCCGGAATCCTTATTTAAAGTTAAGCGTTTAAGCGAATTAGCCCAATCAGGTCAATTAAAGGGTAAGCGGGTGTTAATTCGTGCTGACCTCAATGTTCCTCAGGACGAAGCTGGAAATATTACTGAAGACACGCGTATTCGGGCATCGATGCCAGCGGTTCAGATGTGTTTAGACGCTGGGGCAGCAGTGATGGTGACTTCCCATTTGGGTCGCCCAACAGAGGGTGAATTTAAACCGGAAGATAGTTTGGCTCCGGTTGCTGATCGCATCGCCAGCTTATTGAATCGCAAAGTTCCATTGATTAGTGATTGGGTAAATGGAGGATTTGAAGTTAATCCAGGTGAGCTGGTGTTGCTAGAAAACTGCCGTCTCAATGTCGGCGAGAAAAAGAATAGCGATGAATTGGCTAAAAAGATTGCTGCGTTATGTGACGTCTATGTCAATGATGCGTTCGGTACCGCTCATCGCGCTGAAGCAACGACATATGGTGTGGCAAAGTTCGCACCAGTCGCTTGTGCTGGTCCATTGATGGCTGCAGAGTTGGATGCATTAAGTCGTGCATTAGCGAGTCCAAAACGTCCGCTGGTTGCTATTGTTGCAGGCTCTAAGGTTTCATCCAAGCTCACTATATTAAAAGCTTTATCTGAGAAAGTGGATGAGTTGATTGTTGGGGGCGGCATTGCCAATACCTTCATGCTGGCTAAAGGATTGCCAATTGGTAAATCACTCGCTGAGCCTGACTTAGTCGAAGAAGCTAGAGAGATTATGGAGATCATGGAAAAGCGTGGTGCTCATGTACCGATTCCAGAAGATGTAGTGGTTGCTAATGAATTATCTCCATTAGCGCGTGCGAATCGCGTGTCTTCGGATCAAGTTGCAGACGATGACATGATTCTGGACATTGGGCCAAAGACTGCTGCGCGCTTATCGACCATGCTTGCTCATGCCGGCACAATTGTTTGGAATGGCCCATTAGGTGTATTTGAAATCGATCAATTTGGTGGTGGTACCAAAATGTTGGCCGCAGCCATTGCGCACTCACCTGCATTCTCTATTGCTGGTGGTGGCGATACTTTGGCAGCGATTGCGAAGTACGGTATTGAGAATCAAGTGGATTACATCTCTACTGGCGGCGGTGCCTTCTTGGAATTTTTAGAAGGTAAAACCTTGCCAGCTTTTGCAGTACTTGTTGAAAGAGCGAAAGACTAAATATGTTGAGAGCAACAAAAATCATTGCAACCCTAGGGCCTGCCTCCGAAAAACCTGAAGTACTGCGTGACATGATCCGTGCTGGAGTAGATGTTGTGCGAATGAACTTCTCTCACGGTACTGTTGCTGACCATAAGGCGCGTCACGATTTAGTACGCACTATATCAGCTGAAGTCGGCAAAGAAGTCGGCATCATGGCTGACTTGCAAGGCCCTAAAATTCGCGTAGGTAAATTCGCAGATAGCAAGATTCTTCTGAAAGAAGGCAGCAAATTTACGCTTGATGTGGCTTGTGAGCTTGGCGATCAAACCAAGGTGGGCCTTGATTACAAAGAGTTGCCTGATGATGTAAAGCCAGGTGACCGTCTTTTATTAAATGATGGTTTAGTTGTTCTGACGGTTGAGAGTGTTAAAGGCGGAGAGATTTTTACTATCGTTGAGCAGGGTGGACCACTCTCCAATAACAAAGGTATTAATCGTGCTGGCGGCGGCTTAACTGCTCCTGCTCTAACAGAAAAAGATATTGCTGACCTAGATGCCGCTATTGCAATGGGCGTTGATTTTTTAGCGATTAGCTTTCCTAAAGACGGTGCCGATATGGCTTATGCCCGTAAGTTGGCAGATGCCGCTAGTGCCAAGTATGGGGTTGGAAAAGTCAGAACGATTGCCAAAGTGGAGCGTGCAGAAGCGATTGAACCAGAGGCATTGAAAAGCATTATTGCTGAGAGCGACGGCATTATGGTTGCGCGTGGCGACCTCGCTATTGAGGTTGGTAATGCAGCGGTGCCTGCACTACAAAAGCGCATGATTACTTGGGCGCGTGAGGCGGATAAATTTACGATTACCGCTACGCAAATGATGGAGTCCATGATTAATGCTCCAGTACCTACACGTGCAGAGGTTAGCGACGTAGCCAATGCGGTATTGGATGGTACTGATGCAGTGATGTTATCTGCTGAATCTGCTGCAGGCATGTATCCAGTGCAGACCATCAAAGCGATGGCGGAGATTTGTGTTGAAGCTGAGAAATCTGATCGCGTAAAACTCGATACTGATTTCTTAGATCAGACCTTTAGCCGTATTGATCAAACGATTGCTTTGGGTGCTTTATTTACAGCCCACCATTTGAACGCTGATGCAATCGCTGCATTAACTGATTCAGGTTCAACAGCAATTTGGATGAGTCGTCACAATATCCATGTACCGATCTTTGCATTGACTTCTAAGATTGCTACCCAGCGCGCTTTAAGTACCTATCGTAATGTCACTCCAATTGGTTTGGACTATACAAAAGATCGTGATACCGCACTGCAAGAGGTTGAGGCATGCTTGAAAAAAGTGGGTGCAATCAAGAGGGGCGACACCGTTGTCCTGACTTCCGGTGAACCTATGGGCGAGCCCGGTGGAACCAACACCCTAAAAATTATTCATGTGAAGTAATTCACATTGAAGGCAGATTTATTTTTAATATTATTACTATTTAATTAAGAGAACATCATGGCTTTAGTATCTTTAAGACAACTCTTGGATCATGCTGCTGAAAACGGTTACGGCTTACCAGCGTTTAACGTAAATAACTTAGAGCAAGTAACTGCGATTATGGAGGCAGCGAATGAAGCTGATTCCCCAGTCATCATGCAAGCTTCAGCAGGGGCACGTAAATATGCTGGAGAAGCATTCTTGCGCCATTTAATTTCTGCTGCAGTAGAGGCTTATCCACATATTCCAGTAGTTATGCACCAAGACCATGGCCAAAGCCCAGCAGTATGCATGGCAGCAATTAAGAGCGGCTTCACCAGCGTAATGATGGATGGCTCATTGGAGGCTGATGGCAAAACTGTTGCCAGTTATGAGTACAACGTAGATGTCTCTAAAGAGGTGGTGAAGTTCTCTCACTCAATCGGAGTTACGGTTGAGGCTGAGTTGGGTGTATTAGGCTCGCTGGAGACTATGCAGGGAGATAAAGAAGATGGTCATGGCGCTGATGGCAAGATGACTCGTGAGCAGTTGCTTACTGACGTTGAGCAGGCAGCCGATTTTGTGAAGGCAACCCAGTGCGATGCTTTAGCGATTGCGATTGGTACTAGCCATGGTGCATATAAGTTTAGTAAAAAGCCTACTGGCGATATATTGGCAATTGATCGTATTAAAGAAATTCATGCGCGCATTCCAAATACGCATTTAGTGATGCATGGCTCTTCCAGTGTTCCTCAAGAATTGCTTGCTGAGATTCGTGAATTTGGCGGCGATATGAAGGAAACTTATGGCGTTCCTGTTGAAGAAATTCAAGAGGGTATTAAGAATGGCGTACGTAAGATCAACATTGATACCGATATTCGTTTGGCAATGACTGGTGCGATTCGCCGTTACTTCATTGAAAACCCATCTAAATTTGATCCACGTGATTATTTGAAGCCAGCCCGAGAAGCGGCTAAGAAGGTTTGCATTGCACGCTTCCAGGCTTTTGGTTCTGCTGGTCAAGCATCCAAAATCAAGCCGATTTCTTTAGAGAAAATGGCTGAGCTATATAAGAGCGGCAAATTAACTCAAATTGTGAAGTGATTTAAATATGTCTGCTTTGTACGCTACCTCAATTAAGTCATTACCTTTGCTGTCCAAAGGCAAAGTGCGCGATGTTTATGCATTAGATGACGACAAGTTGTTGATGATTACTACTGACCGTCTTTCTGCTTTTGATGTAGTGATGGGTGAGCCTATTCCGGAGAAGGGTGTAGTTCTCAACCAAATGGCAAATTTTTGGTTTGATAAATTGGCAGCCATTATTCCGAATCATTTGACTGGGATTGATCCTGCCACCGTAGTGTCAGCAGATGAAATAGAGCAAGTCAAAGGTCGCGCTGTTGTGGCTAAGCGATTAAAGCCGATTCTGGTGGAAGCAGTGGTGCGCGGTTATTTGGCAGGAAGTGGCTGGAAAGACTATCAAGAAACAGGCAAGGTATGTGGCATTGTTTTGCCGGAAGGCTTAGAGAATGCACAAAAACTACCTGAGCCAATTTTTACCCCTGCTGCTAAGGCTGAATTTGGGCAGCACGATGAAAATATTTCATTTGAAAAAGTAATTGAATTGATTGGTGAAAAGTTAGCCAATCAAATTCGTGAGGTCAGTATTCGTTTATATAAAGAAGCCTCTGAATACGCTGCGACTCGCGGAATCATCATTGCCGATACCAAGTTTGAGTTCGGCTTGGATGCTAATGGGCAATTGGTGTTGATGGATGAGATCCTGACGGCTGACTCTTCTCGTTTCTGGCCCACTGAAACCTACTATGTGGGCTCAAACCCGCCTTCTTATGACAAGCAGTTTGTCCGTGACTGGCTTGAAACTGCCATGGTAGAAGGTAAGCTATGGCCTAAAACAGCCCCTGCACCGCAATTGCCAGCGGATGTCATTGAAAAGACTGCCCAAAAGTATCGTGAAGCCCTAACCCGGCTTACTGAGACTTCTTAACTCGGAGATAATAGAGTCCTTAATGGTTATAAGGCATTTGGAGAAGTAAATGAGTAAGAAGCCAATCGTCGGAATAGTGATGGGATCCAATTCAGATTGGGACACCATGCAGCATGCCGCTCAAATGCTCGAGCAGTTTGGTATTGCTCACGAAGCTAAAGTTCTCTCTGCGCATCGTATGCCTGACGATATGTTTCAGTATGCTGAAAATGCCCAAGCTAACGGATTACAGGCCATTATTGCTGGTGCAGGTGGCGCAGCGCATTTACCAGGCATGCTTGCCTCAAAAACCATTGTTCCTGTTTATGGCGTACCTGTTGCTAGTAAATATTTGCGTGGCGAAGATTCTCTCTTCTCTATTGTGCAAATGCCTAAAGGTATTCCGGTTGCGACTTTTGCGATTGGTGAGGCCGGCGCAGCGAATGCTGCCTTGCATGTGATTGCAGGCTTAGCTTTGCATGACCCTGGCTTAGCTAAGCGTTTAGAAGATTTCCGTGCAAAGCAATCTGATACTGCACGTTCGATGAATTTGCCGGGATATTAATTACATGGCAGATCGTCTTGAACCCATTTTGCCGGGTTCGTATTTAGGAATTTTGGGTGGCGGTCAATTGGGACGGATGTTTACTCAGGCTGCCCAAGCTATGGGCTACAAGGTTTGTGTGCTCGACCCTGGCTCTGATAGTCCTGCCGGCTCTATTGCGGAAAAATTTATTCAAGCTGAATACACTGATAGTGCTGCTTTAAAAGAGATGGCTGCCCTGTGTTCATCAGTGAGCACTGAATTTGAAAATGTGCCTGCTCAAGCATTGGATGAGTTGGAATCTTTAGGTGTATTTGTGGCGCCACGCAGTAGCTGCGTATCTTTAGCGCAGAATCGGGTGGCCGAGAAAAAGTTTCTAGCTACCTGGAAATCTGAAACCAATATTGGCCCAGCGCCATATGGCGTCCTAGAATATGATGCCGATATTGCCCATCTTCCAGCAGATTTATTTCCGGGAATACTAAAGACTGCTCGCATGGGTTATGACGGTAAAGGGCAAATTACTGTTTATACAGTCGATGAGTTACCAGCAGCTTGGGCAGAATTAAGTAAGGTGCCTTGTGTATTGGAAAAGCGCATGGAATTAGACTTCGAAGTGTCAGCTTTGGTAGTACGCGGTTATGACGACGCTGTAGTCGCTTATCCAGTCGCTCAAAATATTCACCGTGATGGTATTTTGCATACCTCTACTGTGCCGGCTCCAGCACTTAAGCCTGCTCAAGAAAAGAAAATTATTGATGCAGCAAAGGCACTCATTCGCAAGATTGATTACGTTGGTGTTCTTTGTGTTGAGTTCTTTGTTCTCAAAAACGGCGATATTATTGCCAATGAAATTGCTCCGCGTCCACATAATTCTGGCCACTACACAATGGATGCATGTGTGAGCAGTCAGTTTGAGCAGCAGGTGAGGGCAATGGCTAGATTGCCTTTAGGTGATACCCGTCAGTTAGCACCAGTATCCATGTTGAACTTGCTGGGCGATCTTTGGTTTGAGGGTAGCGAAGATAAAGCCCGCGAACCTGCCTGGAATAAAGTTCTGGCTCATCCCGATGCCAAGTTGCACCTCTACGGTAAGTCTGCACCCCGTATTGGTAGAAAAATGGGGCATATTAATTGTTTAGGTGAAGCTCTCAATGAGGCTCGCCAAAATTGTGCCGCTGTCGCTACTGAATTAGGGATCGAGCCCTAGAATGTCCAGCGACAGTACCCCACTGCAATCATCTGCAGTGATTAACGAGGCAGTACAAAGCTTACGAGACGGTGGTTTAGTCGCATTTCCTACTGAGACGGTTTATGGTTTGGGTGCTGATGCAAAGAACCCAGAAGCCATTAAGAAAATCTTCACCGCTAAAGGACGCCCATCAAATCATCCTTTAATTGTTCACTTAGCTGCACCAGATAAATTTGATCAAGCCCAAATTGATTGGGTTGCTCTACTGGCACCATGGGCAAGGGATTTATCCGAAGAAGCACTAAAGTTAATTAATGCATTTTGGCCCGGCCCATTAACCTTAGTTTTCAAAAAAGATAAAAGCGTTTTGAATGAGCTAACAGGCGGGCAGGATACGGTAGCCATTCGCGCACCTTCTCACCCAATTGCCCAAGAGCTATTACGTAAATTTAAAGGTGGTGTTGTAGCGCCTTCAGCAAACCGTTTTGGCAAGGTATCACCTACTAGTGCTGCAGATGTCCGTCATGAATTCGAAGGAATGTTAGATTTGATGGTGTTGGATGGCGGTGATTGTGAAGTTGGTATTGAGTCCACCATCATTGACTTATCTTCAGGTGATAAAGCCGTGCTTTTAAGGCCTGGCGCGATTACTCCTAGTGAGGTCTTTGCGAAGACCGGTATAAAGGTTTGTCTGCCTGGTGAGGCAAAAGCTAACGAAGCGAAGGATGATTTACCTAGAGTATCTGGAAGTTTCAAAGCCCATTACGCACCAACTACCCCTTTGCGCCTATATGCTCCTGGTCGTGTCTTAGATGCCTTGAGCGAGTTTCCAGACATTAAATCGCGTGTTGCTGTAGCAGTGTGGGATTCGGAATCTTCTTTAAGCGAGGATGGGCATCCTTCGGCGCACTTTGAAGAGGTAGAAGTTCCTAGTGATAGCACCGCTTTTGCAAATCGCTTGTACCGAACTTTGCGCGATCTAGATCAGCAAGGTTGGGATTTGATTTTATTTCCTGAGCCGCCAACAGGCGAGGAGTGGGATGGTGTTAGAGACCGTCTTCAACGCGCATGCTTTGGCTCTGGCCCATCTTCTAGTAGCCACGATAGCAACTGATCGTGGGCTTCTAATCCTCTCCAGGCATTGGGGTGGTTGATGAATGAAGTTACTGCATACATCTTCCCAGATTTGCTTAAAACATAACCTGAGATTGCTCGCACATCTGCAAGAGAGCCGGTTTTTATTCTGGCTTCAGGCTTTTTCTTGAGATGCAAAAACTTACGAAGCTGACTCATTAGGCGATTTCGCATCGTGCCATCTGTACCCGCAATTGGCAGACTATTATAAAAAATATCGCCTACCGTTAAATTACGTGCGGTTAGTAAGAGTTGATTCATTTGGCTGGCGGAGATTGCTTCATTACGAGATAGACCAGAGCCATTCTCAATTACTAGACCTTGAAAATCTAAAGCATTTTGCTTAAGCCAACTCTGAATAACGAGTTCTCCATTGGTAGTAGTAGCAGGTTTCCCCATTTTTTCTAAGGCTAGGGTTAATAGCAGTTGGCGTGCCATCACGTTGTTGGAATATTTATTAATATCCAAAATATCATCCGCCAGTACAATGCCCTCAAATTGAAGCAGCAGTCTTGCTGCCAGTGGCACATTACCGTTTTTACCCACTGGTGGTCGTACCCAAGTACCACCAGACATCTCCCAGGCGGCAGCAAAGCCTTGCGTTAGAAAGGTATTGGCATCTAGTGCAACAACATTAAAGTTCACCCCTTTGCAGGTGTTGGGAAATGCTCCAGAGAACTGTGCGGTTAAAGGTTGATCAGTGTTACTTACGCCTTCTGGATCTAAATTAAAACGAATATTACTTTTCCAGTTGTCGCATGAGCGATCAACTAACTGCATTTGGTTAGACACCTTCAGTTGAGAAAGTGCTGGTGTGTAGCTGATGTCGATAAAGTCAGCGGTACGTGACTTGCTCAACTGAAACGAAAGTGTTCTAAATGCATACAGTAAAGGATCTGGTGGAACGTTATAGGCACGCAAGGATTCACCATCAATGGTGTTGTGCTCCATTACGCTCGGCGCATAAGCGCTGCGATCAAAGAATAAGTTGCCATCTATCTTCTGAATACCCAGACTCTGAAGCTCTTTCATCATCTTCGCAAGTTCTTCGGGAACGAGCTTCGGATCACCGGTACCTTGCAAATACACATTACCCTTGAGGGTGCCTTGACGAATTACGCCATCGGTAAATATATTGGTGCGCCAACGATATTGGGGGCCTAATATGTCTAGACCAGTAAGCGTTGTTAATAACTTCATTGTTGAAGCTGGGTTCATTGGCTCATTAGCACGCCAATCCAACATTTTCTTGGCGACATGTTTTCCAGGACTTCCAGACTCGATTTCCACAACTGAAATACTGACAGTATCGAGAGGAATCTGGTTGCGTTCTAGGCTACTGACTACAACCTTAGGGATGCTGAGGGGCGCAGTTTCATTGGTAGCGGCGTAAGAGCTGGCTAGCCAAAAGGTAGTTGCTATTAAGACGGCTGAATGTCGGATGTAAGGGCCCATTTCCTATAGGATAAACCCACATTATTGGAGAGTGCAGCATGCCAAAGACTAAAGCTTTGAATATCTTGCTTGATATCCGGTAATCATTTGATTTTGCTCTTCAAGCAATTGGATAAAAGTTTGGATTCGATGGTCCAGCATCCCTGTTTGCTCCAAAGCTTCACATGCTTGAATAAATTTTGTAGCACTAACTAGTTGGGCTCCTCCCTTAACCTTATGCACCATAGCACTAAAGCTTGCCTCATCTATAGATTCCTCTTTAAGCGATAAAAGAGCTTCATCATGAACCTTTTTAATTTCCTCAAGGATGACCAGAATATATTTCGGACTACTTCTTAAGAGATTTTCGAAGGCATCGAACGAATATTCATCTTGGATCCTAATAGGTGCGGTTTTATCAGTAGAACCCTCGTTTTGGAAATAACGACAAAGCTCATTTTCTAAAGTCATGAGACTCAAGGGTTTTATTAGGACCCCATTCATGCCCGCCTCTAAAAATTGATGGCGCGAGTCTAGTGCATAAATATCTGCAGTGATCCCAATGATGATGAGATCTCGATATCCTTTATTCCGTAGGTGCTTGGCAAGATCTGACCCCTGCATTCCGGGAATGGACTGGTCCGTTAGAAGAAGATCAAAATGCTTTTGGCTGATTAAAGCTAGTGCGGTGCTAGCGTTATCGCAAACGGATGCCTCAATACCCAAAGCCTGAAGCTGGAGAGAAATGATTTGACGGCTAGCAGGATGATCTTCGACCACTAGCGCTTGTAGAGGGCGCTCATTGCTTTGAGCATGCTTCGATACTAGCTTTCTAGAGGCATTGGTATGTTCTGGCGTTAAGGTTCTAGTTGCGGCAATACTGGTGCGTGGGAATGCAAGGCAAAAATGGATATTGCTACCAAAGCCAGGGGCGCTCTCAAAGTAGAGCTGACCATTCATGGAAGTGACTAAGTGGTTTGTTATGGTTAGACCAAGACCGGTTCCATTCTGCTGTTCGGCATTACCTGGGATTTGCTCAAATGCTTGAAGTGCAATTGCGATCTCCTCTTTACCCATGCCAATGCCTGTATCGATTACCCTGAATTCAATTAGCTGGCCAGCATGATCATCTGCAAGTACGCTAATTGAGAAATAGATTTCACCGCTATTGGTAAATTTAATCGCATTGCTAATCAGGTTTTGTAATACTTGACGCAAGCGCAAGGTATCGAGCATTAAAACCTCTGCAATACGTGGATCTTTAGAGGTATACAGTTTGAGATTTTGCCTTTGAGCTACGGTTGCAAATGCTGAATCAATGTTATCAATCAAGCTATTGAGATTGCAAGGTTCAATATTGAGTGTGAGCTTTCCAGCCTCGATCTTTGAGAGGTCTAGAACTTGATTGAGGATTCCTAAGAGAGATTCTGCAGAAGAATGCGCGCTTTTAAGTAAGGTTTTTTCATTTGCAGGTAGTGGGCTGCTGAGCAATAGCTCCTGCACTCCCAAAATAGCATTCATTGGGGTGCGGATCTCATGGCTCATGGTTGCCAGAAAAGTAGACTTTGCAGCATTCGCATTTTCAGCCTGCTCTTTGGATGACATTAGTTCTTGCACCTCTTGTCTTTGCAGGGATTGCTTTTGATGCATGCGCCAGATTAAGTAAGATCCTAGTAATAGGATTCCTAGAGTGGAGAGCCAAGGCAAATGGTTTGCAGGAGAAGGAACTTCCTCTAAAGTGGATGCGTTGATGCTAAAAAGTTGACGCGATGCGATTGGATCTAAGTTACGTAGAAAATGATCCAGTACACCATGTAAAGCCTCATCCTGGTGGGCAATAAGCCAGCGATATGCAAATGGTTCTCGGCTATAAAGCCCATCCACTTGTAACCTATCAGGGCTTAATTTTTGAATGAGTTGCTGCGCTAATCGAAGCGGCAAAACAATTGCTTCTATATCGTTTTTGAGAAGATCAAAAACCAATTTCTCGGCATGACTAGAAATGCTAGCTTGAGGGTGATTGGGTATTGGCGGGTTTTCAAAGCCACGGTCAAAGTAGGCAATATTGATTGGGTCAATAGGCGTATCGTTTTTTGACCGTTTTGTCAGAACAGCGTCTTGGCCCCAGAAGATTGCCTCTGATAGAGATCCAAACTTGAGGTAATCATCATTTAATGAGGGCGGATCAATCATGAAGTCCACCTCCCCATTGGCAAGCTGCTGCAACCCTTCTTTATCGTTCTTGCGCCACTTTGGTATAAATTCTTGCTTGGTAAATTCACCCAACTTGCTTAATACGTTATGAAAGATTCCGTATTCACTCCTTTCGGTTACCTCTAAATACGGGGCGTATTTTTCATGAATACTAAAACGCACTACGGGATGGGCATCGATCCACTGCTGCTCAACTGGACTCAGTAAATTTGCATATGCATTGCCTAGCACCCCATTAAACAAGATGCAGACTGCAATACGGATGATGGATCGATGCATGCTGAATTAGCTTTCGATAATATTATTCATGCGACAGAACAAAATAAGGTCAGCAATATTATTAATACCTAGCTTGTCAAAGACTCTGGTTTTGTAGGTTGCAACAGTCTTATTGCTGATATGCAACATGTCAGATATCTGTTGATTGGTATTGCCTTTGCCGAGGTACTTCATGACTTGCAACTCACGATCAGAGATTAGTGCCAGCTTATCGTTATCACTTAATGAGCTATTGCCATTTTTTCCATGGGTGAAAAAGTTATAACCTTGAGAGATCGCAACGCAGGCAGCTAGGATGACATCAGCCCCAGCAGTTTTATTCACAAAACCATGCCCGCCCAAGGAGCGGACTCTGCCGCCGTAGACTGCCTCATCCATACTCGAGAGAACTAGCATACGAACATCGGGATACATTAGTCCAATGCGGCGGATAACGTCAAAGCCATCGGTCTTGGGCATATCCAGATCCAAAATCACCATATTAGGATTAACCTCCTTCATGGATCTGAGGCACTCCTCCCCATTCTGGGCTTGCCCTGCAATTTCAAAGAGTAACTGGTCTTGCAACATACTTTTAAGAGCCATCAGCATTGCTGGATGGTCATCTACCAACATCACGCGTTTTCTCATTACTTGTCTCCGTTTTGGTTTGGGTGTTGATGAGGGTGAAGCGAAAAGATAGCTTTAGCGATACGACTATCGTTAATTTGCAGCATCTGATGACGACTTAAAGGTGACATCATGAGGCTGCCATAAGAGTGTTCGGCAATAAGAGTGCAGGCATTTTCTAGGTCTTTTACCAATGCAATGTTGCTGGCATAAATCTGGGTGGGTGAATAGGGTGACTGCCTCAATTGGGATAGAGCATCACTTGTCAGTTCGCGCTCACGAAGCTGACCCATATCAATATGTACCCCTTCTAATTGCAAATCAGTAATCCACTGCAACTCCTCAATGCTTCCGGTGAATTTGAGGAAATGCAGTAAGACGCCTAGTCGTCGCAAACGTAACAATCCATCCTTAAAAGCATCGGCGATGTCGGACTCAGGAATTTTTTGAATCCCAATGGCTACTAGTCCAACCGGTAGTCGAGAGTTCAGAATTAATTCACATATTGCATCCACATACCCCTTTGAGGCTAAGACATGTGTCGGTATTGGCAAAATTCCAGGAATAAAGCGACCAGCTCGATACCAATACGCGATCGTGTCTAAGCCTTCCATAAAAAGGCGTAATAATTGCATGTCAGAAGCAGTAAGAAGTGGTCTAAATAAAGATCCTGTCAGTTTTGTTCCCTTGCAGTTAAATATGGGTTCATGACTAATCGCTTGTCGCTTGGACCAGGATTGGTGTTCTTCAAGGGCTTGGTTACTAAGGCCAAGCCAGGGGTCGCCACAGGCGTCTCGCACTTCTTGGAAGGGTTTGTTCTTCCATGCCTTTACAAGCGTGTACAGCCGGGATTTCGGGCTCATCAGGATTCTCCAATCGGTGACTGTTCAGTCTAGGCAGGACAGATTGGAGCGGTAAGGGCTTTGGGCTGATTTATCTGTAGGAAAAGTCCTACGACCCTGTCCAAATTATAGTTAGTGGCTAAATCCTTAAAGAATTTATGGCGATCTACCCTTGAAATATCAGGAAACAGACCTATATAATCAGCACTCCCTACATGCGAGTGCTAAAAAGGCATTTTATTCGTAAATTACCATTGGCTTTCATGTGAGGAATTTATAAATCATTGATTTATATAGATTAATTAAATAGTTAACACTTACTAACATAGGAGAAGAGATGAATTTGCGTCCCTTACATGATCGCGTAATCATCAAGCGTTGGGATCAAGAATCAAAAACTGCTTCCGGAATCATCATTCCTGACGCTGCTGCAGAAAAACCTGATCAAGGTGAAGTTTTAGCAGTAGGCCCAGGCAAACGCGATGACAGCGGCAAATTAAACGCACCTGACGTCAAAGTAGGCGACCGTGTGTTGTTTGGTAAATATGCAGGTCAAACAGTAAAAGTTGACAGCGAAGAACTCATCGTGATGCGTGAAGACGACATCATGGCTGTTGTACAGAAGTAATTTCGGTATTTAAGAGAGGAATTTAATCATGGCAGCAAAAGACGTTGTATTTGGAGATAACGCCCGCACCAAAATGGTCGAAGGCGTCAATATTCTTGCTAATGCAGTGAAAACAACTTTGGGACCAAAAGGTCGCAACGTAGTAATCGAGCGTTCATTCGGTGGACCAACGATTACTAAAGACGGCGTATCCGTAGCAAAAGAAATCGAACTCAAAGACAAGCTCCAGAACATGGGCGCGCAGATGGTTAAGGAAGTTGCTTCTAAAACTGCTGACATCGCTGGTGACGGTACAACTACCGCTACTGTATTGGCGCAGTCTATCGTTCGCGAAGGTATGAAGTATGTTGTTTCAGGCCATAATCCAATGGACCTAAAGCGTGGTATTGACAAGGCTGTTGCAGCCGCTATTCAAGAACTCGCAAAAATCAGCAAGCCTTGCACTACCACTAAAGAAATCGCTCAAGTAGGCTCTATTTCTGCAAACAGCGACCACAGTATTGGTCAGCGCATTGCAGAGGCAATGGAAAAAGTAGGTAAAGAAGGCGTTATCACTGTTGAAGATGGTAAGTCATTAGAAGACGAGCTTGAAGTGGTTGAGGGTATGCAGTTTGACCGCGGTTACCTTTCTCCATACTTCATCAATCAACCAGAAAAGCAAGTTGCCGTATTGGAAAGCCCATTCGTTCTCTTGTTTGACAAGAAGATTGCCAACATCCGTGATTTGCTCCCAGTGCTTGAGCAAGTAGCAAAGTCTGGTCGTCCATTGTTGATCATTGCAGAAGATGTTGAAGGCGAAGCCTTGGCAACTTTAGTTGTGAACAACATCCGCGGCATCATCAAGACTTGTGCTGTTAAGGCTCCTGGTTTCGGTGACCGTCGTAAAGCCATGTTGGAAGACATTGCAATTTTGACTGGCGGCACAGTAATTGCTGAAGAAATCGGCCTCACACTCGAGAAAACTACCCTTGAGCACCTAGGTCAAGCGAAGCGTATCGAAGTAGGCAAAGAAAACACCATCATTATTGACGGTGCTGGCGATGCTAAAGCAATCGAAGCTCGCGTGAAGAACATTCGTGTTCAGATCGAAGAAGCTACTAGTGACTACGACAAAGAAAAATTGCAAGAGCGTGTAGCCAAGTTGGCTGGCGGTGTTGCAGTGATTCGTGTTGGTGCTGCTACTGAAGTAGAAATGAAAGAGAAAAAGGCTCGTGTTGACGACGCATTGCACGCAACTCGTGCAGCTGTTGAAGAAGGCATTGTTCCTGGCGGTGGCGTAGCCTTGATTCGTGCAATGCAAGGTATCAAGGGCTTGAAAGGCGATAACGCCGATCAAGACGCTGGTATCAGCATCGTATTGCGCGCTATGCAAGAGCCATTGCGTACGATCGTTAGTAACGCTGGTGAAGACGCTGGTGTGGTTGTTAATGCAGTACAAGCAAGTACAGGCAATAACGGCTACAACGCAGCTACTGGTGAATACGGCGACCTCGTTGCACAAGGTGTTATCGACCCAACTAAGGTAACAAAAACTGCATTGGTAAATGCTGCTTCTGTTGCTGGCTTGTTGTTGACAACTGATTGCGCAATCTCTGAAGCACCAAAAGATGAGTCTGCTGGTGGTATGCCTGATATGGGTGGCATGGGTGGAATGGGTGGAATGGGCGGCATGATGTAATAGCCGTTAATTTCCTCAGCTATCTAGCTGTAGAAATAAGAACGCCTGGTTCAAAAGACCAGGCGTTTTTTATTTGTTGCTCTTCTCGAATTAGTCGGGCTGTATACCGCCATCCTTAATCACTTTTTTCATCCTTACCAATCCCTGTGCAATCATTTCTTTTAAATGATCTGGGCCAAGAGGGACAAATTCAAAGCCTTGCTGGATGAGTTGCTCACGTAGTTTTGGATCTTTTAGCGCAGCTGCTAAAGACTCATTTAGTTTTTCAATAATCGCTGGTGGAGTACCTTTAGGCGCCAGTAGGGCGCCCCAGGTTGAGAATTCATAACCTTTTACACTCTCATTAATTGTTGGAGCATTGGGTAGCAGCGGAGACCGTGTTTTACTCGCTACCCCTAATACCTTTAGCTTTCCAGCGCGAATATGGGGGAGTACAACCGATAAAGCGCTGATCATCACTGGTACTTGGCCAGCCATGACGTCAGTGACTGCGGCGGCAGCTCCACGATAAGGAATATGAACGATTGGAGCGCCAGTGTATTGGCGGAAGATTTCCATGCCAATATGTTGCGGTGAACCATTGCCCCCAGAGGCATAGTCAATCTTGCCAGGCTTTTCTTTAGCAATGCGCACGAGGTCCGCTGCAGTATTCCCAGGAAATGTTGGGTTGGCAACCAGCACAAAAGTGATCGCCGCCACTTCAGATATTGGAGTAAAACTTTGAATCGGATCGTAATCAATCTTTTTATATAGATTAGGTAACATCGTTAGGATGCTGTCATTAAAAGCACCCAATACATAACCATCAGCAGGGCTTTGTGCAACCTTAGCTGCACCAATTAATCCCGCGCCTCCTGGAATATTTTCGATTGTGATTGCTTGACCCAGACTTTCACCCATTTTTTGGGCAATTGGGCGCATCAAGATGTCAACGCCACTGCCTGCTTGAAGCGGCATGATGATTTGAATGGTTCGGTTAGGATAGCTGCTTTGTGCGCTAGCTGATGTTGCCCAAAACATTGCGCAGATTGAAATGAAAAAACTAATAAATGCTGATTTAAATTGCATATTGTCTCGACCTATTAATTGATGGAGCATTCTGTTGATGCTTCTATGGCATATCTTAGCGCAAGAGAAAAGCGTCCATAGGCGTTTTTCATATATAGGAGTAAGCTTGAGCCAACTTTAGCTCCAGAATGGGTATTCAAATGGTTGGTAAAAATCGAGTAATCTCATTCATCTCAATATATTCAATCTTATTGAGTGCGTTATTTGTCTCAGGGGTCTCAATTGCACAATCAGCTGACTCACAGCCGGTATTCCAAAAAAGCGTCTCTAATCTGCGTAACCAGCGGTATTGCGAGGTTTTAGTTGGTAAGCGTGAATGGCTCAAACTGGAGGTTAGGGTATTTAATACTCAAGGCCTTAATCTTTGTCCCGAGTCACAGTGGAAGATCTTGGACAAGGAATCTATTACCAAGACTTTTGACGCCTCATTCGTTCTATTAAATGGACCACGCTATTGGACGATGGATGAAATTCAGGCTGCTGGTAGCACGATAAATGATGTAAAAGAATCTTTTGGCGGCATTGAGATGAATTTGCGAGCCACGGTACGGTTGAGTTTGCTTAAGCAATTTATGGGTAGCAAGAAGTACACCCCAAATGAAATCAATCGCACCACTAATTTTATTTACAGAGCCGGTAGTGCTGTTTACGAACTTACCTCTCCCGGGGGAGATGTATATGTAATGCAGTCATATTCACAAATTGTGAATCCTTCGCTCAATATGAAAGACCTACCAGTATTAAGCGAGCAATTGAAACTACCCGCTGGCTGGACATATAGAAGCCGCGTGCTCGATCAAGATCTCTCTTTGATAGCTAATGGTGTTGCTTATGTGCTGCAAGACAACTTATCCAATAGCTATCAACGACGGTAGTGTTGCTAGCGTTATTGCCAAGCCTTTTGAAGTTTCAAAAAGTCAGCATTAATATATTCCGAGCTCTGTAGTTGATGTGGAAATTCCAAAGAAAAAATCACGTACAGTGCAAATCCCATCAAACCTAAGTACAGGGCGGTTAGGAACCAATCTTCCTCCTTCTTAACTGCCATCGAGTAGCCGCTTAGCAAGGCCCCTATTGAGAGTAGGGCGAATAAAAAGCGCTCAATAATTACAGGGGGGTGGTGCTTTGCGTTCAGTATTCCTGCCTGATAAACACTCAAAAGATGTGTGAGCTGCGGTCTCAAGATGGTATCCGCCAGCCCCTGAGTGTTATTTGGAGCGCGAGGTATGGCCTGATTAATTTCTTCATTTAACTTATTTAATAACCTACCCATTTCTTCTAGATTAGCCTCAAGATCATCAAATGATTTGATATTTTCATAGGCAGATATTCTTTTGTTCACTATCTGCTGTAATGTATTTTGGACAAGCACTCGATCTTGAGAGCTTAGATAAGCGCTAGATTGATAGACTTGTTTAACAATATTTGCCTGATCACGTATTAAGCTTATTCGTGTATCAAAGTGATCGGCAGCATTGGAGAAAGTAAATCCAAGTACTAGCGCTGAAAGCCCAAAAATTGCTGTCGCTAATGAATCCCTTACGACAATGCTCTCAGAGTGGCTGACTCGGTATCTCCCAAGAAGCCAACCTATAAATAAGAACGTCAGGATGGAGGTAAAAAATATGAAGGGCGCATATTTAATAATATTTAGGTGATTTCCAATGAAATTCGGCATAGCAAGCTCTCGTAAGGTGGTGGGGCTTAATTTTGGAGTTTGTTTAGTGTAATAAAAACCGCCCAAAGGCGGTCATTTATTTAATGCTGGTGCTAGTTACTTGAAGCTCGTAAGGGTTGATAAAATCTCGCTAGATGCCCAAAACTTTTGTACCCCCTCAATTTCACCCTAAATATCGCCCTGATATTGACGGATTACGAGCTATAGCCGTTCTTGCCGTTCTGGCTTTTCATGCATTCCCGGAGATGGTCAGGGGTGGATTTATCGGGGTCGACATTTTTTTTGTGATCTCTGGATACCTCATCTCCACAATTATTTTTCATGGTCTAGACAACAATCTTTTCAGTTTCTCTGGGTTTTATGTGCGTCGCATTAAACGTATTTTTCCAGCGCTCATTCTTGTACTGATCGCCTCCTTTGTATTTGGCTGGTTTGTATTAATTGCTGATGAGTACATGCAGTTGGGTAAGCATATGGCTGCTGGCGCTGGGTTTGTATCTAATTTAGTTTTGTGGAATGAAGCTGGCTATTTTGATGCAGCGGCCGATACCAAGCCATTACTTCATTTATGGAGTTTGGGGATTGAAGAGCAGTTTTATATTGTGTGGCCAATATTGCTATGGATTTCGTGGAGATGTAAGTTCAATCTTCTCTTTATTGCCATCATGATGGCTTTAGCCTCTTTTGCTCTTAACGTGCATGGTATTAAGCATGATGCGGTAGCAACTTTTTATTCTCCGCAAACACGTTTCTGGGAATTATTAAGTGGGAGTTTATTGGCGTGGATAGCCCTATATAAAAGAGCTTGGCTCGGCAATGCTGCAAAGAAGATTGACGCTTCCCTTATTTCATTAAAGCTATCAAATATCCTATCAATTATTGGGTTTTGTATGCTTGCCTATGGATTGTGGAGCATTAATAAGGATATAAGTTTTCCAGGATGGTGGGCTTTAATACCGGTGATGGGTACTGTATTGATTATTGCCGCTGGTTCTGAGGCCATCATCAATCGCTTGGTTTTATCAAATCCATTGATAGTTTGGTTTGGGGTAATCAGTTTCCCACTGTACTTATGGCATTGGCCTTTACTGTCGTTTGCTAGGATTATTGAGGGTGCGGTCCCAAGTCTTGGCACAAGAATCGGGGCTTGTTTACTTTCCGTATTGCTTGCATGGGTCACATTCAAGTTAGTTGAGAGTCCTATTCGCTTTGGAAAAAATACTAAAGCTAGTGTTGTAATTCTCCTCTCTCTGATGACGATTGTTGGTTATATTGGCTTTAATACTTATGTTCGTAATGGCTTAAGCTTTAGAAATGCCGATAAAGTAAATACCAATAGAGTCCCCTGGTACAGAGGAAAAGAAGATTGGTTATTTTTAGGCGTTGCAGACAATGCGATGGCTAAGCTTAAGCTTTCCGTTATCCCATTTGAGGGTGAGGTAGAGGCTACCAGCAAAGCTTTTTCTGAGATTGCTCAAAAAGCAGCACAATTTAATACCCAGCTTGTTTTAATTGTTGGTCCGGATAAATCAAGCATTTACCCTGAATATTTGCCAGACGATTTGGTGCCATCAACAAAAAAATATAGCAGCTTCTTTTTGGATGAGCTAAAAAAGATCCCTCATTTAGTTGTATGTGATCCGACGGATGATTTGCTTCGACTGAAAAACTCGGAAGGCATTCTTTATCCGAGAACCGATACTCACTGGAACAATAAAGGCTCCTTCTTAACCTATTCTGAATGCTCAAGGCGTCTTAATTTGCCCATCCCAGAGGTCGAATTTCGACAGGGCTCTCTGTACAAGGGCGATCTGATTAGTACTTATAAGATAGAGAACTTCCCGATCCATCCTGGAGATAGTTGGGATGTTGTTTGGAAAAATCAACCAGCCTTAAGCGAAAAAGAAATTAAGGATGAGCAAAAAACAGCATTTGGTTCTACCGTAGTTGTAAGCAATGCCAATCCTTTATCAAGTAAGTATGTTTGGGTAGTCGGCGATTCATTTACCAGCGCATTAAGACAGTATTTGAATGCGACCTTTAAAGAGGTTCGCTATGTCGGACACTGGAGTGAAAAGTTAAAAGAATTACCCGCAGACCTTGAGAAGGCAGACAGAAAGCCTGACATGATCGTCATTGTCAGGGTTGAGCGCTCGTTTTAACGCTGGTGGTTTAAATAATATTGAGGTTAAAACCTTTTTTGTCTTAGATTTGAATCGCCCTGACGCACTCTCAGGAATGTTTTTTATAAAGATTCCATTCAGATACCCCTTTTTAGATCTTTCTAAATAGATTTTGAATGCATCTTCATAGATAGATGCGGATTAGAATGGGGCAATATACAAACCATTATGGTGGTTTTTGCTGGATTTTGCGGACAAAAGTAAGGGCTATGAGCACATTTGAAGTAGCAAAAGAATATTTTTTAGAGGGCTGCAAATTTTTAGAGGCCGAAGAATTTTCGCAAGCAGAATATCAGTTCAAAAAATCACTTGAGCTTATGCCTGATAGGTCGTCAACATTGACAAATTTATCAGCTACACAGTTAAAGTTAAAAAAATATTTTGAAGCCAAAGATGCTGCAGAAAAAGCTATTTCAATTGATGCCGGTAATAGCGAGGCATATTTGAACTTGGGCCTTATAGAAAAAGAATTTAGACGGTTCACTAATTCCGCTAATTTTTTTGATAAAGCCCTTGCTTTAAGATCCGACTATGCTGAAGCTTGGTCGAACAAAGGCAATGTATTAAATGAGCTTAAGCGCTATGACGAGGCTATTACTCACTTCGATAAAGCTCTTAGCCTGAAGCCTGACTATGCTGAAGCTTGGTCGAACAAAGGCAATGTATTAAATGAGCTTAAGCGCTATGACGAGGCTATTACTCACTTCGATAAAGCCCTTGCTATAAGACCTGACTATGCTGAGGCTTGGTCCAATAAGGGGATGACCCTGTCTGAGCACAAGCGCTATGACGAGGCTATTACTCACTTCGATAAAGCCCTTGCTATAAGACCTGACTATGCTGAGGCCAGGTCTAATAAGGCCTTGCTTAATTTATTTCTCAAGAAGTATGGGGCTGGGTGGGAAGACTACGACTGGAGGTTAAAGACAAGAGACTTTCAATTGAAGTTGGCAATTGAGGGCTTGGCATTATGGGATGGATCCAACAGCAAGCGGTTACTCATTTTTTCTGAGCAAGGTGTTGGCGATATTATTTTTTATGCATCTTTGCTAAGAATTGCTAAAAATAAAGTAGAAAATATTACGCTTTATACCGATGCAAGATTATTGCCAATTTTATCTAGATCTTTTCCCGAATTTAAATTTGTCGATAATAGATTGCCATTAGATGCCAGCTTATATGATGCGCAGATTCCACTAGGTAGCCTCCCCATCATTCTAAAAATAAATCCTGATATGGATGGTCGCAGCGTCCCTTATCTTGCGGATGATCCTTTGTTAACAACGGATATCAAAAATAAATTTAGCCTTAAAAAACAATTTAAGTGCGGTGTGGCATGGAGAAGTAATAACGAAAAGATTGGAAAGAATAAAAGTATTTTGCTTTCAGACTTAAATGAGATTTTTCAAGCTGAGGGCTGTGAATTTATAAATTTGCAGTATGGCGATACTCAGGAAGAAATCCAGAATTTAGAAAAGAATTTTGGTACTAAATTGACAAGTATTGAAGGTATTGATTTATTTAAGAATATAGATGGATTGCTTTCCATTATTCAAGCATGCGATCTTATAGTTACTACCAGCAATGTAACCGCACATTTGGCTGGGGCCCTGGGTAAGACAACTTTTTTATTGGTACCATACTCAGCTGGGCGAATTTGGTATTGGCATGAAGAAGCAATTAGTAGCTGGTATCCAAGTGTCACTTTGCACTCTCAAGGCCAAAATTTCGAATGGAATGGCGCTATTAACAACATAGCTTCTAAACTAAAAAATGAAATCTATAAATAAAATCAACCTAGTGGTTGGCTTTGATCAGCGAGAAGCCGTTGCGTACCATGTTTTTTGTCAAACCATTATTGACCGCGCTACTATGCCCGTTGAATTTCTTCCGCTGGCAGAAAACACACTAGACAAATACAGAGAAGTGCATACGGATGGTAGTAACACGTTTGTTTATTCAAGATTTTTGACGCCTTATTTGATGAACTTTTCTGGCTGGGCAATCTTTGCAGATGGAGACATGGTGTGCCAGGCTGACATTGCTGAGTTGTGGGCGCTGCGAGATGAAAATAAGGCTGTTCAAGTTGTGCGACATGAATACAAAACTAAAGCTATTAAAAAATATCTAGGCAATAAAAATGTAGATTACCCAAGGAAAAATTGGTCTAGCTTAATTTTGTGGAATTGTGGGCATCCAGACAATAGTGTTCTCACCCCAGAATTTGTCCAAAGTCAGCCTGGATCCTACTTACATCGATTTTCTTGGCTTAACGATGATTTGATTGGTGGTCTGGATGCGGAATGGAACTGGCTTGCAATTGAATACCCAGAAAATCCTAATGCAAAGCTAATTCATTACACATTGGGCACCCCATGCTTCAAGGACTACGCAAACGAGTCTATGTCCGATGTATGGAAGAAAAATTATTTGCGGGTTAACGAGGGCTTTGATTAATAAGGCAAGCCTTACAGGGTAATCCGAATATACGAATTCGGATTCCAAACGTAGCGGATTAACACGTCAGAAATGTGGCCATCTTCAATCCCGATAGGGGGATGGAAGATGGTTCCGACACTCTATTTCTGCCTCAAGACTTACTGCTTGAGGCTGCTAAACATCACTCAACAGCCTTAACCATCTCTTCGACAACTTTCTTCGCATCACCGAAGACCATCATGGTTTTATCCATGTAGAAGAGTTCGTTATCCAAGCCGGCATAACCAGCTGCCATAGAGCGCTTGTTCACAATAATAGTTTTGGCTTTGAATGCCTCCAAAATTGGCATGCCAAAGATTGGACTACCTGGAGTGCGTGCTGCTGGGTTAACAACGTCGTTCGCACCAAGCACCAATACTACGTCTGCCTGACCAAAGTCGCTGTTGATGTCTTCCATCTCAAATACTTGATCGTATGGAACTTCAGCTTCGGCCAAGAGTACGTTCATGTGACCAGGCATACGTCCAGCAACTGGGTGAATAGCGTATTTCACAGTAACGCCATGGTGAGTTAGCTTTTCAGTTAATTCTTTGAGGGCGTGTTGAGCGCGAGCCACTGCTAAGCCATAGCCAGGAACGATGATTACAGTGTCCGCATTTTCCATAAGGAAAGCTGCATCTTCAGGTGAGCCAGTCTTGTAGTTCTTGGGACCGCCATCATCAGCACCGCCTGCAGCAGCTTCAGCACCAAAGCCGCCAAGCAATACAGCTAGAATAGAGCGGTTCATCGCCTTACACATGATGTAAGAAAGAATTGCACCTGATGAGCCAACGCAAGCACCAGCAATAATTAATACTGGGTTGTTCAATGTGAAACCAATACCGGCAGCAGCCCAACCAGAGTAGCTATTCAGCATTGATACAACCACTGGCATATCAGCACCACCAATAGGGATGATCAAGGTCACGCCCAATACCAAGGCAATGGCACACATCGCCAAGAAGGCTGCGTGGCTATCACCCATGTAATATGCAACGCCAGCGCCCACCATCGAAACTGCTAAGACTAAGTTCAGCAAGTGTTGACCAGTAAAGCTCACTGGTTTGCCGCTGACCTTGCCGGACAATTTTCCGAAAGCAATAACAGATGCAGTGAAGGTGATGGCGCCAATGAAAGCACCAATAAAGAGTTCAATCTTCTGCGCGCCAGTATGGTCATGTGCTGGATTAAATACAGCAGCAATCGCAATTAAGACGGCTGACAAACCTACAAAGGAGTGCATCAGAGCAACCAACTCAGGCATCTTAGTCATTTGTACGCGCTTAGCAGCAAGCGTACCAATGATGGCGCCACCTACGATCGCAACACCAATCAATGAGATGACTGGCTTGAAATCAGGAACAAAGAAGGTGGTGATGACTGCTAACAACATACCAATCATGCCAAAGGTGTTGCCTTGACGTGAAGTGGTTGGTGAGGATAAGCCGCGCAAAGCGAGGATGAACAACACCGATGAAATGAGATAGGAAATAGCGGTTATGTTTGACATAGTTTTGGTCTCTATATGGGTCTTGTTCTAGGTTTATTTGGTTCCAGCCGCATCAGCTTTAGGGGCTTTTTTCTTGAACATTTCAAGCATGCGACGGGTGACCATAAAGCCACCAAAAATATTGATCGAGGCGAGGAATACGGCAACCGCACCAATAATGCTGGTGAGGGTGATTTCATCGCCACCGATAACTTCAGTTTGGAGCAATGCGCCAACGATGATGATGCCGGAGATCGCATTGGTTACTGCCATTAAAGGAGTGTGCAATGCTGGGGTCACGTTCCAAACTACGTGATAGCCAACAAAAATGGCCAACACAAATACGGTAATGTTTTGAACGGTGAGGATGCTTTGAAAGGCAGCGAGATCCATAGTGTTTCCTTAGTATTTTTACTATTAGTTTTTGCGGATGGCTTGACCATCACGACACATTAAGCAAGCAGTAACGATGTCATCATCACTCGGGATAACCAGCTTGGCGTCTTTATCCACGATAAGTTTCATGAAATCGAGCAGGTTGCGTGAATAGAGCGCGGAAGCATCTGCTGCGACCATGCTAGCTAAATTGGTGTAGCCAACAATCTTTACGCCATTCACATCAACTACTTTGTCTGCTTGCGTTAGCGGGCAGTTACCTGAACCGTTATCACCTTTGCCTGCAGCTATGTCGATCACGATTGAGCCTGGTTTCATATTGGCAACAGTATCGCTATGCAAAAGCACAGGCGGCTTACGCCCTGGAATTAATGCAGTAGTAATGACGATGTCAGCCTGTTGTGCGCGCTCAGCAACTAAAGCTGCTTGACGCTTCATCCAGGCTTCAGGCATTGGGCGGGCATAACCACCAACACCTTTGGCAATTTCACGTTCTTCATCAGTTTCATAAGGAACGTCAACAAACTTGGCGCCCAATGATTCGATTTGTTCTTTAGCGGCAGGGCGCACATCAGAGGCTTCGATAACTGCACCAAGACGCTTTGCGGTAGCGATGGCTTGTAAGCCAGCAACACCAGCGCCTAAGATGAGTACGCGAGCTGCTTTCACGGTTCCTGCAGCAGTCATCAACATTGGCATAAAGCGTTGATATTCATTAGCAGCAACCATCACTGCTTTATATCCAGCAATGTTTGCTTGAGAGGATAAAACGTCCATGCTTTGTGCGCGTGTTGTGCGTGGCGCAGCCTCTAAGGAGAATGCGGTAACGCCTTGCGCTGCCATTGCGGCAATCATGTCGTTATCAAATGGATCGAGCATGCCCAAAAGTACGGCGCCAGATTTAATTTGCTTGAGTTCAGCCCCCTCAGGTGCGCGCACCTTGAGAACAATCTCAGAGCCAAATGCATCTGCGGCACTACCGATAGTTGCGCCGACAGCTTCGTACGCAGAGTCAGGTTGACTGGCTTTTAATCCGGCATCTTTTTGAATAACGACGGTATGACCTTGGCCGATGAGTTTCTTAACGGTTTCTGGTGTGGCGGCAACTCGAGTTTCCCCGGGCCTTGTTTCCAGTGGCACTCCTATGCGCATGGCATGTCTCCAAAAGCAAAATTTATAAAAAATCTATTTTAGTTAAATAGGGCTAATTGCGCCTATTTACTTACCCTTTAGTCCTCTTGCTTGGTTTTTGCCCAAAATCCTGTGAAATTAGGCTAAGACTTCTACAATATGGTCTGCAAGCTTATATTGAATTTTCGCATTTTTTGATGATCCCGCTCAATTCTTCCTCAATCCCGCCCTCCCAGCCTAAGAAAGTCGTTATTGGCATGTCTGGAGGGGTAGATTCGTCGGTTGCTGCCTGGATGCTCAAGGAGCAAGGCTTTGAAGTTATTGGCCTTTTCATGAAAAATTGGGAGGATGATGACAACGATGAGTACTGCTCGGCTCGTCAGGATTGGCTTGATGTGGTTTCGGTAGCCGATATGATCGGAATTGACGTTGAAGCAGTCAATTTTGCCGCCGAATACCGTGAGCGTGTATTTGCTGATTTCTTGCGGGAATACGCTGCAGGGCGAACACCAAATCCTGATGTTTTATGTAACGCTGAGATTAAGTTCAAAGCTTTCTTAGATCACGCCATGAGTTTGGGTGCCGATGCTATTGCAACAGGTCACTATGCGCGTGTTCGTCATGAAGGTGGAAAAGTACAGTTATTAAAAGCAGTTGATGCAAGTAAAGATCAAAGTTACTTCTTGCACCGCTTAACGCAGCAACAATTGGCAAACGTGATGTTTCCACTCGGAGAAATTCCAAAGACTGAAGTGAGAAAAATTGCCGAGAAAATTGGTTTACACAATGCTAAAAAGAAAGACTCAACTGGAATCTGTTTTATTGGCGAACGTCCTTTTAGAGAATTCTTGAATCGTTATTTACCACGCGTACCAGGTCCGATTAAGACGCCAGAGGGTAAGACGGTGGGTGAGCACATGGGCTTAGCGTTCTTTACCTTGGGTCAACGCAAAGGTATAGGTTTAGGTGGCAGCCAAGATGGCAATGGTGATGCTTGGTATGTAGCGCGTAAGGATGTTCCGAACAACACGCTGTATGTGGCGCAAGGCCACGAACACCCGTGGCTATTGGCTAACAAGCTTGCTGCTATGGACGCAAGTTGGGTTGCTGGTGTGGCACCAACACCTGGAAACTATTCAGCGAAGACGCGCTATCGTCAGGCAGACTCTGCATGTACTCTAAGATCTGGCGAAGAGGCTCTGTGTTTTGACTTGAGCTTTCCAGATGCGCAGTGGGCTGTAACTCCGGGACAATCTGCTGTTCTCTATGACGGAGATATTTGTTTAGGTGGCGGAATTATTTCTGCGTAACAACTTTTATCGGCAAATAGCAGATGCAAAAATGCCAATCAGTTTGATTGGCATTTTTTATTTAGACAGTTGGTTAATTAATATTCATTAAGCTGCTGGCGGTTCGGTTTCAATAAAAGAAGGTCGCTGTAATAATTTTTGATACAGACGATCTAAGTTTGGATATTGCGTTTGCCATTTCACTTCTGGAAAGCGAAACAGTAAATATCCAATGGCGCAACCGACAGCGATATCTGCCAAAGTCATTTGATTGCCATGACACCAAGCATTACCACCAAGTTGTTCGGACATTTGACGAAGGGCGGCATCGATTTTGCCCATTTGGCGGTCATACCAAGTTTGGCTTTGTTGTTCTGCTGGGCGCAAAGTGCGCTCTAAACGAGCCAGAATGCCAGCATCCATAATTCCATCTGCTAGCGCTTCCCAGGTTTTTACGGCGGCACGCTCGCGGTTATCGGCTGGAATGAGCTTGCTTACTGGGCTTAGGCCATCAGCATATTCGGCGATGACGCGAGAGTCATAAATAGCCTCTCCATCATCAGCAATTAGGCATGGGACCTTCCCAAGTGGGTTTATAGAGCCGATTTTGGTGTCTGCGGCCCAGACATTCTCCAATTCGAGGTCTACATCGACCTTTTTCTCGTTAAAAACAATGCGTACTTTACGTACATAGGGGCTGGTGAGGGATCCGATTAGTTTCATGGGCTCAAGTATAGCCATCCTATTTGGGCTTTGCTGTGCGCCGGAACGCATTAAAATCAGGTTTTATTGACATATTCAATGCAAAGGCAATATTCGTGAGTCAGCCGCTTTCAACCCTTAATGCCCTTTCACCCCTAGACGGCCGTTATGCCGGAAAGCTAGATGCTTTGCGTCCTTGGCTTTCCGAAGCTGCGTTCATGCGCCAACGTGTTTTTGTGGAAATTCATTGGCTCTTGGCTTTGGCTGCTGCTGGTCTTCCTGATGTGCCAAAAATTAATGCTGCTGACGAAGCTTTTTTGCTTTCGTTGCCTGAAAACTTTTCCGATGCTGATGCTCAGCGCATTAAAGATATCGAAGCGGTAACCAACCATGACGTAAAAGCGGTTGAGTATTTCTTGAAAGAAAAAGTAGCGGGTCGCCCTGATTTATTAAAAGCAAGTGAGTTCATTCACTTCGCATGCACATCAGAAGACATTAACAATACTTCTCATGGCTTGATGTTACGTGGCGCTCGTGATGAAGTGCTGCTGCCACAACTTCGCAAGGTTCTTTCCGTTCTCACTGATTTAGCGCTTGAGCACGCCAAGGTACCCTTGCTGTCTCGTACGCATGGACAGCCTGCATCGCCAAGTACCTTAGGTAAGGAGATTGCTAATATCGCCAAGCGTTTAGAGCGTGCAATTGACTCTATCGCTGCAGCCCCATTGCTGGGCAAGATGAACGGTGCAGTTGGTAATTACAACGCTCACATGTCTGCTTACCCTGATTTTGACTGGGAAAATTTCTCCAAGAACGTGGTTGAGAAACGTCTTGGTTTAACTTTCAATCCTTACACTATTCAAATTGAGCCGCATGATGGGATGGCGCAGCTCTTTGATGCAATTGCTCGTGCTAATACGATTCTTTTAGATATGGACCGCGACTTCTGGGCTTACATCTCTGTTGGATATTTCAAGCAGCGTACTAAAGCGGGCGAGATTGGCTCTTCTACTATGCCGCATAAAGTTAACCCAATTGACTTTGAAAACTCTGAAGGTAATTTGGGTGTGGCTAATGCATTGCTTCGCCATCTCGCTGAAAAATTACCGATCTCACGTTGGCAGCGTGACCTCACTGATTCCACCGTGTTGCGTAATCTAGGCCCTGCATTTGGTCACAGCGTACTGGCCTATGACAGCGCCTTGCGCGGCCTTAGCAAATTAGAGGTGAATCTTGCAGCGATTGCTGCTGACTTAGATGCATGCTGGGAAGTATTGGCTGAGCCAGTACAAACAGTGATGCGTCGCTATGGAATTGAGAACCCATACGAGCAGCTAAAAGAATTGACTCGCGGCAAGGGCATCAATCAAGCGGATCTGCAAACCTTTATTCGTGGCTTGAAGATTCCTGATGATGCAAAGGCACGCTTGTTGGAGATGACCCCATCTTCTTACTTGGGTAAGGCGGTTGAGTTGACCGAACGTCTCAAAAAGTGAGTTTGACTACCAATTCAGAATACGGGGCACGCCCCCGAATCTGGTTTGCTGCTTACCAATTGCTGTGGCATCTATTGTTGCCATTGGCATTCATCCGCTTAGCTTGGCGTGCTCGACATGCTTTTTCGTATCTACACCACATTCCTGAGCGCTTGGGTTTTGGCTATAGCAAGCCTGTAACTCAGCAAGATATTTGGATTCATGCGGTCTCAGTAGGAGAAACTCGCGCAGCTCAGCCTTTGATTGAAGCCTATTTGGCTAAGGGCGAGGCTATTTTGCTAACCCATATGACTTTGAATGGTCGTCGCACTGGTAAACAGTTATTTGCCAAAGAGATTGCCTCTGGAAAAATTCGACAAGTTTATTTGCCATATGACATTTGTTGGGCTGTTGAACATTTCTTAAAAACATTTAAACCGAAGTTAGGTCTCTTTATGGAGACCGAAGCATGGCCAACAGTAGTCTTTCGCTGCAAAGAGATTGGGCTACCCCTGTTTCTAGTGAATGCTCGTTTATCAGAGCGAAGTGCTCGTCGCGTTAATCGATTTGGTAAAGCCGGGCGTGCTTTATTTCAGGCTTTTGCCGGCATCTTGGCGCAGACTGAGTTTGATGCCGGGCGTTACCGAAGCTTAGGCGTTCAGAATGTGCAGATTGTGGGTAATCTCAAATTTGATGTGCCGCTTGATGCTGTTCTTGTGGAGCAAGGAAAAGCTTGGCAGCAAGACTTACATGCAAGTAATCGCTTGATGGTGTGCGCCGCAAGTACCCGTGATGGCGAGGAGGTCATCATTCTGAAGGCTTGGAAAGATTTGCTGTTAAGTAATGCATTTTCCACCCCTCCTTTGCTGTGTTTGGTGCCTCGCCATCCAGAGCGATTCGCAGAGGTGGCAGATCAGATCAGTGTTGCTGGTTTCAGCTTTCGCCGGCGTAGTGAATGGTCTGGCGTTCCAAGTGAGTGCGCTAGTTTAGACATTCTTTTGGGTGACTCCATGGGTGAGATGCCGATGTATTACAGCGCATCTAACTTGGTTCTGATGGGAGGTAGCCTGCTACCCTTTGGAGGCCAGAATCTGATCGAGGCTTGTGCTGCAGGGTGCCCTGTTTTATTAGGTGAACACACTTATAACTTTCAGCAAGCAACCTTGGATGCCCTAGATATTGGCGCAGCAAAACGAATTCAGGGTGAACTGCTGTTGACCGAACCGATTGCCTTGATGGAATCTTTAAAAGAGCTACTCTCAAATACTGGGGAGCTTAGAAAAATGAGCGAGGCAGCAAAGACCTACTCAGTAAAACACCAAGGCGCAACTAAAAGAATATTAGCTGCCCTTGATCAGCAAACTGCTCGCTAATTTAAACCGTTGCCCCGTAGTTAGGGTCGTCTTTGCGAGCTTCGTCATCAGGCTTTTTGTCACCCTTGACTAAATCTTCACGAGTAACACCAAGCCACATGGCTAATGCCGCAGCCACGAACACTGAAGAGTAAATACCAAACAAAATACCAATAGTCAGTGCTAAGGCGAAATAGAAGAGGGTTGGGCCGCCGAAAATGAGCATTGCTAAAACCATCATCTCAGTACTGCCGTGAGTAATTACGGTGCGGCTAATGGTGCTGGTGATTGCGTTATCAATGATTTCACGGGTATTCATCTTGCGATACTTGCGGAAGTTTTCGCGAATACGGTCAAAGATCACCACGGATTCATTGACGGAGTAGCCCAGAACTGCAAGGACTGCTGCCAATACAGAGAGTGAGAACTCCCATTGGAAGAATGCAAAGAAACCTAGAATAATTACGATGTCATGCAAGTTCGCGATGATGCCTGCAACTGCAAACTTCCACTCAAAGCGGAACGAGAGGTAAACCACGATGCCAATGATGACAAATAGCAATGCCATCAAACCATCCATGGCTAATTCACGTCCAACCTGTGGGCCGACAAATTCAACGCGCTGGAGCTTTGCACCAGTGGCTGCTGGATCAAGCACCTGCATCACTGCAGTACTTTGATCGGCCGAGGAAATCAGCTTGCCTTCAGCGTCCTTTTGTAAAGGCAAGCGAATCATTACATCGCGTGAGCTGCCAAAGTTCTGAATTTGGGTATCTGCGTAACCCAGCTTCTCAACTTTAGTGCGGATGGAGTCCAATGGCGCAGTCTGTGGATAGCTAACTTCCATCACCGTGCCACCAGTAAATTCGATGGAGAGGTGTAGGCCGTTATGCCAGAGGAAGAAGACTGCTGCTAAGAAGGTAATTAAGGAAATCGCATTAAGCACCAATGCATGGCGCATAAAGGGGATATCTTTTTTGATCCGGAAAAATTCCATGGCTTATTTCTCCTGTGGGCGCCAAACTTGGCCGATAGCGAGTTTTTGAATCTTCTTATGTCTGCCGTACCAGAGGTTAACAAGGCCACGTGA
>CANCQD010000011.1 GCA_947380285.1 Burkholderiaceae bacterium | reverse complement strand
GATAGTGGCGTAGATGGCGATGGTATTACCAATGATGCCCATCTCAATTTGAGCGCTGCAGATGCTGACGCTATTCGTAGCTTTCAAATCGATAACGGCGACTGGATTTCAGCCTATGACGCAACTGCTTTAATGGATGGCAATCATGAGGGGTCACACGTTATTCACGTTAGAGATACTGATACTGCCGGTAATCAATCTATTTCACAACTAAACTTTACCGTTAAAACCAAGATTGATACACCTGTCACAATTGACATTGACGATACTGGTGCTAGCGATATCGACGGCATTACAAACGATGACGATTTGACTGTTACTGGTCTCGAATCTTCTTCCTCATGGAGCTATGAAGTTGATGGCGGCGAATGGGTTTCGGGTCAAGGATCGCAAATCATCTTATCTGATGGCCATCATAAAGTGACCATGAGAGAAACCGATATTGCTGGAAATTCAAGGGTAAAAGAAGTGTCTGTAACAGTAGATACCTTTGCTGCATCTCCAACCTTGTCTCTAGCAACGGATAGTGGTACTTCCCATACTGACGGCATTACTAAAGTAGCTGCAGTCAATGTAGCTGGCTTAGAGTCTGGCGCTGCTTGGCAGTACAAGATGGACTCTGGTGCATGGGTAAACGGCACTGGCAGTAGCTTTAGCTTGTCTAGCGGTGCCCATAGCTACACGGTTCATCAAACCGATATAGCTGGCAATCACAGTGCTGATGCGACTGCTGTTACCTATACCTTGGATTCAGCTTCCTTGGCACCATCGTTATCGCTCCTCACAGACAATGGCGTAAGTTCAACTGACGGCATTACCACTGTTGCTACAGTCAATGTAGCTGGCTTAGAGTCTGGTGCTGCTTGGCAGTATAAGATAGACTCTGGTTCATGGCTGGATGGCACTGGTAGTAGCTTTAGTTTGTCAAGTGGTGCTCATGGCTATTCTGTTCATCAAACTGATATCGCCGGAAACTTGAGCGCTGATTCAGCATCAATTCAATACACCTTACAAGCGGCAAAAGCATCCACTCCTAGCATCGCCTTGGCTACCGACAGCGGCGTCTCATCTACCGACGGTATTACAAACGTTGCAACAGTGAATGTGTCTGGCTTGGAATCTGGAGCTAGCTGGCAGTACAAGGTGGATTCTGGATCATGGGTGAATGGATCCGGCAGCACCTTTAACCTTACCGGCGGTGCTCATTCTTACTCAGTACACCAAACTGGCTTGGCTGACAGCATGAGTGATAACTCCAGCCCAGTCACTTATAACTTGGATCAAACTGCTACAGGCCTGTACCTAGTTGCTATTGAGAGATCCGGTAGTAACGTAAAAGGAATTTTGTCTACTCAGTCAAATTCATCGGATGGCCATACCAAGTTACCTGCTGATAGCGTGTTGCAGTATGGCTCGGATAATGTGCATTGGACAAATTACTCAGGTTCTATTGGCGATTCTGGTTCATGGTCGATTACTTCTGCGTCAAAAGTCTACCTTAGGGTAATTGATACAGCAGGTAACGTATACACCTCAACCAATAAACCAATTGCCTTGGATTTAAATGATGACGGCAATGTGGATTATCTAGATCACAGCGCTGGTGTGATGCATGATTATCAACATAACGGTGTTGCTAGCCTCACTTCTTGGGTGGGCCCAAAAGATGGTATTTTAGCTATTCAGGGTATTGATGGATCGCTGAACATCTCCTTTGCAACCAATGCGAATGAAACTGACTTACAGGGTCTTGCTAAGGTATACGACGCCAATCAAGACGGTGTTTTGGATTCTAAGGATGCTCAATTCTCCCAATTTGGCGTTTGGCAAGATGCCAATAGCAACGGTCAAGCAGATGCTGGTGAATTCCTGTCCTTGGCCGATGCCGGAATTGTCAGCTTCAATCTAGGTTCTGATGGCAATATCAGTTTTGCTGCCGGTGGCGAGGTTCAGGTAAACGGGGTTGCTTCATTTACTAAGCTGGATGGCTCAGTAGGCGTGGTTCATGACGCCCAATTTACTGGATCGGTCATCTCAGTAGATGTGGCCGTTGCCCCAGAGGCCGCACCGGCTCCAGCAGTTGAGGTTCCTCTGATAGGGGTTGTGCCAGACTTGCCAGCGATTACCCTCGTTTAAGGTCTGCTTTTTGGGTCAATTGGCCATGCTGGTGCATGGCCAATTGCGTTAATGACCCTATAATCTTTCAAATTACTCTATTGGGCTTTCAAAGCGCAGATGCAAAACTTTCTAAAACCCCCTAAGGCGGATAATGAAATCCTGGTAGCTCTTTATGGCTACAAGAAGATCTTTCGTTCCGTTGGCTTTTTTACCGCCTGCATGAACCTGCTCCTATTAGTACCCTCTATCTATATGTTAGAGGTGTATGACAGGGTGCTGACTAGCCGTAATGAATTTACGCTCCTCATGCTTTCTGTAATCATTTTGTTTCTCTACATCATCTACGCTGTACTCGATGCGATTCGCAGTCACACCGTCATTGAGGTGGGTAAAAAGATTGATGCAGAACTGAATCTGCGTACTTATACCGCTGCCTTTGAACAAAATTTAAAGATTAAAGGCGGTAATGCCGGTCAAGCCTTAAGCGATTTAACCAATATCCGTCAGTTTGTAACTGGTCCTTCACTTTATGCATTTTTTGATGCGCCTTGGTTTCCTTTTTACTTAATCGTGATCTTTCTCTTTAACGTGTGGTTGGGAGTATTTTCAACCGTTTGCGTGTTGATTTTGATTGTTATGGCCTTCTTCAATGAGTCGATTACGCATCAGCCTTTAGCAGAGGCGAGTACCTTATCGGTTCAGTCTTCCAATATTGCTTCAGGGAACTTGCGTCAAGCTGAAGTCCTAGAGTCTATGGGCATGCTGCCAGCCTTGCGCGACCGTTGGTATGCGATTCATAGCAAGTTTTTGGAGACTCAAGCTGTTGCCAGCCAGCGTGCGGCCACTATGGGTGCAATGACCAAATTTTTCCGTACCTTGATGCAGTCCTTAGCCTTGGGTTTTGCAGCTTTCTTGGTGATCGAAAACAAGATGTCTCCCGGCATGATGATTGCTGCGACGATTTTGTTAGGTAAAGCAACTTCACCAGTAGAGATGGTGATTGGTTCATGGAAGCAATGGCGCGGAGTGGTAAGTTCTTATGAGCGTCTCAAAAAACTCTTAGGCGACAATCCTCCCCGCGTTGTGGGTATGAGCTTACAGCGCCCTAAAGGTTATGTCACGATGGAAGGGGTGTATGCAGCCCCTCCTGGTGTGCAAAAGCCTGTACTCAAAAATGTGACTTTTGCAATTGAACCAGGTGATGTCTTGGGAGTGATCGGACCAAGTGCTTCAGGTAAATCGACCTTAGCTAGGGTTGCAGTGGGTATCTGGCCATCGACACCCAATGCAGCACGTATTGATAGTGCAGATGTGTATCGCTGGAACAAAGATGAACTCGGTCCCGCGATTGGCTACATGCCACAAGACATTGAAGTTTTCCCTGGAACCGTAAGCGAAAACATTGCGCGTTTTACGAAATTTAATGCTGAGGATGTGATTGAGGCTGCTCAATCTGCCGGTGTGCATGACATGGTGCTGCATTTCCCGGAGGGTTATGACACCCGCATTGGTGATGGTGGCGTGGGGCTTTCTGGTGGTCAAAAGCAGCGCTTAGCTCTGGCTAGAGCCTTATTTGGTAAGCCTGCCGTGATTGTGCTCGATGAGCCGAATTCCAATTTGGATGAAGTAGGCGAGGCAGCGCTCGTGAAAGCCATTGTTGAGGCACGCGAGCGCAAAGCAACGGTGATTGTCATTACCCATCGCATGCCAATACTGCAAATTACGACCAAATTATTGCTATTACAAGATGGCAGTACGCGCTTGTTTGGACCTACTGCAGAAGTGATGCAAGCACTACAAAATCCGACTGGAAAAAATACCGCCGTAGAGAATCAAGCCCCCAATCAAGCTTCCAATCCGGCGCAAACTCCACCTTCGGCAGGACCTAATCCCGCAGGAGGTGCAGTATGAGTGAATTAGAGAACAAGGGACAAGGCCCTCAAAATCCTACTGATGATGTAGTTGAGGGCGCATCTCAGGACACTTCTAAGAACCCCATCGTGAACAAGCTTGCTAGTACCGCATTGACTGTTTCAAATACTGGCAAAAAGACCTTGAATCAGTTGGCCGTGCGCTATGCACAATGGCATGATCTGCGTACTGGCCAAAAGGATGAAAACTACTTTGCTTGGTTAGGCTGGCAAGTCCTCATTTGGGGATTTGGTGGGGCGATGCTGTGGGCGTTTTTGGCGCCAATTGAGAAGGGCGTATCAGCTTCCGGTTATGTCATTACCGATAGCAACCGCAAGACCATACAACCCGCTTTTGCTGGCGTAGTAGATGATATTTTGGTCAAAGAAGGCCAGCAGGTTAAAGCAGGTGAGGTCCTGATCAAGCTCAATCCAATTAGCGCAAAAGCCCAAGCAAATGCTACTAAAGAAACGATTGTCGGTTTTGAAGCCCAAGTCAAAGGTCTTTCACAGGCGATTGTGCAAAAGAAACAGCAATCAGAATTACTCGAGCGGCAGTTAGTGGGATTACGTAATCTTGCCGCAGAAGGTTATATGGCCACCAATAAGGTGCTGGAGCTTGAGCGCCAACAGCTACAACTGAAAGCATCGATCTTGGAGGATGAGGGTAATCTGATTCGCACTAAGAAACAGATGAGTGAGCAACAAGAAAAGCTGAACCCCTATGAGTATGACCTTGCGAATACAGAGTTGAGGTCTTCGGTTGATGGGCAGGTAGTCAATATCACTATCTTTACTAAAGGCGGGGTAGTTAGCCCTGGTCAAAAGTTGATGGAAGTGATTCCTACCAATGAAGGAATGATTGTTGAAGGTCAATTACCCGTCCATTTGGTAGATAAAGTCCACCCAGACTTGCCAGTCGAGATGATGTTTACGGCATTTAATACCAACCGTACGCCCCATATTCCTGGCGTCTTGATCTCGGTTGGCGCTGATCGCATCACCGATGAGAAAACCGGTAACCCGTATTACAAGATCCAGGCTGTGTCTACACCACAGGGCGTTAAGCTCTTAAAAGACCTGAAGGTTCGACCAGGTATGCCGGTAGAGCTTTTCATTCGGACTGGCGAGCAGTCAATGATGACTTACCTCATGAAGCCTATATTAGATCGAGCGCATTCAGCGATGCGTGAGGATTGAGATGCAAAAGTGTGATTTTTTGAATGTCGGGGCAGTGCGTAAAGCGCTCATAGGGGCAGCCCTGGTGCTCCTCATGCCTTCCGCATTTGCGTTAGATTTAATGGAATCATACGAGCTGGCCTTAAAAAACGATCCAGTCTATCGCTCAGCTATGAAAGACTACGAAGCTGGTTTAGAGAACAATGGTATTGGGCGCTCTGCAATATTGCCAAAGCTTGCTGCTCAATATAATCAAAATACGAACCGCGCAGTGCAGTGGGGCTCTCTTTACACAGGTGGTCCTACTACTTCTACTAACTGGAGTTATCCAAGTAATTACTCCTATGTTCAGCTTACTCAGCCTCTCTTTAGTTTGGAAGCTTTAGCACGCTGGAGGCAGGGTGTAGCACAGTCTGATTTCAGTCAATCTAAATTTATCTTTAATACCCAAGATTTATTAATTCGGGTATTGCAGGCCTACACCGATTTACTGTTTGCATTAGATCAATTGCAATTTCAGACAGCAGAGCGCGATGCCTTTTTGGAGCAATTTAAAGCTGCCAAAAAACTGAATCAAAATGGTGAGGCATCCATCACCGATATGTTGGAAGCTGAAGCCTCCTATCAAGTAGCCGAATTTAAAGTGGTAGACGCAGTCGACTCGGTCGAAAATGCCCGCAGAAAATTTGTGAGCGTGATTGGTGAGCCAGTGGACGACGTGGCGAAAGTCAAAAAATTATCTGGAAACTTTAAGTATTTGAATCTTTCTTCGATGCGCTTTGAGGATTGGAAAGAAAAGGCGCTCGCCAATAATGCAGAGCTCAAGGCCGCAGAAAATAATATCGAGATTGCGAAGCAAGAGTATCGCAAAAATCACGCTGGCCATTATCCATCGCTCAATTTAGTCGGCGCTTTAACAACCCAAACATCGAACAGCGTCACTAGTATTAACAACACCACCAATCAAAGTTATGTTGGTGTTCAGTTGAACCTATCACTCTTTAGTGGTGGCGAGATTAACGCGCGCACATCACAAGCGTATGCTAACTATGAGAAAGCACAAGCAGACTACGATGCGACTAAAGATAAAGTGACTACGGAGTTACGTAAGCAATACGACCTCGTCGTTTCTGGTAGACAAAAAGTGCAAGCTCTATCTATTGCACAAGAGTCTGCAACCCAACTCGTGAAGTCGATGCGTAAAAGTGTTTTAGCAGGTGAGCGCATCAATGTGGATGTGCTCTTGGCAGAAAAAGGACTCTTTAATACGCGCCGTGATTTAGCACAAGTAAAATACAACTATTTGATTGCCTATCTCAAGCTTCATCAACTTGGCGGTAGTCTTGAGGTGGATGATTTCGAGAAGGTAGCAATCTACTTTAAATCATAAGCTAGCAAGAGCAAAAGTAGTTGTAGTAGATTGGAGCTAAATAAAATCCCTAGGAAAGCCCAAGAAGAGTGGGGATCATTTAGTTTGAGTCATTTTCGAAAAGTTTAAATGATTGTTTTTAATGAGCATTTAGGTGCTGACTCAAATTTAAACGGAGTAGATTTAATCCTAGGAGTATTTAAAAATAGGGATTTATACTAATTTCTATAAATATATCCAGTACAAATAATCAGAAAAAGAGTAGACCTGTACCAAGGATTTCCCTAAAAAATTGAGTAGTATTAGTCATGGTCAAAAATACCTCCCTAAAGCCAAAAGCTAAGCTCGAACGTGCCAGTCGTATAGCCTCGTGCTTGCCTGTTTCCGTGAATGGGAAGTCGGGAACCACGCGCGATATCAGTGCGACAGGCATTTTCTTTGAAATTGATGATGAACACTCTGAGGGCTCAGAAATCCAATTTGAAGTTGAGCTCAATACCCCTGGTGGCCCCTTAAAGCTGGTTTGCAGTGGTCAGGTGGTCAGGGTGGTTAAAGAGGGTGGGCGTTCTGCGATTGCCGCAAAGATCATTAGCCAGACTCTCGAGGTTCTCTAGTATTCTCCTCCGCAAAAGCAGTACTTTAGATAAAAATCAGTCAGGTTTTGACTCCATTTTATTGTTTTTACTATGGCAGAAGAATTTCTCAAGAGGCGAGAGATTGCGGAAATCTTATTGAGGGTGGCTCAGCACCAATACCAATCAAATATCAGTGGAGCGACGCCTTGGATGCGAGGTAGGGTCGCTGGTCTTTTGATGCTTGCAACAAAATACATATAGCTCAAGACGGTTGCGCAACTCTAGCTTGCTATAGATTGAAGCTAAGTGATTGCGTAAAGTGTGTTCGCTGATATTTAAAGTAGAAGCAATTCCCTTGAGAGTTTTATCGGGATGCAGCTGAATAGCGCGCGTTACTTTTTCTTCTTTAATTGAAAGAGTATTTAATCTTTTTTCTTCAATGCTGATGGTCTTCGGCGCACTCGCCTCCGCAATTTGCAAGAGGATTCGAGAGGTTGCGTTACGGTTAATCCACAGCTCACCAATATAAATTTTATCGATGGCCTTGATTAAGGTATCTGTTGGCTCCATTTTGGTAATGACGCCACGCGCACCTTTAACTACTGCCAAATCATGGATCTTGGTGTTGCTACTGCCGGTGTAGACAATGATCTTGGCTTTGGTTTTCTGTAGAAGGGATGTGATCAGCTCTAAGCCATCTTCGCCGTCAAGTTCTGGCTCTAATATGATGATATCGGGGTTTGAGGCAAGTGCTTCAGAGATCGCTTCCTTGGCATTGCTCGCTGTGGAACAAACATCGTGGTTGCTAGTAGTGGAAATGAGGTGCTTAATTCCCAGTAGAGCAATTTGATGCGGATCTACAATTTGGACCTTAATTGGAGTGTTAACAGTTTTAGCACTTATAAGCATTAACGGAGTTTACCTATAATTTCAATTTCTGTAGTAGCAAGGTGTCAATTTTGTGCACCGCTCTGGTGAAATTAGTATAAAAGTAGCATAAAAAGAACAAATGGGCTAAAAAAATGAATTAAATCAAGCAGTTATTCGTAAAAATTGTGCATTTGTCCCGATTTTGCCCAAATTTTATGAAATTCTGAAGACAGCACTCCAGTTTTGCGCTGCTGTCTGAACATTCAGCAAGTTATCTCTTAACTGCATCAGGATTCATTGGCCTAAGTGTTGGCTATATCTGCCAAGAATTCATCTCCGATATTGTGAATAATATTGTGATTCAGTCTGGCAGACTGATTGCAATCCATGATTAGATGGGAATCGCTATTGATGAAAAGTCAACCTACTATCAAGCGATTCAATTTGATCGTTGCATGGTTACGCTCACAGATAAATATATTTTTTATTGAAAAACTTCAATACGCGTTTCATGGGGATGATCTATATCAATCTTTCTAGGCAGAGAAAGTAGGGATACTAAAAGAGTCTAAAAGGGTTATTGAGATTTAGCTGGATTCTTTCAACAATGTAGAAAAATTTCTAGGAGTGCTCAATCTCGCTCTCTATTCCTTGTGTGCCTACTGCTGAGGTTTTAGAACTCAGGGTATAGTTTGCTGGCTAATGACTGATACTCCTATCCCCGAATCGTCTGAGATTGAAGTTACTCCTGATTATCAGGCGGTGGTAGATGCTATCGACCGTCATGACCCCTATATTTTTGTCAGTGGTAAAGCGGGGACTGGTAAAACCACTTTAATTGGTTATCTTCGAGACATCATCCCCGGTAATGTTGTGGTAGTGGCTCCAACAGGCGTGGCAGCACTTCAGGTCAAAGGTGTGACAATTCATTCCTTTTTTAGATTGCCGCCGCGACTCATCTTTCCAGAAGAAGATATCAAGCCGCTGCGAGACAAGCGTCTTTACAAAGATATTCGTTTACTCATCATTGATGAGATCTCGATGGTCCGAGCTGATGTCGTCGATGCGATGGATTTATTCTTGCGTGAGAACGGTCCCCAAAAAGGTAAGCCTTTTGGTGGAATTCAGGTGATGCTTGTGGGCGACTTATTTCAGTTGCCTCCGGTGGTTTCTAGCGCCGACATGCAAGTGCTCTCTGAAAGAGGTTATGAGGGCCCTTATTTCTTCTGTGCTATGGCTCTGCATCGTAAAGATGTCACCATGGTGGAGCTCTCTAAGATCTTCCGCCAAAAGGACGAGCATTTTGCAGGCTTACTCAATCGCATTCGAATCAATCATGATGTAGATGAAGCCATCGACATACTCAATGCGCAGTGCTTTAAAAAGGATGCAGAGGTCGATGAGCAGACCATCACCTTGACGACGACCAATGCACGGGCCGATCAGATCAATGGCGCTGGGCTGCGTGCTATTACTGCTGAAGGCAAGGTATACGCAGGTATATCAACGGGTAAATTTAATATTGATGAGCGCAATTTGCCATCACCCAATAATTTGGTGCTGAAGGTTGGTGCCAAAGTGATGTTTACCGCAACGGATCCTGGTTTTCCGAAGCGCTGGGTCAATGGCACGATCGGGGTGGTGCGCGAGATGCTACCGGACAAGGTGAAGGTCATGGTCCAGAACGGCCCTTACTCGAATACCGTTGAAGTCACAGGTCATCAATGGGAGTCTTATCGCTACGATCATGACATGATGTCAGGAAAGATTTCTCCGAGCATTATTGGAACGTATGTGCAAATTCCGCTGATGCTGGCTTGGGCTGTCACCATACATAAGAGCCAGGGCAAAACACTGGATAAAGTGAAAGTAGACCTCTCCTCTGGCGCATTTGCCTCAGGACAAGTTTATGTGGCTTTGAGTCGTTGCAAAACGATCGAGGGCATTACATTGCAAAGACCAATTGAACCTAGAGATGTCAGCTGCGATCAAGAGATCAAGCGTTTCTATATGAATTGTTTGCCCTCTAAATAGGGTTATTCGCTACCATTTGACGCCCCTCTGTTTATATTAATAACATTGTTATTAATATAAAAAAGACCATAACCTTAGTTGCAAGTCTTGGTTTGCTGCAAGGAGCTTTTGCAATATAGTTTCTTATCAGAAACCAGCTGCCAATCCATCCCTACGGTGATCGCTGCCAGCGATAAAAGCTGAATCAGCATCTTCATTAAGTCTTGCGATTGCTTGCGCACTGCCAAAATCCAAGCTGTTAGCAGGTTGCACAGCAACCTCATGTCCGAGCGCTTTCAATCCCTCTACAACGCTTGCTGGCATCGCTGCTTCAACGGTGAGTTTTCCTAAGTCATCAATACGCCAGCGCGGTGCATCAGAGCAAGCTTGCGGATTGAGGTATTCATCTACAAAGCGCATGACAAATTGAATATGGCCCTGCGGTTGCATATTGCCACCCATGACACCAAATGCCATAGTGGGTTTGCCCTCTTTGGTGAGGAAGGCGGGAAGAATGGTATGGAAAGGGCGCTTGCCTGGACCAACTTGATTGGGGTGCCCATCTTCCAATCTAAAGCTCATGCCACGATTGTGAAAAGCAATTCCACCTGGAGCAACTACTCCGGAACCAAAGCCTTTGAAGTTGGATTGAATATAGGAAATCATCATGCCGAATTCATCAGCGGCACATAAATATACGGTGCCGCCCGAATGAGGATCGCCAGGGCCATAACTGCCAGCTTTGTTGTGATCAATCATGGCTGCACGGCTGGCCAAATAGTCTCTATCCAAAAGAGAGCTCACTGGCATTTGCATGGAGCGAGCATCCGATACATAAGCATAGACATCGGCAAATGCCATCCGCATGGCTTCAATCTGCAAATGAATACGCTGCGCTGAGTTAGCAGGATATTGCTTTACATTGGCCGCTTGCAATATACCTAATGCAATTTGTGCGGCAATGCCCGAGCCATTTGGTGGGATCTCATGGAGAGTGTAGTCGCCGTAATCAAAGGCGAGAGGCTCAACCCACTCTGGTTTGTTATCCGCAAAGTCTTGCATAGTGAAGCAGCCACCGGTGGCTTGTGAAAATTCCACCATACTCTTCGCAAGTGATCCCTTGTAAAAAGATTCTCCTTCAGTGGCGGCAATTTCTTTTAACGTTTTTGCTTGTGCTGGGTATTTCCAGATTTGACCTGCTTGAGGTGCTTTGCCATCAATCAAAAATGACTCAGTAAAACCCGGTTGATTTTTTAGAATTGGAATGGCTTCGCGCCATTGACGTGCAATCACAGGTGAAACGGGAAAGCCATTTTCCGCATAATCAATTGCGCGTTTAAATAATTGTGCAAATGGAAGCTTGCCAAATTTTCTGGAGAGCTCTATCCATCCAGCTACCATGCCTGGGACAGTGACGGTATTCCAGCCGATTAAATCCATCGCTGCTTTGTCTGAAAAATACTCTGGCGTCCAAGCGGCAGGCGCGCACCCAGAAGCATTTAAGCCATGCAGTTTCTTGCCATCCCACAGAATTGCAAATCCATCCCCGCCGATGCCATTCATCGTAGGTTCAACTACAGTAAGCGTGATTGCAGTAGCCAGTGCAGCATCAACCGCATTGCCACCATTTTGTAGAGCTTCAATACCAGCTTGAGTAGCCAGCGGCTGAGAGCTTGCAACTGTATTTCTGGCAAGTACAGGGGCGCGACCGCCACTAAAGGGAGGGGATATCAACATAGTCTATTTTTCTAGTTATTTAATGCTGCTACGAATTAATCAATCTTAATATTGGAGGCTTTCACAATCTTTGCCCACTTGGCTTGTTCAGCGATAGTAATCTCAGTCAGTTTTTCTGAGTTTGCAAATTGAGGATGAATGCCTTGATTGGCCAATCTATTTTTAAAGTCAGGATTGGTCAAAATTTTACGGATCTCTTTTTCTAAGCGGCTAACAACAGAGGGCGGAGTTCCCTTGGGCGCATAAATGGCAAATAGATTTTCAACATCAAATTTTTTCATACCATCTTGCTCAAAAGTTGGCACATTGGGCATTAAAGGTGAGCGCTCTGTAGAGGCAATCGCGATAGGTCGTAGCTTGCCACTTTGAATATGCGGCAATGATGCAGTAAGGCTATCAAACATCATCAAGGTATTGCCTGCTATTAAGTCAGGCAAAGCAAAGCTACTGCCTTTGTAGGGAATGTGAACTCCTGTGGCGCCGATACGCTGCATAAATAATTGCGCCTCAAGATGGGAGAGGGTGCCATTGCCTTGTGAGGCGTAGTTAAAGTTACCCTTCTTAGACTTAATAAAGGCAATCAGCTCTGGCATATTTTTAGCGGGAACGCTGGGGTTCACTTCTAAGATATGAGGCACGGAACCTACTAGGGCGACAGAGATGAAATCCTTTTCCAAATCAACAGGCGGATTATTAAAGAGTGCCTGAGCAATCGCCTGGTTCGTGAGTGCGCTAAAGTGAATGGTGTATCCATCAGGATTTGCTTTAGCCGCAGCAGTCATGCCAATCATGCCACCTGCACCAGGTTTATTTTCAATGACTACTGCCTGACCTAGGCCTTCTCCAAGTGGTGCAGCAATACTACGAGCGAAGACATCGGTTGAGCCACCAGCAGGAAAGGACAGGATCATTTGAATTGGTTTTTTAGGCCAATCAGCATCAGGTGCAGCTATGCCGACATTCATCAATCCAAGGGATAGGGTGACGCTAAGAGTAAATTTATTTACGATGCGGTTGAGTTTCATAGAGGCCTTGATGGGAAATGAATTGAAGTTTGAAATGGTGAATTTATTTTTCATCTTTATACCAATACCACTTGTATAGAAAGCGTTGACCCAATCTTCTAAAGGGAGCAAATGCTTCTGAGCGTACTTTTCCAAACAGGTTAGGGAACTCTAAAGGGGAGTTGTAAATCGGGAGCTTAAATACTTCTGAGTTGACCTTACTTCCGGCAACGAGTTCGGCCAAGCGTTTTCCGGCCCAGGTAGAGAAAGAAACACCGTTACCTCCGTAACCTAATGCATGCCAGACCAATTGCTTGGGATCTGGCTGTGTAATGCGTGGCATCATATCGTGACTAACGTCTACCCAGCCCCACCATGAGTAATCAATTGGTATTCCGGCAAGCGGGGGAAATTTTCTGGCAATCGCATCTGTCAATAATTTCAGGTGTTGGGGGGAATTTGCATCTGCACCATTAATAGAGCTACGACTACCTAATTGAAGGCGATTGTCTTTTAAAAGGCGGTAGTAAAAGCGCAGCGTGCGTGTATCAGTCAGAAAGGTATGCGAGCGAAAATTACAGGCGGCTATCTCCGTTTCTGTTAGCGGTCTAGTTACTACTGAATTTGACAGAATCGGAAGAATGCGATTTTTGATGGGTCTTAATCCTTGCATGCCATAACCACCAGTGCAAATGGCAATACGTTTAGCGCGAACTACACCACCAGGTGTTTGAATGTGATGTACACCATTAATGGTTTCCCAAGATTCAACAGGGCTACTCGTATGTATTTTTACGCCAAGCCCCTGTGCTTTTTTAAGCAGGCCAAACGTAAATTTGAGGGGATGAATACCAACACCTTCGCGCTCTAACATTGCTCCAGCGGCATCATGATCATCGCAGTACTGCTCCCTTAATTCTTGAGAACTCATTAATAATGGGTTGTATCCAAAAATCTCTTTGCGAACCCTCGCTTCATTTTGCAGGTAAGCCATTTTCTCTGGGCGATGTGCAACATAGAGATGGCCGCCATCGGTCGCATCGCAGTCAATTTGACTAACAAGATCTTTGAAATTTTCAAAGCCGGTGTAGATTTCTCGATCTAATTTTTTAGCGGTATCTAACCCCCAGCGCTCAATCCACTGTGATCTTGATAATCGACCGCTAGCATTTTGACCTTGTCCCCCACTTCTGCTGGAGCAACCCCATGCAGTTTGATTAGCCTCCAAGATCACTGCCTTAATACCATGCTCCTGTGCTAAATAAAACGCAGTAGATACACCTGTCGACCCTGAGCCAATGACAACAACATCGGCATCCATATCTTGCGTAATCGGACCATCTGTTTTTGGCGGGGTACCAGCACTAGCGGCCCAATAGCTCGGTGCATAGTCTTGTCCTGCTCCAGGATTGGAGGAGGTCAGTGGGTCATACAGCGGGTCATATTTCATGGAGGTTTAGTCTAGGGCGTTGCAGCTTATTTTGCTGGTAGGTTGGGGCGATTCTTGCGAAAGACATTTTTTAATTGAATCTTGCCATCTTTAAAAGTGAATATATCCACGCCATCAGCCTCAACGCGAGTTCCATCGGCTGCTGTCCCAGTAAATGTCCACTCTGATACGCCAAAGTTCCCGTCAACAAAATGTCGATCGTTTATCCACCGAGCGTCAGGAAAATTGATCCAAGCGCTCTCAAATGCTGCTCTGACTGCCGCTATACCCACATGACGTGTCCCGCAGGCATCAGGACCAGCTGCAGTCTGAAACACACAGTCATCACTCATAAAGCTCATGAGCGTATCAATATCGTGCTGATTCCAGGCGGCAGAAAACGCGGCCAGCTTAGCGAGGGTCATGAAGTTTTCTTTACTTTGCATAGCAATATTGGGACCGTAGTTGAGCTGAAGTGGGTTTGAAAAAATACTATAGTATCGAATTATTACTATAAAAACTTGAGACAAAAATGCGCATTCATTTGTATTTGCTAAGAAACGGACCGCTGCAATGAAGCCTTATCACTTATGGCCCTCATTGCAAAACATTGTCGACGATGTCAAGGCGGGTAGAAGTTCTGCGCGCACTCAAGTAGAGCATGCTTTAAGTTTGGCAAGTAAAGAGATGCTGGATTCCACAGCTTCCCCTAGTTTTATTAGTCTCTTACCAGAGTACGCATTAGCGCAAGCAGACGCGCTGGATGCCAAACTCAAAAGAGGCGAGGATTGTGGCGATCTTTGCGGTGTTCCATTTGCGGTAAAAGACAATATTGATTGGTTAGGCTTCAATACCAGCGCTGGAAGCCCTAAGGCTTATTTCCGGAAGGCTGAAAAAACAGCCTCTGTGTTACAAGGTCTGATTGATCGGGGCGCGATTCCGATTGGTAAAACGAATCTGAATGAGTGGGCAGTTGGTTTAACTGGCGAAAACGCCCACTTTGGCAATGTTCAAAACCCGCACTTATCTGGCTGCCTCTCTGGCGGGTCATCTAGTGGTAGCGCAAGAGCGGTAGCCATGGGCATTGTTCCGATGGCGCTGGGGTCAGATACTGGCGGCTCCATCCGCATGCCTGCTGCTTGGTGCGGCATTGTCGGCTTGCGACCCTCAAGTGAGTCATTTGCTCTGGATGGAGTAGTGCCGCGCTCTCGTGCTTTAGATGTAGTTGGCCCGATTGTGCGCACTGTAGATGATTGTGATTATTTCTTGGGGAGTGCTTTCTTACCTAAATCCGCTGCGTTTGAGCTGGGCGAAGAGCTGGCCCCCATTAAAATTGGTTGGGATCCAAGCTTGTTAGCAGGTGTTGATGAGAGCGTAGCTAGGGCGTTTCATCAGTTTATGAATGAAGCTCAGAAAAATACAAAAGTTTCATTTGTTGAGCAGTCTTGGCCAAGCTTTCCTGCTGCAACCAATTGCGCCTTAACGGTCTTGCAGATGGAGTTTTTGCAAGATTTTAAAAAGATGTGCGGTGAAGTAGAGGCGCACGCTGATCAGCTAGGTAGACCAGTGATCAATGAGCTTCGTCATTCCGTCTCGCTAGATCCTGATGTCCTGCGGGCGGCCTATATAGAGTTAGAGACTTTTAGGCAGGCTATGGCGGAGTTAATAGGGGCTGTAGATTTGCTCGCTTTGCCCTTAACTCCTTGTGGGCCGGTGGAAGAAAGTAAGTTGCCAGAGGCTGCTAAGCCTCTAAGGGAGCTCAGTCTTCCCATGGGCGCAGCAGGCTTGCCCATCCTAGGAATGCCTCTATTGTTTACAAACAAGGGCTTTGACTTGTCGGCACCAAGCTTGGCGGGGGTTCAGTTGGTAGGTAAAAAATATCAAGAACACAAACTGGTATGTATGGTAAAAACTTACTTAGGTGCACCAAACTGAGGCGTAAAAGATTGTTGCAGGTAGTCTAGTTATATACAGTTGTAGGCGCGGTATTCATAAAAATAAAGTTGGTTTTGCAGTGCGTTTAATTACGGAGACAATATGATTAGTACATTAAGACGTTCGGTAATGTTGGCAGTAATTCCTGTTGCAGTTGCTTTTGGAACTGTCGGAATTTCAATGCCAGCACAAGCACAGCAGCAAAAAACCCTGAGATTTATTGCCCAGGCCGATCTCAAGATCTTAGATCCAATCACCACGACGGCTTACATCACTCGTAACCATGGTTACATGGTGTATGACACCCTGTTCGCGATGGATAGTAAGTTTGAAATCAAGCCACAGATGGTGGATAAGTTCACTGTCAGCCCTGACAAGAAAACCTATACCTTTACTTTGCGTGATGGCCTCAAGTTTCATGATGGCGCACCGGTTCGATCAGCGGACGTGATTGCATCCCTTGAGCGTTGGTCCAAGCGTGATGGTCTCGGTCAAAAATTAGCGGAGTCTACCGATTCTTGGGCCGCCACTAACGATAAAACCTTTGTTCTGAAGCTGAAGAAACCTTTTGCTTTCGTATTGGATGCTTTAGGAAAGCCTTCCTCTAACGTGCCATTCATCATGCCTGAGCGGATTGCTAAGACTGATGCGTTTACCAACATCACGGATCCTACTGGTTCTGGTCCATTCAAGATGATTAAAGACGAATGGGTTCCAGGCAGCAAAGTGATTTATGTCAAAAACGCAGATTACATTCCGCGTAAAGAAGCGCCATCTTGGGCCTCTGGCGGTAAGGTGGTTAAGGTTGATCGCGTAGAGTGGCTTTACATTCCTGACGCAGCTACTGCGGCCAATGCCTTGGGCAATGGCGAGGCTGACTGGTGGGAGCAGATGCCTCCAGACCTCATCCCAGTACTTGCTAAAAATAGTAGTGTGAAGGTGCAAAATATTGATCCTTTGGGCTCAATGGGGTTGATTCGCTTTAACTTCTTAAATCCTCCATTTAATAATGAGAAGCTACGCCGTGCAGTTGCTATGGTTGTGAATCAACAAGATTACGTTTTAGGTATTGCTGGCAGCGCAGATAATGGCAAGCCGTGCGCTTCCTACTTCACCTGCGGCACACCTTTGGCTAGCAATGTTGGCTCTAGCTTATTAACTGGCAAACGGGACTTTGAGGCTGCCAAAGCATTGATTAAGGAATCTGGCTATAAGGGCGAGAAGATTGTCATTATTTCTGCAGCGGATCAACCGATCGTTCAGTCACAATCTCTTTTGACTACTGAGCTATTGCGTAAATTGGGCTTGAATGTGGAATTGCAAGCGGGCGATTGGGGTAGCTTAATTACTCGCCGCACATCAAAAGAGCCGGTTGAAAAAGGTGGCTGGTCTATTTTCCATACTTGGTTAGTTGGACCTGACTTGCTCAATCCAGGCGTGAACTTTGCACTGCGTGGCAATGGTGAAAAGGCTTGGTTTGGCTGGCCTACAGATCCAAAGTTAGAGTCCTTACGTGAAGCGTATTTTGAGGCACCTAATGCAGCCGGTGCTAAGAAAGCGGCTGAAGCAGTTCAGGCTCGCGCATTTGAGTTCCTGCCTTATATTCCAACAGCCCAGTTCATTTTGCCAACGGCTTACCGTACTAATCTCTCCGGGATTATTGTGGCCCCAATGGCATTCCTTTGGAACGTGGAGAAAAAATAATTTCCTTCATTACTAAGTTTTTAGGAGTTATTTTTTGCTTTCTTATATCGTAAGACGCTTGGGCGCAACGGTGGTCGTGATGGCCGTCGTTGCGTTTGTTGTTTTCTCTCTCTTGTATCTCACGCCTGGCGATCCCGCTGCCGTTATCGCGGGAGATGTAGCAACATCCGAGGACATCGCCCGAATTCGTCAATCTCTCGGTCTAGATCAGCCATTCTTAGTGCGCTTTGGAAGCTGGGTATGGGCTTTGCTGCATGGTGATTTGGGAACATCTATTTTTAATAGCCTGCCTGTTTCCAAGCTCATTGGTCAAAGGGTGGAGCCTACTTTATCTCTGACGATTTGTACTTTAATTGTGGCCATTTTAACTTCTGTACCCCTTGGTGCAATTGCAGCTGCCCGCGCTGAAGGTAAGTTAGATCACGCCATTATGGGATTTTCTGTTCTAGGATTTTCTATTCCCGTCTTTGTTTTGGCTTATTTATTAATACTGCTCTTTTCCTTGCAGTTAAATTGGTTGCCAGTGCAGGGTTATCGCCCCATTAGTGAGGGTATTTGGCCTTGGTTAAAGCATTTGATTCTACCCAGCATAGCGCTGGGTACGGTATACGCAGCTTTAATTGCCCGTATTACGCGTGCCAGCGTCTTAGATGTCTTGTCCCAAGACTATATTCGGACAGCGCAGGCTAAGGGCTTAACAGAGCGCAACATCATGATTCACCATGCGCTTAAAAATGCGGCCGTTCCCATTATTACGATTATCGGTATTGGTATTGGCCTACTCATCTCCGGGGCAGTGGTGACGGAAACTGTTTTTGCTATCCCAGGAATAGGGCGCTTGACTGTGGATGCCATTTTGCGTCGTGACTATCCCATTATTCAAGGGGTGATTTTGATTTTTTCAGCGACCTACGTCCTTATTAATTTATTCATTGATTTGTCGTATGTCTTTTTTGATCCTCGCATTCGTTACTAGGTCCTATGATTAATAACAATGCTATGGGCGCAGTAAGTGAGTCGGTGCAGATTTCAAAAGTACGTTTATTTTTGAGCGTGCAGCTACCTGCTGTTTACAAGCGCTATCCTTTTGCAGTCATTGGTGCAGCAACATTGTTGCTCATGACCTTCATCGCTATTTTTGCGCCCTTCCTGGGAACCATCGATCCACAATCGGTCGCGCCTTTGAATCGTCTCAAGCCGCCTAGCTGGGATAATTGGTTTGGCACAGATGCCTTAGGAAGAGATGTCTACAGTCGCGTCATGTATGGCGCGCGAGTTTCTTTAATGGTTGGTATTGCTGTTGCATTTTTGAGTACGGTGATTGGCTTATCGATTGGCTTGGTGACGGGCTTTATCCGCTGGTTAGATGCGATTGTGATGCGCATCATGGATGGTTTGATGTCCATCCCTTCCATTTTATTGGCGATTGCCTTAATGGCTTTAACTAAAGCCAGTATTGAAAACGTCATCATTGCCATCACGCTGGCAGAGGTTCCACGGGTAGTGCGCTTGGTGCGTAGTTTGGTCTTAGGTTTACGTGAGCAACCTTACGTCGAAGCTGCTGCAGCATCAGGTACGCCTTTGATGAAAACCTTAGTGCGCCATATCTTGCCGAACATTGCTGCGCCACTTCTGGTTCAGGCTACCTATATTTGTGCATCCGCAATGATTACAGAAGCCATTCTCTCGTTTATTGGCGCTGGCACGCCCCCTAATATTCCGAGTTGGGGAAATATCATGGCCGAATCGAGAAGCTTGTTTCAGATTGCCGGCTACCTCATTTTATTTCCATCCATTTTTCTTTCTGCAACAGTGCTCGCGGTCAATTATTTAGGTGACGGCTTGCGGGATGCATTGGATCCTCGTCTTTCCAGGAGAATGTAAGCAATGAGTCAAAGCACTGGAAAGTCGATCTTAGAGGTTAAGGATCTGCGCACGTATTTTTATACGCGCGATGGCGTAGTTCGCTCAGTAGATGGCGTCTCTTTTTCAATTTCTGAAGGCGAAACACTCGCGATTGTTGGAGAGTCGGGTTGCGGCAAAAGCGTTACATCGTTATCTTTGCTGCGCTTGATTCCTTCGCCCCCTGGAAAAATTGTTTCTGGCTCAATTCTTTTTCATGGCAAGGATCTCCTTGAGCTCTCTGAAGATGAGATGAGGGATATTCGGGGGGATAAGATCTCGATGATCTTCCAGGAGCCAATGACATCGCTTAATCCGGTACTGACAATTGGTAGGCAAATTAGCGAGGTTCTTGAGCTGCATCGGCATTGCACCAAAGATGAAGCGCGCACTCGGATCTTAGAATTACTGAAGTTGGTGAATATTTCTGAACCAGAAAGACGGATTGATGAGTATCCACACCAGCTTTCAGGTGGTATGCGTCAACGCATCATGATTGCGATGGCATTAGCCTGTGACCCAGAGATTTTGATTGCAGATGAGCCTACTACCGCATTAGATGTGACTATTCAGGCGCAAATTTTGAACCTCATGCGTGAGTTGCGAGATCGTACGCGCGCTGCCATTATTTTGATTACCCATGACTTAGGTGTTGTAGCTGAAATGGCGCAAAGGGTAGTAGTGATGTATGCCGGCCGTAAAGTAGAAGAGGCTAGTGTATTTGATCTATTTGCTAAACCCATGCACCCCTATACATTGGGTTTATTAAATTCTATGCCGCGTTTAGACGATGCTAGTACCAAGAGATTGGTTGAAATTCCCGGCATGGTCCCATCAATGAAAACTGAAATTATTGGGTGCGCCTTTGCGCCGCGTTGCTCTGTAGCAAGTGAGCGCTGTACGCAAGAGTCTCCTGTTTTGCAAGATCATGGCGACGGTCACTGGGTCTCATGCTGGAATCCAATATCTGCAGCTGGAGTAGTGCATGAGTAAAAATCAAAAAGTGCTCTTAGAGCTCAATAATTTATGCAAGCACTATCCCATTCGCAAGGGATTACTTAGTAAGATTGCGGGTTATGTATACGCAGTCGATGGCGTGAGCTTTACTATCTATGAAGGTGAAACTTTAGGCTTGGTAGGGGAGAGTGGTTGCGGTAAATCTACTGTCGGTAGAACCATTCTGCGTCTATTAGATCCCACTGCCGGTGAAATTCTGTGGCGTGGAGAGCGCATCGATGAACTCTCACGCTCAGAGATGCGACCCTTTAGAAAAGAGATTCAGGCGGTTTTTCAGGACCCATACTCTTCATTAAATCCACGCATGCGGGCTGCTGATATTGTGTCTGAGCCATTGCGTAATTTTGAGAAGCTGACACAAGCAGAGGGTCGTGAGCGAGTCAAAGAGTTATTTGCCTTGGTTGGCTTGCGCCCGGATCAAATGCTACGCTATCCCCATGAGTTCTCAGGTGGCCAGCGACAGCGCTTAGGGATTGCGCGTGCGTTATCGGTCAAGCCAAAGCTCATTATGTGTGATGAGCCTGTATCTGCATTGGACGTATCAGTTCAGGCTCAGGTGATTAACTTATTGGGCGATCTGCAAAAAGAATTTGGTGTGTCCTATTTGTTTATTGCGCACGACTTGGCGGTGGTGAAGCACATCAGCCATCGTATCGCTGTGATGTATTTAGGGCGCGTAGTTGAGTTAGCAGAAACAGCAGAGTTGTTCTCTCGCCCATCCCATCCCTATACTGAAGCCTTATTGTCGGCGGTTCCTATTCCGGACCCAACTAGGCAACGTAATCAGATTGTTTTAGGTGGAGATGTACCTAGCCCGATTAATCGCCCTAGTGGATGCCACTTCCATACGCGCTGTATTTATGCGCAAGAGCGTTGTAAACGAGAAGAGCCAAAATTAGAGGAAGTTTCTCCTGGGCACTTTGTAGCCTGCCACTTCAAGCTCAATACCTCATGAAATCTCTTTTCAGTTAAATGCTGAGGGTCCACAGAGCAGTCAGCATTAATACGAGGGCTAGGAAGTAGTTAAAGATCACCAGGCGATTTCCGGTTCCTAGCCAAGTCCTAAATAGGGCGCCAGCCATTGCATACGACATATTGCTGGTAAATGCAAAAAACATGACTACTGCGCAAGATAGCGCAAGCCGTTCGTTTGGATTGGTGCTGGGCTGACCATTAGCATCAATAATCCAGGTGCCCGTGATGGTGATTGCTAAAAGCCACACCTTGATATTTAAAAACTGCAGCAAAACGCCTTTAGGGAAATTAATATTGAGTTTTGAGGCGTTCACCTCAAGTAATTTTTTGCTTTTGCATAATTTATAAGAAAGCCACATCAAGTAAGCGCATCCAAGTAACTTAATACCCAATCTCAGGCTGGGTATTTCAATAATGACAGTGCCTATGCCTAGGCCGCAACTGATCATGATCACCAGCCATCCCACTGGGACTGCTAATGCAAATGGGATTGTTTTGCGTATACCTTCATTGGTAGCAATTGCCGTGGTGAGCATGGTGTTTGGACCCGGGGAGAAGGACATCGCCGCGGTAAAGATCACTAGTGAAATTAGCTCAGGAAGACTAAAGATGGACAGCATCATAGTGCCCCGCTTATTGGGGGCCAGCCCCTACATCAAGCGGATAGATTGGACGTCGAATATGCTGAATATCAAACCAATCATAATTTGAGCTGGTAGGACCACCTTGATCAGAGTCGCACTCTACATAGCCTTTGCTTAATGGAAAGAAAACGGGTCGGCAATACATCCGAGATTTGAGTAGGACATAGGACTTACTTTGCAAGTCAATCCCTAGGTCAGTCATCACCGCAATGTCATAAGGCTCAACTCGTTCAGAGCTAATCACAATTTCTACATCATTTGTTTTGAACAATACGCTAGGACCCATGTTTAAGATGGAGCCATTGAAGATAGGGCCTGTTACTGTAATCTTGCCATCACTAATGGCTTTGACAACCCCAGTCATTTTTAAAGGGGGCTTTGCTTTGCCGCGATAGGTCCAGCCGGATTTATTTCCCAGCTCAATTGTGATCTCTTGATTAAGGCCTGCTGCGATTAATTTTTTGACTGTTTCTGGATCAGCTAGTGGTCCTGCGGCTATATTGCTCAAGCCAAATTGCAGGGCGGCCTCTAATATGTCTGTGGTGTCACAGGTTCCGCCGGACATCACGTTGTCGCTATGATCGAGCAATAAAACGGGTCCCGCTCCCTCACCACTCGCAATTGCAGCAGCTTTCTGTAGAGCAACTTCAATAGGGGTGCTTTCATAAACGAAACCATCCGCCTGAGAAATAATCATGTTTTGCAATTCATCCGCTACAGCATTAGCGTTTCCATTTGATGGGTCCTGATATTGATCGGCAACCACAATCACCGACATACCGGCGTCCTCAAAATCTGCGAGACTAAAGCCAGCCATGATGGAGATTCCTAAAATACCTGGTCTAGACTCCATCTCGATAGCTGCATCTACTGCAGCTTTCATTGACCCTTCATTGGTATTGCTTCTGAGAGTGTGAGAAAGGATAGGGATCTGACGGTAAACGATGAAAGGGCTGATTTTTCCCTTGAGCGTTTCTTGCAGTAATTTGCCGGTATGCAAGCCAGTCTCATACATATCAATATGTGGGTAAGTTTTAAAGCTAACCATGACGTCGCTAGATTGAACCATTGCAGGCGTCACATTACCGTGCAAATCAAGCGCTACGGCAACAGGAGTGTTGGGTGCAATGGCTTTAATTCTTTGAAGTAGGGTGCCTTCTCCATCGACAGCTAATTCAGAAACCATCGCCCCATGGAGGTCGAGAAGGACAGCATCGCATCCCGCCTCAACTGCAGCCACAATACTGTCACATATTTGTTTGTATGCTTTAGCGCAAACGGTGCCGCTTGGATTGGCGTAGCCACTAACAGGAGTAATGATCTCTACATTTTCTTCTTGGGCGATTTGTATAAACGCACCCATGGCCGTTCTAGCGTTCTTTTGATCTTGATAAGCATCCACACCCCAGTGTGGATTAAATGCTTCTAGGCGCGTCCTAATTGGCGAAAAGGTATTGGTTTCATGTTGAAAGCGCGCAATAACCCATTTGCCGCTTATTTTTTTCTCTGTCATCGTCTTTGTAATGAGATTATTTGGATGGTTTGGCGTAGGCTAACATGGAGTGCAAAAGTACATTAGCACCAGCCTCTAGATGTTCTGCTTTGGCATCTTCGATTTCATTGTGGCTGACACCATCTTTACAGGGAATGAAAATCATTCCTGTAGGTGCAAGGCGATTCATATAAATGGCATCGTGACCAGCCCCGGAGACAACATCCATGTGTGAGTAGCCAAGTTTTAGAGTGGCTTGACGTATGGCATTGATGCAACCTTCATCAAAATTGCAAGGTGGAAAATACGATACCTCTTTGAGATCGATCGTGATCGATTTATCAGTAGCCACTGTTTGGATACATTCTTTTAGCTGAAGGGTCATCTGATCCAATATAGCCGCGTCAGCATGGCGAATATCCACCGAGAATTGCACACGTCCTGGAATGACATTTCTACTATTGGGAAAAACTTGCACCATGCCAACAGTGCCTCTGCCATGCGGTGCATATTGATTAGCAAGGTCAACCACTTTTTGCATGATGCTCAGAGAGTTCTGTAGAGCGTCATTTCGAATATCCATTGGCGTTGGTCCAGCGTGGGCCTCAAAGCCTTGAACTGTGCAATCAAACCAACGCAGGCCCATTACCGCAGGAACTACACCAATCATTTTGTCCTGATGTTCAAGTACAGGACCTTGTTCAATATGGGCTTCAAAGTAAGCCGCGCAAGGGTGGTCTCCAGGCTTTTGAGTGCCTAAGAAGCCAATGCGAGTAAGCTCATCTTTAACATTTTTCCCTTGAGTGTCTTGAGCTGCATAAGCAAGCTCTTGGCTAATGACTCCAGCAAAAACACCTGAGCCCATCATTACCGGTGTAAAGCGTGAACCTTCTTCATTAGTCCAGAAAACGACTTCGATAGGAGCTTCAGTTTCGATGCCGTGATCATTCAAGGTTTCGATTACTTCTAGACCTGCCAGCACCCCATAATTGCCATCATATTTGCCACCAGTCGGTTGTGTATCAATATGACTGCCTGTCATGATTGGTGCTAGAGTGGAATTCTTGCCGGCGCGCCGCATAAAGGTGTTACCAATTTGATCAGTCACAACCGACAGTCCTAGGCTCAGAGCCTTGTCAATGACCCATTGACGACCTTGCTGATCTAAATCGGTGAGGGCAAGACGACAAACGCCACCCTTTTGAGTGGCGCCAATCTTAGCTAAGTCTAGGAGAGAGTGGTAAAGCCGATCACCGCGAACGCGAAGCTTTTGCTCTACATTCTGAGGGGCATTGTCAGCTCCCACCTTTAGAAAGCCTGCTTGAGAACTTTGCCAAAAGTCTCAATAAAGGATTCAAGTTCAGATGGAGTCGCTACAAAGGGTGGCCCGAGCGCAATCGTATCTCCAGTAATGCGAACTAATATTCCATTCTCAATACAACTTTCTAAAACTTGCATGCCGCGTAAGCCTGGCTTGCCAGCGATGGGTTCTAAATCAATACCCGCCGACACTCCACAATTCCGAATATCCAAAATTCCAGGCATGCCCTTGAAGGAGTGAACACCATCCTCAAGTACTTTCTCTAATACTTTGGTCTTTTCCATAATCCCATCGGATTCAAAAATATCCAGGGATGCATGGGCTGCTGCAGTTGCTATAGGATGACCGGAGTAGGTGAAGCCATGGAAAAACTCAATGACTTGTTCTTGACCGCCAGCACCAACAATGGTGTTATAGATGTCTTCACGCACAATCACACCACCCATTGGGATGACACCATTGGTAATGGCTTTGGCAAAGGTAATCATGTCTGGTTTAACGCCAAAGCGATCAGCGCCAAAGTTGGAAGCTAAGCGCCCGAAGCCGGTAATCACCTCATCAAAAATCAGCAGGATGCCGTGCTTGTCACAAATTTCTCGGATTTTTTGTAAGTAGCCAACGGGCGGCACAATCACGCCAGTAGAGCCTTGAACAGGTTCCAAAATGACTGCTGCAATATTACTTGCATCATGCAGTAAAACAATACGCTCTAACTCATCGGCTAAATGTGCGCCCCAAGTTGGCATGCCTTTGGAGAAGGCCATCTGAGACAAATTGAGTGTATGTGGCAGATGATCTACCCCTGGCATCATTACTGAGCCAAACGATTTACGATTCGTTGGTATTCCACCAACCGAGATTCCGCCTATGCATCCACCGTGGTAGGCACGCTCTCTACCAATAAAACGAGTGCGACTAGCTTCACCTTTTGCGCGGTGATAGGCAAGAGCGATTTTCAAAGAAGTGTCGACCGCTTCCGAACCAGAGTTCACAAAAAATACTTTGTTTAATCCAGCTGGTGCGTAACCGACAATTCTTTCTGCTAAGCGAAATGTTTCTGGCCCTGCCATTTGGAAGGCGGGGACATAATCCATTTTTTGGTATTGTTTTTGAATGGCTTCAATAATGCGAGGATCACCATGGCCTAGTGGTGAAGTCCACAGACCAGATGCACCATCAAATAATTTGCGACCATGGTCATCGGTGTAGTAAACCCCTTTTGCTGCCACCATGATTTTGGGATTGTTCTTGAAGTAGCGATTGGGTGTGTAGGGAAGCCAGTAGGCATCCATATTTGCCACACCAGTATTGCCATCTAATTCTTTGAATGGGGAGCTTTCAATCTTCATTTCGCATCTGCCTCTTCGTGTGATTCGTTATTTTGCCAATCTATGATAAGCCTTTCAAAAAGGGTTGCAGATTGGGTAATTTTTTCGGTGTAGCAAAACTCATTCGTCTGGTGGGCCATCTCAGGCTGGCCGGGCCCCAGGATCACTGTGGGAGGATCTCCAATCAAGCCCTTTAATGCAGAAGCATCAGTAAAATAAGAGATGGATTTTGGGATAGGTTGTACGCCATTCATTGCCTCGCAATGGGCGTAGACAGTTTGTATCCAAGGATGATCTGGCGGGGTATAAATTCCCTCTACATCCATGATCGTTTCCAATTTGATATTGGGCCCTAGCGTTTTACATAGACAGCCGTAGATGTGGTGGTGGCTTTGTCCTGGAACAGAACGAATATCTAAGGTCATTTCAGCGGCATCGGGGACTGAATTAATATTTATTCCCGCTTTAGCTGTGCCCACATTTAAAGTTCCTTGACCCATTAATTCATGGGGCGGGGTATCAAATTGATATTTTTCAAGTAAGAGGGCGCCCTTAGCTATTTTGTAAAAGGCGTTATCACCTCGCTCGGGCATGGAACCATGAGCGGTAATTCCTTCTGCTTTTGCCCGCAACCAATATGCCCCTTTATGGCCAATGATCGGCTCATTTGCGGTTGGCTCGGCTACAACAAAGCATCCGACATTGCCAATAAAGTCGATCACTTGTTTTTGTGCGGCAATAAAGAAGGCGCCTTCGCAACCAGTCTCTTCGCCAGCAGTAATGATGAGACTAATGCCGCCTTGATTTCTGGCAATCTCGGCAGTTCGCATTGCAGCAACCACAAAAGCCCCAATGCCACTTTTCATATCACTTGAACCGCGACCAAATAATTTGCCATCTACGATCTCGGCAGAGAAGGGATCATGATCCCATTGACGATCCCCTAGAGGAACGACATCCACGTGTCCGGTGAAGCAAATGCTGGATCTATTGATGGCGCCCGGGATACGCGCAACAATGCTGCGACGGCGAGGTGCAAAGTCTACATTCATGCATTCAAAATTTGCAGACTTCAGTAACTCGGTTAAATAATTACAAAGTTCGTCTTCATTGCCCGGTGGGTTGATCGTATTAAAGCGGATGAGATCTTGCGTTAACTTGATTGGATTTGGAATATTCATCGAGTTTTTCCGATTTACCTCTGTTGTATTTAATATTAAGTTACTTATTTAATAGATGGTAAATGATCGGGATGGCTACAGCACTGACAACCCCGTTCATCCCCATTGCCAGGCTGGCATAGGTTCCAGCCTCAGGGTGAATGCTAAAAGCGCGTGAGGTACCGATGCCATGTGCACCAATACCAATAGCAAAACCTCTTTGCCACCAAGCCTTCATTCCTAATGCATTGAGAACAAATGGTGCCAATATTGCCCCGAGTATTCCCGTACTTACTGCAAAGATGGCGGTCAGGGTGGGTGAGACACCAATGCGCTCTGCAATACCCATGGCGATTGGCGCAGTCACGGATTTGGGATACATCGCTCCGGTGATATTAGAGTCTGCTCCCAGCAAAGTGGCGATACCGACAGCGCTGATGATTGAGACAAGACCACCAGTGCAAAGTGATGCAATCAGAGGTATTGATCGACCCTTTAGGCTATTCAGACCGCGATAGATCGGAATTGCCAAAGACACTGTTGCTGAACCCAACAAGAAGTGAATAAACTGCGCACCCTCAAAATAGGTTGAATAGGGCATTTCAATCAACTGGATGGTGCTGGCTACAAGCAGAATGGCAATCGCCACAGGATTGGCTAAGGGATTCTGGTGACTGGCTTTATAAATGCTGAGCCCAATTTGATAGGCTGCCAAGGTAATGAATAAAGCAAAAAGTGGGCTCCCTGATAAATAGACCCAAATCTCGACAATCGAGTGCTTTTCACTCATGAGATTCTTTCTTGCTTAAAAATCGTGCAATTAGTGCGCTAGAGGCAATGGTCAGAATGACACTTCCAATTAGTGCGCTAATAATAGCTAGGGCATTGGCTCGAAGTTGAGGCAAGAAAAGGACAACGCCAACAGCTGCTGGTACAAAGAGCAGACCAAGGTACTGACTAAAGCCATCGGCGACCATAGCCAATTCTGAATTAATCCCCTTACGTAGGACAAGCCATAGAACCAGCATAACCAACCCAATGACGGGACCAGGTAGTGTTGGCAGAAGAAATTTAGAAACAAGTTCCCCAAGACTTTGAAAGAGCAGGATTTGAACAAGACCAAAAATCATGTCTTGATCTTACTGCGCATTAGTTTATGTTGCAACGCAATAAATTAATTCTTGGTTAAGATAAACACATCAAAAGCAGGGGTATATAAGTGCCCCTAAACAATAAAAGAAGTAATTCTGAAAATACAGGAGAGCACTCATGGCCGAATTGAATGTCAATGGCAAAAAGTACAAGGTGGACGTAGATCCAGATACCCCATTGCTTTGGGTAATCCGTGAACAAGTTGGATTAACTGGCACTAAATATGGATGCGGAGTGGGTCAGTGCGGGGCCTGTACAGTTTTGTTTGAAGGTCAAGCCATTCGCAGCTGTTCAATTCCAGTAGCTGCAGCTGAAGGTAAAAAGATTGAGACCATTGAAAGCCTGGAGAAGAGTGGTCAGCTTTCGAAAGTACAAAAAGCTTGGGTTGATAATCAAGTGCCTCAGTGTGGCTACTGTCAATCTGGCATGGTAATGGCAACAACCGCTTTGTTACGTAACAATCCAAAGCCTACCGATGCTCAAATCGATGAATCTATTACTAATATTTGCCGCTGCGGAACATTCCAGCAAGTGCGCGCAGCGATTCATGCGGCAAGCAAGGCTTAAGGGGAAAGACATGACTACAAATACAAATATTTCCCGCCGCCATTTTGTGATTGGCTCTAGCGCAATTGCTACAGGCTTGGCCATTGGCTTTGATCTTTCTTTTATGTCTGCCGCGCATGCAGCCATGGGTACCGGTACCACTGCCATGACGCCATTAGCTACCCCAGAAATTGGTATTTGGGTAGTGGTAAAACCAAATGATGATGTTGTCGTGCGTATTGTTCGTTCTGAAATGGGTCAAGGCACTATCACTGGTTTAGCGCAGATGGTTGCTGAAGAATTGCAGTGCGATTGGAAAAAAGTATCTTATGACTATCCATCGCCTGGTGAGAATTTAAAGCGTAAGCTGGCATGGGGTAGCTACTCCACCGGTGGTAGCCGTGGTATTCGTACTTCAGAGCAGTATGTTCGTAAGGGCGGCGCTGCCGCTCGCATGATGTTGATACAAGCCGCTGCTAATCAGTGGAATGTGCCGGTGTCAGAGTGTGTTGCTCAAAATAGCGTGATTACCCACACTCCATCTGGCAAGAAGACCACTTTCGGTAAAGTTTCTGTTGCTGCTTCGCAGTTGGAAGTGCCCAAAGAAGTTCCATTGAAAGATCCTAAAGAGTGGCAACTGATCGGTAAGTCTGTAAACCGAATTGATGGTGTTGCTGATAAGGTCACCGGCAAGCAGGTCTATGCAATTGACTTAAAAATGCCAGGCATGTTGGTAGCTAACATTAAAGAGTCTCCAGTATTTGGTGGTAAGGTGAAAAGCTACGATGCTACTAAAGCGCAATCCATGAAGGGCGTCAAGAAAGTCGTTCAGGTTGGTGACTCAGCAGTAGCAGTCGTTGCAGATACTTTTTGGCAAGCTAAAACCGCCATGGATCAAGTGAGTATTATTTGGGATAGCGGGGCTAATGCCAACGTCTCGAGTGCCTCGATCAAGAAGATGTTGGAAGAGGGTTTGAATGCAGATGATGCTTTTGTTCACAACACCAATGGTGATGTCATAGCGGCAATGTCTGGAGCATCTAAAAAATTAGAGGCTACTTATTTCTATCCCTTCTTAAATCATGCAACCCTAGAGCCACAAACAGCTACTGCAAAGTGGACTGCTGACTCCTGCGAAGCATGGGTTCCAACTCAAGATGGTGAAGCATCATTGGCAGCTGTGATTGCTGCTTCTGGACTTCCTGCAGAAAAATGCAATGTATACAAGGTAAACCTTGGTGGTGGTTTTGGACGTCGTGGTGCATTTCAGGACTACACCACGCAAGCTGTGAATATTGCCAAACAAATGCCGGGCACTCCGATCAAGTTGATTTGGACGCGTGAAGAAGACATGACCCAAGGTCGCTACCATCCGGTCATGATGTGCAAAATGTCTGCCGCCATAGATGATAAGAAGAATGTAACAGCGGTCAATATGCGTTTATCAGGCCAGTCCATTTTGGCTGCGGTACGTCCAGCTGTGGTTGCTGCAAATAAAGGAAAAGATCCGTTGGCTTTCCAAGGCGTTGAGGGTAGTGGTGAGCATGGCATTACGTATAGCTTCCCAAATTTGAATATCGACCATGCAATGCGTAACACTCACGTACCACCAGGATTCTGGCGTGGTGTGAACGTGAACCAAAACGCGATCTTTATCGAAACCTTTATGGATGAGATGGCTGAAGCCACTGGCATGGATGCTGTCGAATTCCGTCGCAAGCATATGGAAAAGTTCCCGCGCGCGATTGCTGTTTTAAATGCGGTGGCTGATGGTATCGGCTGGACCAAGCCTGCTGCACCAGGCGTATATCGTGGCGTTGCGCAAATGCGCTCTTTTGGTAGTTATGTTGCCGCAGCTTGTGAACTGTCAGTGAAGAACGGTAATGAGGTGAAGATTCATCGCATTGTTGCTGCAACTGACCCAGGTTATGCAGTAAACCCAGCTCAAATCGAACGTCAAGTGTCTGGTTCATTTGTTTATGGTTTATCAGCCTTGTTCGAGGAAGAAATCACCATCGAAAATGGTGCGGTGGTTCAAAAGAACTTTGATACCTTTAACTCGATTCGCCTCTATCAGATGCCTAAAGTCGAAACCATCATCATTCAAGGTGGTGGCAAGGACTGGGGTGGAGTAGGGGAGCCAACAATTGCGGTAGCTGCACCAGCTGTTCTCAATGCGATTTATCGTGCGACCGGTAAACGCCTGCGTACAGTGCCATTGAAAAATAGTGGCATCAAGTTGGTTTAAGAGTTCGCTCATAGTGAAATTGTGCCGATGAGAAAGGGGATCGCACTAGCATTTCTATTGCTAGGCATCCTTAATTTCAGCACTGTAAACGCTCAAGCAATAACAGGGGATTCGATATTCGAATCCCTTTCCACTCAGCCTGGTGACTCAGTACGTGGCAGGGCAATTGTGGCTAGTCGTCAAACAGGTTTATGTTTGTTATGCCATAGTGGGCCGTTTCCAGAAGAGCGTTTTCAGGGAAACTTGGCGCCAGAGCTTAAAGCGAGTGTTGCCCGTTTAAATGCACCTCAACTAAGAGCGCGTATCGTCAATGCGGCCTACTTTAATTCGCAAACTATCATGCCAGCCTATTATCAAACGAGTCATCTGAATCGTGTAGCCCCGAAGTTTGCTGGTCAAACGATATTGAATGGCCAAGAGATAGAGGATGTTGTTACTTTCTTGATGACCTTAAATCATTCAAACTAACAGAAATCGAGATGAAGAAAATCATTCATAACCATCGTCGAGAATGGCTTAGGCAAGTCCAGGGTCTCGGGCTTTTAGCCTTGGGATTTTGTCTAAATCCTATGACTGCCTTTGCTAAAAAAGAAGAGGCGGATGAAGCTATTAAAAAAATTACCGGTGGCGCTACCATTCGGGAGGGCAAGGTAAGCTTAGTGATACCACCGCTGGTAGAGAATGGAAATTTGGTTGTATTGAAGGTAAGCGTAGATAGCCCCATGACGGCCAATGACTACGTTAAGACCATTCACGTCATCGCCGAGGGAAATCCTTTGCCCAATATTTTTACTGTTTACTTAAGCCCAAGATCTGGCACCGCAAATATTACGACTCGCGTCCGTTTGGCCGATAGTCAGAGAGTCTGGGCTATTGCGCAAATGAGTAATGGGAGTTTTTGGCAAGGCTCTGCTGAAACTTTGGTAACCCTTTCAGCTTGCACGGAGATGGTATGAGTAAAACTTCTCGCACATCCATCACGATGCCGGCGACGGCAAAAAAAGATTCCATCATTGAGATCCGCGCGATCGCACAACACGATATGGAGTCAGGTTTTCGCTATACCGAGGGTGGCAAGCTCATTCCTCGGGATATTATTCGCACCTTTACCTGCACTTACAATACCGTCGAAGTATTCAAAGCAGATTTTTATTCGGGTATTGGAGCCAACCCCTTAATCATTTTTACTACTGTCGCGGTAGAGTCTGGAACCCTCGAGTTTAAGTGGGTAGGGGATGATGGATATGAGGCAATTAACCAGGCTCGCATTACTGTTTCGTGAACAAGCAAGCATCTCTTCTTCTATGCAGTATCTATCTCATACTTGCTAAGCTCTTTTTTATAGGGGTAGTCAATGCGGCACCTTTGCTGCAGCAATCTAGTTATGAGTTGATGTCTGCAGAAAACAAGGCGATGCAAGACGATCCCTCATTAAATCCCGCCATGTTTTGGGTGGGTGATGGCGAAGCTTTGTGGCAGCAGCAAATGGGGCCACAAAATAAATCTTGTAGCACTTGTCATAGCGATGCCAAAAAATCGATGCGTGTTGTAGCGACACAATTTCCGAAGGTGATCAAAGGTAAGTTGCAGACTTTGGAAGGACAGATTAATCAATGCCGGGTAGGCGCGCAATCTTCTCCAGCATTGGCTTACGAGAGTAAAGACCTCTTAGCTTTAACAGCATTCATTGCTTTTCAATCTAAAGGAATGCCAATCGCTGTCAGTGAAACCACAGCTAATGCACCCTTTTTAAAAAAAGGTCGACAGACATTTAATGAGCGCATGGGTCAACTCAATTTATCTTGCGCACAGTGCCATGAAGATAGAGCTGGTCTAAAGTTAGGAGGCAGCCCAATACCTCAAGGGCATCCTAATGCTTATCCTATTTATCGTTTGGAGTGGCAGACCTTAGGTTCACTGCAACGTCGTCTACGTAATTGCATGAGTGGCGTTAGAGCCCAACAGTTTGAGTACGGCTCACCAGAAATGGCTCAGCTAGAGCTGTTTCTAATGTGGCGCGCTAGAGGTCTACCCCTGGAATCTCCAGGGGTGAGGCCTTAATCAATTACTTTGATTGAATTAGTCTGAGAAAACTACAGATGTTGCGCCATTAATGAGGACGCGATCATGTAGGTAGTAACGCAAAGCTCTTGAAAGAACGGCACGCTCTAAATCTCGACCCTTGCGTACTAAATCATCCGGTGTATCACCATGCGTAACACGGGTGACATCCTGCTCAATAATTGGACCTTCATCTAAGTCGCTGGTTACAAAATGGGCGGTAGCGCCAATTAGTTTGATGCCACGAGCATGAGCCTGGTGATAAGGCTTGGCACCTTTAAAGCTTGGTAAGAATGAATGGTGCACGTTAATGCAGCGGCCGGAGAGCTTGGTCGATAAGTCATCGGACAAGATTTGCATATAGCGCGCTAGGATCACCATATCAACCTTAGACTCTGCAACGATTTCAAGAAGTCTAGCTTCTTGAGCTGGCTTGGTATCGGGAGTAACTGGCAAATGGTAGAAAGGAATGTCAGCAAAATCGATGCTGGCATAGACTTCGCGTGGATGATTGGAGACGATTCCGCAAATAATCATCGGCAATTCACCAATACGCCAGCGGTAGAGTAAGTCAACCAAGCAATGGTCTAGCTTTGACGCCATGAT
>CANCQD010000010.1 GCA_947380285.1 Burkholderiaceae bacterium | reverse complement strand
ATCCCAGTCCAAGTCATAAAGGTCTTTAACCAATGAGCCCTTACTTAGTGATTTAGAAAACATCATTAAATCCTTAACCGAAACTGTTCTATTTCTGCAATTGACAGATTGGTGCATGACAGCAGATGAATAAATAATTTTAGAGTTCTCATGTATCGATGTTTGCGGTTTTTGATAACTTCGCAAAACCAAAACATCAGCCGTTAATGAATCCTCATCAAAATACTGCTCTTTTCCAAGATACTCCGTGAAGTTATCATTCTCAGAAAACTTCCTCCACTCTACTTTCAGTAGGCCATACTTTGTATAGACTGCATCTGGATCTACGGGATGCATATAGTGAAATGATCCGTAGGCAATTGGCGGAATAGATATAATGACACCCAAAATTATGAATAAGCTTAAAGGGAAGGATCGAATTAATTTCATACTTTCTCCTAATAATTTTTAGCGACGTACAAACGAATTAATGTAGGCTTTTCGCATACTGATATCACTTACTATTGGCATGCCAGCATGCTGGTGAACTAGTGCAAAAGGCTCCTGCATCATTGCTTTGTTGGCTATATAAATATTTCCATTGCTATCTCTAATCTTGAACTTTGGTAAGCCTAAAATTCTGGCGCTATCAACAAATGCAGCAACTGCCAGCGGTCTTGAGAGCGGCACCTGCGATTTACCGGTCGGCGATACCTGAAGCGGCATGAGGGTAACAAATACAAGGGTGCTTAGCATGGGCTCTTAATGAAATCCTGTTTTATTTCAGTAATTTTGATTGTGCTGAGCTGGAAGCTCGCCTAATGAGCTTCTAGGTTTTTATTCTGAATTTGTTGCTTAGTTAATAAGAACTTTGAGAGGCGCCCATGAAATACCTTGTCCCACTATTTTTGATTGCTCAGGCAGTTTTATTGGCACGTAGTTTATCTGCTCAAGCCATTTATGGCCCCACCGGTAACTATTTAGGCTACAGCCAAACCTCACCGAGCGGTGTTACCAATGTCTATAACGCAACTGGTCAGAGCGTTCAGTCTTATCAAACAGATAACGGACAAACTAGTTTCTATAGCCCGCAAGGCACTTACCAAGGTACTACAACGACTCCAGTTTATTCAACGCCGAATACTACTATCAATACACCACGTCAAGTGCCCCAAACTCCTACAGTTAAAGGTTGGTAAAAAATGAAGAATTTGACCATCACAGTATTGCTAATTTGCTTTGCCATACCTAGTTTTGCCCGCACAGATGGTGGAGGCAAAAAGAGTTCACAAAAATATAACAATCCCAGCAGTAGTGAAAATTGCTATTACTGCTGGAAAGATTTAAGTACTAACTACACACCATCTCGTCACAAATATTCCAAGAAATCCTAAGGGAAACTTGATGAAAAAATTACTTTATATAAGCGCTATTCTCATTTCAAGCGGCTGCAATGCTCAAGTTACTAATTGGGATAGCTCACCCTTGAATTACAACAACAGCCCGCTCAACTACAACAACTCCCCATTGAACTACAATAATTCACCACTAAATTATCAAAATAGCCCGCTTAACTACAACTCAACCAATGGGGTTTATGACAATAACGGTAATCGAATTGGATATGAAACCCAGTCACCTACCGGAGTCACTAACGTATTTGATAACAATGGGAATAGGATCGGTTACTCACCCGCTAAAAAATGAAACTTACGAATAAGAACTCATTAGATTAGCACCTATATCCTCAAATATTGATACGGTTGTTACTATCCTGAGTGAAAAAGGTAGTGAAGGTTATCGCTTTATCACGGTACAAAAATTTTGGAACTAGGTCAGTGGCTTGGACAAGTGGAGATCTATAAAGTCATAGGCTCTAAGTTGGGCTCAGGCTCATAATCTTCAAACTCAAAACGCATTTGTCCAGACAACGGCGTAAGGCAACGTAAGAATCTATCTGGCACTAAGCCTACCTTCACATGGTGCAGCTCCCCTTTCTTGGGAAGGTGATAACAAATCGTGTGACCTTGAGCGAGCACCCTTACACGCCAAATAGGCATTACTGATGTCCCAAAGTCTGGCCATCTCATCAAACCCATTGGCTCTATAACTTTTACAATCAAGCCTCGATTCACAGAGAATTTACTGTCAACAATCATGGCAACGCTACCTAACTCGCAACGCAAGTGAATATGACCGTTTCTAGACATTGGTCTCACTTTCGAAAATTTCTACTTCATGAAAATTGATTTGCAATTCTTCAGAGTCTGAAAACTCTTCCAATAGATAACCTTTGGGAGGTGAGATTCTTCTTAGATATTGATCGGGCACTGGACCGCTCTTGGCAGTCTCCGGATAACCACCATACTCGTAGACAAGCCATCCGCGTTCAGTAGCAATTTCAACATCCCAGCTAAAGAGTGCTTCTTCACTAGCACCCCACTGCTTAATGCCAATAGCAGATTTAACTCGCACAATACTGCCTAGATTTTCTGGCACCTTACAGTTAACCGTAATTGCTAAGTCGCCTATCTCGCAATTTAACTTTTTCATCTTCTTCTCCTGTATTGCGCCCTGATCTTTTCTCGCTCCACAAATATCAAGTGGCCAAAGATCCCCTGACTGCATACAAGAAAGAGGCCAAATAAAAACCAAAGGCTCAACTTAATATCGAAACCACCAGTGGACTGGGCTGCCCAACTGAGAAACATGAAGAAAATACCGATAAATTTGATCATTTAACCCCCTATAAGCCATTGAAATAAGGTTAATGACCTAAAAGCTCATTAAATGAGCCTTTCAACAAATAAAGTTGTAAACTTGTAAGACTGGCTAATTAAAGGAGTGGTTATGAGCGATATGCAGCGACTTCATAAGATTACATATATGATTCAGCACCGCAAATGTGTGCCTACTCAGACTTTTTTAGATGAGCTTGAGGTGTCTTTAGCCACCTTTAAACGAGATCTCGACTACCTACGCGACAGGATGAATGCATCGATTGTTTTTGATCGGCATGATGGAGGCTATAAATTCAAAAATCCTGAAGATGCTAAAAAACTAGAGCTTCCAGGACTATGGTTTAGCGAAAAAGAGGCTACTGCTTTAGTGCTAATGCAACACCTTATATCTTCGCTTGATCAAGGCGGTCTGATTGGCCCTCATATTGAGCCATTAAATGCAATCATTGATGGCATTCTTGGGCAAAAAGAAACGCCAACAAAAGAGCTCAGAAAAAGAATTAAAGTAATTGGCACGGGCACTCGTAAAAACTCTATTGAAAACTTCTCAGAAATTGGCAGCGCTCTGTTGAAACGCAATCGTCTTTTTATTACCCATTACAACAAACAAAAAGATGAGCTAACTGAGCGTGAAATCTCACCACAACGCCTTATTTTTTACAAAGAGAACTGGTATTTAGATGCTTACTGCCACCTCAGAAAGGCTCTTAGAAGCTTTGCTCTAGATGGCATTAGGACTGCCCTAGTTACCACTAAGAAGGCGGATGACATATCAGATAAACAGCTACAGGAAACATTCTCCGAAAGTTATGGAATCTTTTCAGGAAAAGCCACCCAGAGAGCCAAATTACGCTTTACTCCAGAAAGGGCAAGATGGGTTTCTGGAGAGAACTGGCATGGCCAGCAAGTGAGTACCTTTGATAAGAGTGGTCACTATATCCTTGAGTTTGACTACAACCAAGATCCTGAACTTGTAATGGAAATTCTGAAGCATGGTTCAAACGTAGAAGTATTGGCACCAGCAGTCCTTAAAAATAAAGTTAAGGCAGAGCTTCAAAAAGCAATCAAAAGCTATGCTTAATCACGACTTAATCCCAGCATCTATTTGGTCTTTGCAATCATCGCAATAATATTTACTACCTTTTTCCCAAGCTTTTATGCCAAGCTTTTTAGTGCACCAATAACAGTATAGGTTTGTAGAGGGAATAAACTTTCTCTGCGCTAAGTTTGGTATCTCGTTTGACATATGATTTTGACGTAGGGCTACCTCTTTCGCCTTAGGCAGTAGATTTTCTATCAACCACCTCCACGCCATAGGTATTAGCCTGTATCGACAAATTGCGTACACTGATAATGTACCGAGAAGGATTAAAACTACAATCAGTGGATTTTGGGACATCCATTCCAATACTGCCATAGCTACCATATAGGCAATATAAAGGCCAAGTAAGGCTAATATGTATGGCCAGATTGCAGCCAATATCAATATAGAAATAATGGTGCTAACAATTCCACCAGAGCCATTGTCATCTGACATGACTTCTCCTAGGAGCTTGCGTACTCCAGTCGTATGCAAGGTCAATAAAGATATTAGCTTCTTGAGATAGAAATTGAGGTGAAGGAAAGATTCCAACCCTACCTAGATCTAATCGATCAGCATCCCAGCAAGTCTGAATAGTTTCATTAGTTGAAACCTCACCACCAGAGTGATGCTTGAGTGCATGGCACAACTTATCTAGCTGCTCAGGCTTTAGACAGTAGTAGTCCCCATGAATGCCATGAGCAAATTCTGCTGCGCGTTCACCATGCTTAGGATCGCGTTCATCGTTGAGGCGACAACTATCATGCAAGAAACCAAAGAGCTCGACTACAAGTAAGTCTGCTTTGCGAATCTGCCCGATATTCTTGCCATGGTTCAGTACTCTAGCCCAATGATTAGCCCCATGAATTCCATACCAATCAAGCCTGAATTCTGATCGAATCAGGGTAATCAATCCAGATCGGTCAAAGTCCATTATCCAACTCTTTTTGCAATTGACTCTCAACTCGAAAATGTAGTTTTAGCGCAGTTGAAAAATAATACAGTTTAGGATTGGCTTTGATGCGCTCGAACTCATGCTTGGCAATCTTCAAACTCACCCCTTTTGCCCAGTAGTAATAAGAGTTCTCATACTCAATAGCGATAGCAATATATTCATATTCTTTTGATTTTTGGGGCTTCAAGATTGCCGAGAACCTCTTAGTATTTAACTGCTCAATGTGTATTAATTGCACGTTCATACTTCTCTCCTTTTTAGCCTTTTGGACAAATGTCAGGGTCAGGCAATTTGGTTTAAATCTACCCTCTACTACTAATCACTTCGTGGTTCGCCTAATGGATAACTGCCTCCATTGCTTCAGGCTTTCCCTCTGGGTTCTTTTTCTGACTTGAAACCAAATACTCTTTAGTCTCTACTGCCACAATAAGATAAGCATCGGTAGACGCCCTAAATGTGTCATGCCCATCTTCTTTGCTAAAAATATAAGTTAGGCTATAGATCAAATTATCAGCATCTTCTCCATCAACCGTAACGGTATTGCCTGTATCGTTATCGACCACTCGCAACCCCCTACAAAACTCTGGCTTTTCGGCATCCACCCAGCTCATATCTAAACGATCTATATCGAACCGCAAGCTACGAAATAGATTATTAATCGTGAAGCGAGCGCCATTTATATATGTGTAGTCACGCATGATTTCTCCTTTGTGGTTTTCCAAGATTGATTGTAAAAACCTAGAAGCTCATAGATTGAGCTAATGAAGAAAATATGGAGTTAGAGATATAAATTTGTCGGTTTAACCGACAAATTTGCCTTTAAGGGCAATACAAAGGGGTCTTAAAGGCCTAGTTTTTTATCTAATAAGGCTGATGCCCTGTCTGTAACCACTAGAGTAGCCATAAGCCTTGCTCTTGATAATCCTACAAATAAGCGCTTTTTAACGTTTTCATTCCAGTCCTCAAAATCGATTTCTGTTAGAACGACTGCATCCGCACATTGCCCCTTGAAGCGAAATAAAGTATCAATAAACAACTGGCCATCCGACCAAAGAGCATGGCCATGATTGTCATAGCCAGTAAATTTTCTAATCTTCAACCCTGCTAATTCAGAGATATCGTCTGAGAGCAGCTTGCTGCTTGATACCCCTCTAAAACTGAGGACGGCAATTGACTCAGGTGCATAACCATCTGCAATCAAATCTTGAATTGCATTTTCAGTAGCCTCAATTTCCATGCCTGGCTGATAAGGGTCAATATTTGGGATCATTCCCGCATAACCATTTCCAGCTTCCAGCTGGCTCTCCGTTAATTCGAGGGCATTAATCAGACTAACGATTCGTTGAGGGGATCGATAGTTCACTGGAGATGTGATCTTGACCCAACTAGGCCAATCTGTGCTCCACCTTCCATATAAGTCTTGAGAAGGATCTTCTAGCCAAATAATCCTGCCTTTATCTTTGACCATAGTTGTAAGTGATTTGCCCCATGCATGTTCGAAGTCCTGACCTTCATCGATTACTAAAACATCTAGCTGACCACCTAATTTCGAAATATTCTCAACTAGATAGTTAGCTAACTTAGGAAAAACCCCATCTTCCTGAAAGTTCACTTGTATACCGTTTTGCTTTGCCAATAACTCTGCTAGCTCATGGAAAGTCATACAGTTATTTGGCTCTGGAGCAGATAGCTTCATCGCATCAACCAAAGGACGGTTAAAACAGAGGTACATTGCAGTCTGACCATTGGCTTTTGCTAGTCTGAGCTCTTTTAATGCTAGTTGCGTCTTTCCAGAGCCAGCGGTTCCCTGCACCCACAACCTAAAAGGAGAGAACTCTAATCGCTCACACCATTCTGAGAGCCCAATTGAGAGCCTTGTAGTCATTTCTCTAGCTGAATTACCCAGCAAGCCCAATTGAGGAGCTACACATGCTTTTTCAGAAAGGAATTCTCTAACAGTGAGAGCGTCAGCCACATCAGCACCAGTAGGCATAGGACTTTCCTCCAGAATCCTTCGAATGATCTCAGGCAAATACTTAGCCTCGGATGCATCAACTACTCTACCTAAAGCAATGCTGGCAGGAATTTGCCCATGAAGATTGGCTGTTGGCAAATACAGCAAATGCTCTATATGCAATGATTGGTTCTTATATCTTTTGGAGAATTCTTGCCGTAATGACTGAATGTTTCGCGTTACTTGACTACGAATATTTTTTTCTTTGCGTTGGCCATCTGTACGTTTGTAGATAGCAACCAACTCGCCTTGACTATTAGTCTCAATAGCAGTTTCTTTTTGTTCAATTGCTAATATCTTTCCGTAGGGGTTAACAACGAGAAAGTCTATTTCACCATAAACAGTTGCCTCATCCTCAACCTTGGTCCAATGAACGCCATGAAAAACGCAATGTTGATCAGAAAGCTCGTTCTTTAAGCAAAGTAAAGTCGCTAGCTCCCCACTGAATCTGCGCTCAGTCTCAGTAACTTGAAAGTCTTCAGGGAAAAGTTGAGCCATACTCAGTATGCAAGATTGCCATATATCTAATAATTAACACTAAAATAGTAACCTATCTTCAGAAGACTTAATAGGAGTTTGAGGTTATTAATGCCAGTAGATTTATATAGCGTCTATAAAGGATTCTACGATAGGTCATATCGCGATAGCGATGATGATGACTATTCTGTAATGACTGAAATGATTCACGATCTTGTGAGAAATTTATATATACATCAATACGATGATGTAGCAAAAGAAGTTCTCAGGCTGGAGGGAATTGAAATCTCAAAAAAGCTTTATGAGATGGAAAAGTCTAAGAAAAATTTAAGAAGATGGCACTCGATTAGATTAATCAGAGCGCTTGAAAATAATGACTATGAAATTGATGTTCCTTATCAAGTAGCGCCGAGATGGCTAGAAAATAATTATTTTGGGACACTATATGTACTTGTTTCGAACTCTAGGCCAGGTCAGTGCAAACTTGGTGCTACACATATGGATATTGATATAAGAGTAAATAAATATATAAACAAATATGGATATGAAGTTGATCTATATTTTTATGAGGTAGATGTTTTAAATCCTTTTAACCAAGAATTAGCGATTGCTAAAAAATATTCACATTTACGACACTCTGGGAATACCTACGGTGATTCTAATGAGTGGTATTACTTAGATCCCGAAATTTTAAAGAATGAAATTTTGAGCATTAAATAAAATGAGCGCCAGATAAATGAAGCTTACACAGAACCAACTGCTATTTCTGGAAAGGCATCGTATTCCTGTAGATCAAGTCTTTGATGCAACAGGCCTATCTAAAAGCGATTACCGCAAGCAAATGAAGGATGGTGGATTTCTTATTGCAATTGGCCTGTCCAGATGTCGAAGAAAAAATCATGCACTTAAAGATAGATATGGCCATTGTGTAGTGTGCCATCCCGCGAATATTGCAATTCAGAAAAGGGAGACAACTCCAGGTGATTTATATGTCATGTATTCACCAAGTAATAAATTGGTCAAAGTAGGTGTAGCCAATTCCTCAACAGAAAGACTTATTAGTGCAAATAAACAAGGTTATGGAAACATAAAGGACTGGAAGCTGAAATTTTCTGTCCGCATTGATGATTCTGGTCAGGCAGAAAGAATTATTCACAACCTTCTTGCCAAGTACAAACAAGAAAGGCAGTTTGTTAAAGGCGGCACCATAGTTGTTGCAAAGGAAATCTTCAAGTGCTCAGGTAAACGGGCTATTGAAGTGATTGAATCTGTGCTTGTTCACACTCAGTAATTTTGTCGGTTTACCCGACAAACTGGTGTCGAAACCACCATGCTCCGTTTAGATCTAATCGAGATCAGAAAACCAGCCTATGTCACACCTGCTCCTTGGCAGGTTAAGGTTAAGGTTAAGGTTTTGGTAGCTGTCAGACACAATTCTTACATTTTTTAATCCGTTGGTCACGAGAGCTCTAAATCGCAAGCGTTACTTTAAGTAACGCTTGTCCCGACCTAAGCTGCCCGCAGCTCTCGTTCTACCCGCTTCTTACTAGGATAGTTATCTGCAGCCCTACTATCAGCCTCAATAAGCTTTCTAGTATTTGCCCCTCGTAATTGCTCAATAGCCTGTATTACCTGTAAATGGCTATAGTGCCGCTCAATCATTAAAACACTAGTACCCATCTGCTTAGCCAGTGTATGTATTGGCACCATATCGTGAGTAAGCGCTAACGTGGCATAGGTATGGCGTAGGCTATAGAACACCCGCTTCTGATTGGTCTTGGTATCAATGAGCAAACCATGATCTGCTAAAAAGCCATCAAACATATGGTTTAAGACATCACTTAAGTCTCTACCTTCTTTGGTTCTAAAGATGTAGTCATCATTGGTAGGTTTAATTAGCTCAGCCAATGGATCTTTAATTGAGCTCGCTACGCCATAATTACGCATAGCAATACGCTCTAAGACTCTAATGCTTGGTAAGCGACCAATAATCTGTCTTTGCCCTGTTTTACCTTTAACCGTCATCTCGCAACTACGGTTTAGGCTATGCACTTCAATGACTTCCCCGTCTTCATCCAATTGATCTGTAACAGTACTAATAGGATTCATCATGAAACGGATTTGCTTCCATTTCATATCCAGCAACTCAATACCCGGCCTTGCACCTGTATCAACTAGCATCTCTACATAGTCTCTCAGAATCTCTCTACGCTCGCGCACATCCCGCGTTCTACCTGATTCTATGTATGGGCCCAGTAGCTTTAATAATGCTCTGAGTTCATGCAGCTCAAACGCTGGGCGACGCACACTCTCCTTAGTCTTACCATCTAACTTGGGACGATTACTCTCAGTTAAGTAACCCCGAACAATGGCTTCATCAAAGACTCTATTAAATGCAGCATTTTGAGTCTTACGATTGCTATTTGATAGTGCCATGCCATACTTAGCTTCACGGTCATCGTAGTACTGCTGCAGGGCATCATAGTCAATATTGGTAATAAGCCGTTGCCCAAGACTGGGGATGAAATGCTCATTAATAATGCGGATGTAGTCTTTGTAGATTGATTTACCCAAGCCGCCCTTCAAGTCCCGCTCCATGCGATCAATAGCTAGCATGGCAATATCTTTAAAGCGTTTGGTCACAACTGGGATGCCAGACCGCTTACGAATCTCTGCTTCTACCATTAGCTCTTTAGCTTTATTAACCGCCAAGTCGAGCTGGGTCTCTTTTGTAGTAGCCCGTATCCACTTGTTATCCACCTTATAGCGACATTGCCATACGGTACTATGTTCGCGTTGGTAGAGGGTTAAGTTACGGTGTATGAGTTGATATGTACTTTCTTTTTTAATTGCCATACACATACTTTAGCTTCTGACCACCAGCTAGGACAACCTGATTGGAGGAAAAACAGGGGTCAATTTAGCCAAAAGAACTTGTGGCTAGTTGTGGAGATTATTGGAAAATAATGGGGGGCAAGCGTTACTTTAAGTAACGCTTGATTGATTCGGATTTATTTCAAAAAATAATCACCCCATTTTCAGAAATACAATCAGCACGGGACGCTGCCAATCGCTCAATCGGCGGAAAATCAAGATTTTCTTTATAGCTCGGATGCTCAGTAATGATTCCAGATAACCTATAGTGGGCTACATGCTGTTCACTCTCAAACCAGCTGATTAGTGGGCCACCACTAATTCCACCAAGATCATATAAAGGGGGTGGCGTTGGAATTTTCGGAGTGGGGATATTATGCTCGGGCTCAATTAGCCATGTAATCTGATCCAAGGTAACGGTTCGTGCCACTCCCAATGCAGTAAACAACCCCCAGCTAGCTTCGCGCACATCTTCAATTAACTCTATGTTTGGAAACCCTGACAACATGATCCCCTTACCTTCTTCTGGAGGAATTGGAGGCCAATCAACTGGGGTCTTTCCCAACCTACTCACAATATCTTGAGATAGTTCAATTGTTGCTAAATCACGCTTGTCAGATATATCAATTACCAAACTCATAAAGTCATCAAAGACCTCATTCATTAGCTGCAGCCTAAATTCATTTATCTGAATATCTTTTTCAAATTGTCGTATTACATGAGCAGCCGTTATTCCTATAATTTTTTTCGGCGTCTGAAGAATGGTTAGCGTTCCATTGTGCTCGACCTTGGTAGGGGCAATATCAGTTCGATACCAAAATATGGGGCAGCATGATTTAGAAAGAATTTCACGATAAGCAACGCCAAGATCCCCCTTCATGAGATTAACTGCTTGCTCCAATGAAATCGGGTGATCTGTCATTTAGTAGGTGATTTGCTAATTTTGTTAAAAATTAAATTATCTTCGTAGCCACAAGCTGAATAAACATAATTTTTTGAATTTGAAATTGTTGACTCATTAAATCTAGAGACAAGCTCAAGGCGATTTAAGCTGCTCAACTTTTCAAGTGTGATGGCGCTCTTTGCAATTACAAAACCTAAAGATGGACTCAACGGAAGCGCAAGAAAAAAATCTTCATCTTGCGGAGACTTGTGCCATGTTAAAGGCCTGTCTGAAGTAATAAATTCGCCTCCACTTTTGGTAACATCAAAACAGACCCAATGCATATCCAAAAGAGCATTCCTAGTTGTCTCTATTTCAATTACCGAAGGCAAAACTCTTAAAACGCCAATATTTTCAATAAACCAACTTTCAATACATTCCCTCAAAGTCCCTGGAGCTCCAAGAGGTCTGATAGATTCATACTCTTCTTGAGAGTCAAGCAAAACCTGTTCAATCATTTCTTTGCTTAATACCCTTATTTTCTCAACAGCTTCAGGCGTTCTAGCCCTCAATGCCAGTATGTATTTCACCCATAGATGCCTCTCCTCTTTGCTGAGTGGCTCATTATTCTTTAATAAAAGTTTTTCGTGAATCTTTGCTCCTGGCGTATCGATCAATGGCGAGAAAAAATCTTTTTCAATTTGCTGAATTTTTGCATCTGGTGCGCCAAACACAGAATACAGATTTAACGCCTTAGTTATGTGTTTTCTATGCGCCAGGCCAGCGATGGGTTTTCCATCCTTATAAGTGAAATACTTCAATCTACCATCTGCTCCACACCATGACTTAAAGTAAGCGGCGGGTAAGTAGTGATGTTGATTATGGGTAGCCATTACAAAACTCTATCATCGAAAAGACAAAACCCCCACCATTTCTGATGAGGGTTTGCTTTTCTGGTGGGCCCACCAGGACTTGAACCTGGGACCAAAGGATTCCGGTTTGTGTAGCTTTCACTACTCCCTGGACTATGCCTTCATCATATCGATTGCTCAACTTAGATGGGTGCCGTCTAGTCTCTACACCTTCAACAGCACTTTCATGCTGAAGCTTGGCTCGGCGTTAGCTTGGATATTTCTACCTTTAGCTTTCTCCGAATTTGACACCATCCCTTATGCAGTTTCCACGCATAAGGCACAACTTTCGCTATGAGTCCTCTGCTCTAACCAACTGAGCTATAGGCCCGTTAATCTTTACATACAGTTTTGTATTACTTAACTGCTTCAAAACCACACTAAAACCGCATTTACTACACACCATGAAAAATACCCTGGTGTGTAGTCGGTGTGTAGTGAATTTAAACCGCCTAATTCACCACTAACCTCTTGAATCTATTGAGGTCTTAACTACAAGACCCCTAGGGCTTCTTTCTTACGAGAGCAGAAGCCCATGATAGACCCATATAAACAGTGGGTCTGCGGGTGGTCAATCGGTGTATAAGAAAATTCATCGATTTAAAGGAGGCGGTCTCTCGGTCTTTGGTTTTCAAAATCAAAGGTTTTTGAAGCAAGCATCTAACACCTCGTTGCTCTAAATAATGTCTTGGGAAATGCTATGTCTAACTATGGATGAACATACAAATCTTTACCATTCTTAATGGTCTTCAAAATTTGAATGTCCTTGATTTCTATTGGGTCTATCTTCAGTGGATTGCGATCGAGTAACACCATATCCGCAAGTTTTCCAGCAGTAATGCTACCCTTTGACGCCTCTTCTTTGTACTGGTATGCAGGCACAGAAGTAAAGCCACGTAACGCTGTATAGGGATCAAGCCGTTGATCAGGTCCTAAAGTACTACCTCCATAGGTCTTTCGATTAACCGCGGTCCAAATCGTAAACAATGCGCTAGGCCCTGATGATGGCGTGTCATTATGAAGTCCAAATTGCATGCCTTTTGCTTTGGCTAAATTGAGCGGAACCATACTATTGGCTCTCTCGTCCCCCAGAATCTGTCTATACACATCCCCATACATCCAGATGTGGTTAGGCATAAATTGGGGCAGGATTTTATTAGCCTTGTATTGGTCGAGTTGATCATCACGAACAAAGAAGGAATGTGAGATTACTGATCTGCGGTCTTCGGTAATGCCCGTTTCTTTTATTGCCTTGGTAATTCCAGAAAGTGCCATATCAATACCGGCATCCCCATTGGAGTAACCGAAGTACTGGATATTTTTTTCATAGGCTAACTTGGCATATTTATTCACTAAATCCTGAGAGGCAACAGCCATACCGCGCCAATTTTTTGGAAAGCCCGTGGTATCGATATAGGGTTTAGTGAAATAAGCCAAACGCAATTGTGGCGCACCATCAGTTTCAACCAAAATTCCTGCAACCTTAAAGCCACCATCTCCCTTGGTATAGATTCCAAATGGGTAACTTTTGTTAGTCGCTAGCAATTGGTCAACCACATCATAGGTGGGCAGCGCAATCAGATCTAAGCTAATCACATTGCGATCCACTGCCTGGCGCATATTGCTAATATCTTGGGTGGTAGTTTGATAACTTTGCGCAGTAGTATATCCATTGGAGGTATAAACTTTTTCAGCCTTGCGATAGGTTTCCATGGTTAAGTCATGAGAATACTTACCGAATACCTTTGCTGTTGCCTCGAAATTAGGGCCGCCGATCAATTCACCAGTAAGCTTGCCGGTTTTTGGATCAACTGGAAGCATACCTTGTGTCACTTTGGTTTTTTTGGTAAACCCTAGCTTCTTTAGTCCTGCAGTGTTCACAATCCCAGTCAAAGTAGAAATGTTATTTAAAAATACTGGTTGATTGGGAAACGCCTGATCTAATTGTGCAATCGTTAAAGGGCCATCAGTCAGAAAGGCATCCGCATACTCCGAACCAATGATCCAACCATTAAATGGTTGAGCTTCAGCCTTCAAGCGACCAATGATCTCCTGGGTGGTATGTGGAGGCTTCTCTGAAAAATAACCCAGATTAACGCTCAGAGTATTCTGAGCAATCAATGTAAAGTGGCCCCACGCATCAATAAACCCTGGCATTAAGGTTTGCCCTTTTAAATCCAGCATAGTTGGATTAGCATCGGCCTTACTTAATGCATCTCGCAAATTGCCGGTAAAGACAATCTTCTTATCTTTAACAACGACCGCCTCAACATACTGTGGTTTATCACCCTCCATAGTGAGGATATCGCCATTGAAATAAACCGTTGCAGTATCGGCAAATACCTGAACTGAAGTTAAAAGCAGAAAGGTAGTGAAATAGGTTTTGAAATTTTTCATTATTGGCTTATTTGCAACACAGGAGATAGAGAAAGATCATCTAGATTATAGGATGGTCAAAATGGCAAAAAATAAGGTATTACCCTTTTAAAGAATAAATAAGCATTACTTAAGATAAACACTCAGGAGCCCAAATCTCGCCCGGCTACACTGCAGCCCCCTCTTAGGAGGCTTGTGCCAACACCCTCTCTTGAGAACATCAATAAATACTTGATTATGTATTTACTCAAGCCCCATACAGTTAGCATAATAAGTAACTGTTGCAGGCCAGTCTGAAAATACTCCTTGAACGCCAACTTGCTTGGCCAGGACATCCAAAAGATCATAAATTTGGCCATCAGAGTTAATGGCTGACTTGATTGATTGATGATACCAAGCTCCCCCCTGATTCATAGGGCCATCACGCTCTAAAGACCATGTAATGATATTCAATCCCGCATCTTTTGCTGCCTTGGCATAAGGCGATGGAATAATTTCTCCATTACCACCAGTGGTCAACAAAACCCATATCGGGGGAGCGATGTAACGCACTCCTTTTGCATACAGCTCTTGCATAGTTGGTTTTAATAATTCCGGCTTAGCAGCATTAAACTCTTTCTGCTCATATCTGCCATCCAAGTAAATCGCCTGTCTTCCAAACTCTGGTTCATTCTGAATCCAGTAAAGCACATCGTTCAAATTAAATGATTGCGGGAAAACGTCTTTAGGAGATATACCAGCCCTCTTATATTCATTAATTAGCGCTTGAGCATATTGCTCTTGGGTAAATCCTAAGAAGGGCATCGGAACAACTGCCTCTTTTAGCTCAGGAGTAAATTTGCCGCCAAATTGTTTAAATAATGCGATAGATTCCTGATGTGTTAGCAAAGTACCACCAGCCTCGGAATATAGTTCAGTCCTCCAAGATGGTGTACCTGCCATATAAGACTGAATATCCTTGGCATTTTTATTAAACCCATCCATCTTGCCACGCAGGGTTTTAAATTCCTCTAAAGTAATATCAGTTGTACGACACTCCGCTTCCGCAGGCTGCGCTCCATTTGCTGGAGTAAAAGGCTTTGCACACTTTTCTTGTAAATTTGTTAACAAAATATTCGTTGTTCCTTGTAAATCATTTTGTGCATGACGACAAACCAATTGCTTATCTTTAGTAAAAGTGACATCACATTCAAAAATACCGGCCCCCATCAAAGCAGCTGCTTTATTTGACTGAACCGTATGCTCGGGAAACTCTAAGGGAGCGCCACGGTGTGCTATTGAAAATGAAGACCGATAGGGGGTCATTCCAGCACAACTTCTAAGCTTGCTTTTTAAGGGGCCATCTTTCATGGCATCAATTAGATAATATGGTCTTACCCCGAACTGTATTTCTTGTGCAAATCCCGACATGCTGGTTAAAAGCAAGAGCGCTACAAGTAAAGGGGATAATGTTTTAGGAAATCGCATTTAGAGTGCTATTTTTTGACCCAAAATACTGATACATGATCAGCACCATAGCCAAAAAGACTGTCCCACCAAAGCCAATAATGATGAGCGGCAAGCTGATATTTATCCACAGGAGAATAGAGTAGACGAGGAGCATAAACAACACTGCTAAGTTCTCACTAAAACCCTGAACAGCTATAGATTGACCGGTTGCCATTAATGAATGACCTTGGTGTTGCAATAAGGCATTCATTGGAACTACAAAATAACCCGATAACCAACCTAATAGTATTAATAAAAAATAGGCCGGTAAATCGTTCAATGTTAATTGAATTGAATGCATTTGAAAAAGAACAATTGGCGGTAAGAGTTCATCGTTATACATACCCATTAAACAGACTACTAAGCCCATCAGTGCACCGTAGGGCAATACATTAGCGGAATTCTTCAGAGAGACTTTGCATGCCGCATAAACAGCCCCTGCCGCAACCCCTATTGCGGAAACGGCTTGTAAAGCTGCGCTCTCAGAAAGATTCATATGTAAGGCATATTCTGCCCATTTCAACATCAGGAATTGAAGGGTTGCTCCAGCCCCCCAGAATAAAGTGGTCACCGTTAAGGAAAGTTTACCTAGCCGATCTCGCCACAAGCTCACAAAACAAGTGGAAAAATCCCGCACCAAATTGCCACAATGTAGATTCAACTTTTGATAGCAAAATCCCACCTTCAATAGAGGTACATTTAGTAAAGCAGCCGAAGTATAGATGGCTGAAATCAGATAGATAGCCATTGCTGCAGAACTGGAAATATCACCTCTTAAGATATCTAGATTAACCAGCTGGAAAAAATCATACAGAAAATTACTAATTAGAAATCCTCCCAATAAGGTTCCAAAAATAATTGAACCAATAATCAGACCTTCCATCCAACCATTTGCTGCAACCAACTTATCTGATGGTAGAAGCTCAGTCAAAATTCCATATTTTGCAGGCGCGTATAAGGCGGCACCGATACCAACGATGCCATACCCTAATAATGGATGCATACCAAAAAGCATCAGGCCGCACCCGCTAGCCTTGAGCATATTAGAAATCAACATCACCTGGCCTTTAGGCCTGGAGTCTGCAAAAGCACCTACAAATGGGGCAAAAAGAACATAGGGGACTACAAAAAAAATCTTCAGTAAAGGTGATAACCAATCAGGCTCTTGCATTGACACTAAAAGAGCAATGGATACTATGAGCAATGCATTATCTGCTAGCGATGATAAAAACTGTGAGAAAGCTATCGTATAGAAAATACGATTCATTGCTTAATATAAATTTCTCTTAAAACGGGCGATGAGGCCAGTTTATCTTTTGCATGCGAATTTAGTATTAAATCGTGATAATTGTTTTCTAATTTTTTAGTGACTTGATTCCATGAAATTTCTAAGGTTGTTTGCCTTGCATGGGCTCTCAAATTTTCCAAGTCAACATCATCTTGTATTAACGAAAGGCCCGCTGCAACGAACGAGTTGGCCTCATTTAGGCTAGCTAAAAATCCATTGGTACCATGATTTATAAATTGCCGAGCTGCTGCATAGTCGTACGCTAACACGGCCAAACCACTAGCCATCGCTTCAATTGTTACATTGCCAAATGTTTCACTCAGGCTCGAAAATAAAAAGATATCGCCACTAGCATAATGGGCTGCAAGTGCTTCACCCCTCTGGACCCCAGTAAAGATACTATTAGGGCAACTTAACTTTAAAGACCCTTTTTCGGGACCTTCACCAACCCATACCATTTTTAAATTTGGGTTAACTTGTAACATTGCTTTAAATGTATCTACAGTGACTTGTAGATTTTTCTCTGAGGCAAGTCTACCGACGCATAAGACCACTTTTTCATGATCCTTAATTCCCCAATGATTGCGTAATTCTTGACAACGCTTAGATGGATTAAATAATTCAGTATCCACCCCTCGAGCCAGCACTTTGAGTCTTTCAAAACCGTTACTCAGTAATTGATTTTTGAGTTCCTGAGTTGGCACCATTGTGAAGTTGCTATTGTTATGAAAATATCGAAGATACCTTTGAATAGAATTCTTTAGGAAGCTTATTCCGTAATGAGTTGAATAAGCATCGAAATTTGTTCGGAAATCTGAACAAATAGGAATATTTAATTTTTTAGCAGCCTGTAGCGCTGACCAACCCAGAGGACCTTCAGTAACAATATGGACAAGACTAGGCCTATCAGATGCCCATAGCTTTAACAGCATATTTTTTTGAGGGAGGCCCATCCTTAGAGAGCTATAACCCGGTATAGGCATTCCCAATGTCAGTATTTCTTTGAAATGAGATTCATTTTTAGGCTTATCTTTTAATCCCTGACGAGGCCGGATGAGCGTGATGTCATGTCCCAGCTCCGCCAAACCCTTAATAAACCGAGCGATCGTGCTAGCCACTCCATTAACCTCTGGAGGATATGTTTCCGTAACAATAGCCACTTTTACCGATGCGTTCGGCATTAAGTCACTATTTTCTCCCAAGGTATTTGATGTCATTGGCTATGAGTATTCTCGAAGAAAATAACAGTTTTATGACATTGTGAATTTTTTTACATGTCTTAAAATTGTCACAAATAAATTGTAAATATTGGTGATATTCATATTTTTGTAATGTAGCACTTCAATATTCAGAGGATCCAAAATTGATTCAATTTCTTGAAACCCTAAAAAAACAGCGCTGGGATGATCATCGTTACTATCACCATAGCCGCATCAATCAATCACTACACTTTGTTAGTGCTCTGAGTTTCTTAACTGCCTACTTTTTACTTTTTACCGATCCTATCGCAGCTTCATTGCTTGCTTGGTTAGTTGCTATGACAACTCGTCAAAGCGGACATTTCTTTTTTGAGCCCAAAGGATATGACGAGGTTAATAAAGCCACTCACGAATACAAAGAAGAAATCAAAGTAGGCTACAACCTCAATAGAAAGATTGTTCTTTTGTCCATTTGGGCGGCAATCCCAGTATTGGTTTATTTCAATCCCGTATTCTTGCAAAAATTTATTGCTTTGAATACCTTCACCAATACTGATGGTTTTATTCGACAAACTGGCCTCTTATGGCTCTGGCTTGGTCTTGGTGGCGTGTTATTCCGCACTTTCCACCTCTTCTTCATTCATGACGTTGAAGCTGCCTTGGCATGGATGACAAAAATTATTACGGACCCATTCCATGATGCAAAAATTTATGCAACTGCACCCCTGTATTTATTGCGCGGACAACTCATCGACCCTATGAATCACATAGAGGTCAATGAAGAAAATCTTGGCACTATAAATTCATAGTACAGATGAAGTTTGAAAGCCTTTTTTTCTAAAGAACATTTCTTTAATAATTTGACGCTTGATTGCTTTGTTGCTCAGGCCGTTTCCATTCCACCACCAAGCATCTTGCTTCATGGACTGGGCTGCAGCAATGAAGCGATCTAGAACAGCCAACATGTCTATATCACTGTAGTTAAGGCTAAAAATAAATCTTCCTGTACCAATCCAGCTCAGAGCTAAACCCTGCTCTTTTAAGTAGTATTGAAACATCCAGTTGTAGCGACTTGGCTCCGTGAAAGAGATGGTCCAAATACTAGACATATTCGCAACCCTGACTGGCAAATCCAATGAAATTAATTTTTCATTAAAGAGATTGGCGCGACGATTCCAAACTTCATCCAAATTCATATACATTTTTTGGATTTCTGGAGTCTCAAGCTGCTCTAGGAATACTTGCATAGCACCCATCACATACGGATGTGAGTTAAAGGTTCCTCTTGCAAAACAAATGTCAGCTGGCTTTTCTTCCCTAAATCGCTTCATTAAATCACTTCGTCCGCACACAACGCCGATCGGCAAGCCACCGCCTAAGGTTTTACCGTAAGTCACCATATCAGCCCGTACGCCAAAGTATTCTTGAGCGCCACCCTGAGCCAAACGAAATCCTACAAATACCTCATCAAAAATGAGAACAATTCCCTTCTTTGTACAGACTTCCCTTAATTCATGGAGCCATTTGGTATAGGCAGCACGATCATAATGCGCACTACGTGAACTATCCAATAGGGATGAATCGCCAGGCGCCCCTTTATTCGGATGCATTGCCTGTAGTGGATTCACTAATACGCAGGCAATATTTTTTCGATTACGAAGCACGCGCAGGGTATCTTGATCCATCTCCTTGAGAGTGTAGGTTTCCCGAGGGGGAAGTGGATTACCTATGCCAGGCTGAACATCTTCCCACCAACCGTGATAGGCGCCATTAAAACGCACCACATGGCTACGCTTTGTGTGGTAACGAGCCAAGCGCACCGCCTGCATTACAGCCTCTGTGCCAGACATATGAAAGGATATTTCATCCAATCCCGAAATGGTTGTCAAACGCTTTACATTGTCCGCAACAATTGGGTTATAAAACCCCAAAACAGGCCCCAGCTCAGAGACACGTTTAGCCCCTTCTTCGATGGCTTTTTTATAAAAGTCATATCCGAGAACATTGACGCCATATGACCCAGTTAAGTCATAAAAGATATTGCCATCTAAATCAGTCAAGGTAACCCCAGATGACGACTGCATGAAGCTACCGGATTTCAAATGCACGCTAACAAAAGGGCTAAATTGAAATGGTACGCGATACCTACCGGTAAATTGCAGATCTGATATGTTTTTAGCCGCTTGATTTGTCAGGGCAATTGATTTTGCAAAACGCTCTTGATAGATATGCGATAAGCGCATAAAACCAGCCTCTCTTAAGGAGGCGATATTTTCTGGCGCACCATCGACTTTAAAAAAGGATTCTCGATTAAAGGAGTAAAAAGGAATTAAACGGGCTACCCTCTTAGCCATGCGAGAGTGGCCAGCTAAAGATGGATGCTTTGCCTTAGATAGCTGTAATCTTGTAAAGACCTTCCGAACAATCAACACTCCGAACCCTGCACCGAATATACTTAATACGATCCAACTATTCATACATACTCCAATTGTTCTTTCTTGACACTTTTACTTCATTTGTTTGACAAAATTATGTCAATGAAAAAAACCATCCAAAACATTCTGTCCCAGGAAGATCTCAATTTTCTTCTGACTAATCGCATTCCTCGAAATACGCTTACTCGCTTTATTGGCTGGTTTAGTCAAATTGAAAACCCAGCCATTGCTTATATCTCTATCCAGGTTTGGAAATTCTTTTCTGCACTTGATCTATCGGAGGCAAAAAATCAGAGCTTTAAAAGTATGCATGCATGCTTTACACGTGAGCTAAAGCCAAATGCAAGGCCAATCCATCAAGACTCAAGCTATCTAGTGAGTCCCTGTGATGCTCTTATTGGCGCATTCGGGAAAGTCAGTAATGGAGAAGTTTTTCAAGCTAAGGGCTTTCCTTATGCCTTAAATGAATTAATACCAAATCAGAGTTTGGCCGAAAGCTATGAGGGTTGTGAATATGTAACCTTGCGACTCACTTCAAGCATGTACCACCGCTTTCATGCTCCAACGGCAATGCGAATTAAAAAAATCACTTACATCTCTGGTGATACCTGGAATGTAAACCCAATTGCATTGAAGCGAGTTGAGAAACTCTTTTGCAAGAATGAAAGGGCCGTGATTGAATGTGAAATAGATCATCCAGACAAGGGAGCCGAAAATACGACTCTGACTCTGGTACCTGTAGCGGCAATTCTGGTTGCGAGCATTCGAATGCACTGCATTAACCTACTTTTACATCTTCGGTACAAAGGCCCTAATGAGATTGACTGCAACTTTGCTGTCGCTCGCGGTGAGGAATTGGGCTGGTTTCAGCACGGCTCAACTATTATTGTTTTTGCTCCAAAAAATTATCACTTGCTAACAAGCTTAAATCTGGGTGACCATATACGTATGGGTGAGGCTTTATTTGAATACTTGAGATATCCATAAGCTATCTACAGGCTAAACTCAGGCTGTCTCGGCTGCGATGCATCCCCTCAGCCATCATTTCGAAACCTTTTCGAATATTATTTCTCATGAAATATTCTATGACCCTATTGGGAATTACAGAGTCAGGCTCGATGATGCTGGCATACCGCACCAACACACCCTTCTCATTAGCTTGTAGTCGCCATGTCCCAGAATAGGCCTTGTTATCGCCTTTAATCTGAATAAAATTTAGGCCCTGATTTGGTAGCTCGGTGAACTCCACTTCAGACCGCAGTTGAATAGGGAACAATAAAACCCGCTCCTCAATGAGTCTTTCTACAGTGACCCGATTACCATTCCTTGTGCGCACTTTTGACTCAACAATTCCTGGAGCAGTTTTTACATCCTCATAATCTGTCAGAAAGGTATATGCCTCACACTGGCTAACTGGTGCTATGTAGCTAGCTTGCACCTTAAAACTGGTACCTAATTTTTCTACCAATACCTGCAAATCATAGGGAGTGAGCTCGGAGGTTGCATAACAAGATTGACCGCCCATTAAAAAGCACAAAAGAAATGCTCGCTTCACAATAAAATTACCCAGCTGGGAGAATCTATTAATGCTCAATATTCTTCCTCAATATTGAGATCTAGAAATATAAGTGACTCTGCATCGGCCAGCTCTGCGCACTCTACCCCATTCATTTGATCATCAAAAGAGAGCTGGGCAAAACGTTCAGCAGCTATGAAATTATTCTTTTGATAGTTATCTAAAGCTAACAATTGATTCCACGCTGCTTTTTGGAAAAACTCCGCAGCCTTTCTTCTTAAATTAATAACCTTGTCACTCATGTCTTGATCTAGCATTTTTTCTCTCCTTCAATTTGGCATTGAACTTGAATAAGATGCTCTACCTTTCATATGACATCTATATGAATTTTTGCATCCACTTTTGTCATAATTGAGGCCTGTTTATCAATCCCATATATGACAATTTCACTATTTAAAATTACAAAAAAAATATTTCAATTAATGATAGAAGTGTCATATTCATTCATAAATAATAGAATCTACTTATGGGAGATGAAGAGCAATTCTGCTCCTTTCCGGTCTCCTCAGCTTGCTCTAACAGCCCATAGGTAACCACTTCTAATTCATTTAGGGAGAGCATTGATGACTACCTTTACTACTGATGATCGCGAGCTTGTTGAAAAAGAACCAATACCCTTTTATGGTTATTGCTATTTAACTGATCCAACTGCCCACGATATCAATTCACCCTCACCCACCATGTTAAAAAAATTTAAAGTGGAATATCGAATCGATGAAGATAGCGAGGATTTAGAGGGGTAGTTCTCAAATGACAAAACCCTCACCATTTCTGATGAGGGTTTGCTTTTCTGGTACGCCCACTAGGACCTGAGCCTGGGACTTAAGGATTATCAGGGCAGACGGCTAAAGTTAATGAAACTAAAAAACAAACTCTCTGACTCTTGGTTTTGAACATCAAAAATTTTTAGAAAAATGGCTTAAATTCCTTGTTTTCCCAAGGTATTTTTTTGAATAAATTGTAAGTACTACTTAAAGAAAGTAATGCTTACTTTTCTGGATAGCGGCTAATAAATCCAAAGCAACCGCAACCATGAATGACAATCTATCGTGATAACTCCTCCCATAGACTTTTAGTTAACCATGCTTACCGTTCCATCCTCTAGGCTATAAATTCCACCAACAACTTTTACTTTATTTTCTTGTACTAACTGTCTGATGATTGGAGTAGATTGCTGTAGGTAAGTTACGTTAATTCTGATATTAGCCTTAACCACATCGGTTGTTGTGACTTTACCGCCTTGTTGTTTTGTAGCTCGCACTGCTGCACCTATATGAGAGGCAATGGATTGAATATGACCTGGAAAGCTTGTATTTTCTTCTTCCGCTTTCATCGCCGCCTTTACGGCTCCGCATTCTGTATGCCCAAGCACCATAATAAGTGGGGCCTTTAGTACTAAGGCGCCATACTCTATGCTACCTAGAAGATCTGTGGTGACGTAATTTCCAGCAATTCGGTTTACAAATAAATCTCCAGGACCTTCATCAAAACATAATTCAGGACTAACACGTGAATCTGCGCAGGACAAAATAATTGCATACGGGTTTTGTCCATTCTTTAATGCTGCTGCCGCACTTTTAAATGAATCGTCTGTATTGATATTACCGTTTACATAACGGCCATTGCCTTTCATCAATCTTTCGAGCGCCTGATCAGGAGTAATAATGTTTCCTGGTTTAGGAGCTGGATGTGCATCATCCGCTCTCGCACCTACCATCATTGATGATGAGCCAAGTCCAGCAACCCAAAGAGGAGTTGAACTAGCTAGCTTTAATAGTGAACGCCTAGCTGGCTGCATTGGTTTATGGCTTGACTCAGACTTATCATCACACAATTGGCACATATCAACCCTATCATTTTTGGTAAAAAAAATAGAATGCAGAGGGTTTACATGTAAGTCAATTGGTACTTATCATCAGAATAGCCCAATCCCCCAGATACTACTTAAGCACTTAGTTTTACAAATAGAAAAACGACTTAGGAATTTCTCCCTAAGTCGTTGATTTCATTGGTGAGCCCACCAGGACTTGAACCTGGGACCAAAGGATTATGAGAGCAGACACCCAAGATAGACCCATATAAAAAGGGGCTCTGCGGGTGGTCAGTGTCGGTGTGTAAGCAAATTCGTGGATTTAAGAGAAGCAGTCTCTCACTCTTTGGTTTCGAAAACCAAAGAATTTTGGAGCAACCATCTAACACTTCGTTGCTCCAAATAGTTTTTACTTATGGTTGGTGAGTGTTACTTAAAGTAATGTTTAAGACGTTCGAATGTCGCCCGATCCGCCATATAGAATCAGTTTTTCGGGGCTTTTTTATTTGCCGCTTAAGCGGCTACTGATAGACCCTCAACCTGATGCTTTTTGATGAAAGATTTAATTAATCAGATTAGTAAAATGCTTGCTGCTAATTTTCTTGAATAATATCTAGGTTGCTTCAATCTAATAAAACTAGATAAGGCGAGCAGTAAGTATAAGTCCATAGATGAAAGCAATAGAACCAGCGCCTTGACTCACTAATGAAATTTTATGCTTCGATATTTTGGCTACCGCAGCCCCCAGAAGATGGAGAGCAAATGTTGCAAGTAATAATCCACTTAAATCCTCAAGCGATTTATAAATAAAGCCACTATGCATAAAATTCAAATACTGAACATGAGCCAAACCATGAAACGCGCCGAATATTGCCATAAGGAAAAGGCTCATACGTAGATCCAGCTTTTTCTTAAGGAAAATGAAAAGGCCGAGAGCCATGACTGATATTGAAATACCAAGTTCAAGCCATTCAATGTTGACGTCTGTCAGCCCAAAGAAAACTCCAAGAATCATGCCCGCCATAAAAATCAAAGGGCCAAGCCAGAAAATGTTCAGTACAAAAACACTCCAAAAACCTACCAATAGAATCACTAGAAAGTGGTCAAAGCCGCTCAATGGATGTAAAAAACCTTGCATAAATCCAGGGCCTCCAATATGACCTGGATGAGCCATCAGCAAATTAGCAAAACATAGGAAAAAGAAGAAGAAGAATATCTTTACAGGCTTCATATTTGCACCGCCAAATATTTATTAAGTAGTTATAGTAAGGCTAATTTAATTAACCATTATTTTTTGCTTTAGCGCCCGCTTGTCCAAAATAGAAGGCTAACCATCTTGCCTAATGAATGTCGTCATTTCCTTTACTTCTTATTCAATCCTAGTGGTAAAGTTCTATAAGGTCAAGATTATTTAGGGTTCTAATCCTAAGTACTAAAATTTATTTCTAAAACCAAAATATATATCGAGACATCTATGGGACTAAAGCAAAAATTACGCATCGGGTTTTTGGGTTTAATACTGGCGTCCGTCACCTCTCTTGTAAGCGCGCAAGCATGGCCTAATAAGCCAATCAAAATAGTCGTTCCTTTTCCTCCCGGTGGTGCAAGTGACGCTTCAGGGCGAGTCTATGCTCAATTTTTGAGTGAAAAATTTGGACAGTCTTTTGTTGTTGATAATCGAGCCGGCGCTGGCGGCGAAATTGGCGCTGAGGCAGTAGCTAAATCTCCTCCAGATGGCTATACGTTTTTACTAGGCGCGCTTGGAAGTCACTCTATCCATGCTGCGATGCCATCACAGAAACCTGCATATGATTTCGCCACTGCTTTTGCATGTGTTTCCATGACATCATCAACACCGATGGTATTAGCTGTCAATAGCTCCCTACCAGCAAAGAATGTTCAAGAACTCATTGCCTTGGCCAAAGCCCAACCAAATAAATTAAGTTTCGGCTCAGCCGGCCCTGGCACCCCCCAGCAAATGGCAGGAGAATTATTTAAAGCAATGACAAATACACAGTTGCTGCATATTCCTTACAAGGGCAGTGGTCCTGCAGTAGCAGACCTGCTTGGCGGACAGATTGATATAGTTTTTGAGACATTGCCCGCCCTCCTTCCGCAAGTAAGTACTGGAAAGATAAGACTCTTAGGCGTTACCAGTGCTAAACGTGCCCCTTCGTTACCGGACCTCCCTACTGTGCAAGAGCAAGGTGTGCCTGGATACGAAGTAACGAACGCCTATGCCATACTTGCACCGGTCGGTACATCGCCTGAAATCGTTAACCGACTTTCACGTGAAGTTCAGGCTTTATCAAAAACACCAGAAGTAATAGGTGCATTTAAAAAACAAGGATCCGAAGCATTAGGCACCACTCCCGAAGAAACTTGCCGCTTACTAAAAGATGAAATGGCTAAATGGGCCAATGTTGTCAAACGTTCCTCATCCGCACTAAATTGAAGCCATATTAAATATGCTCACCCAAGAAATTATTACTCGTCATAGTAGCCAGAAACCTGCCATCTTTTTTGAGGATGAGGTTCTTAGCTATCAAGACTTGGATAAGCTATCAAACCAATTTTCCCATTTCTTTCAATCTGCTGGAGTCGGCATTGGAGACAAAGTAAGTTTTATCTCCCTAAACGATTCTTTGCTGATAGCGGGGTATTTCGGAGCATTTAAAGCTGGAGCAATTGCAAACCCTATCAATAATCGCTTAACTCCTCCTGAATTTGCCTACATTCTTAATCACGCGCAAAGTAAATGTATCGTCATTTCTGCCGAATTCATAGAGGTTATAAGTAATACTTTGCCCCTAATAAAGCATGAACCCAAAATTTTAGTATTGCGCGCCCCAGAAAATGTAGCTATTACAGCTCACCGTGATGACGAATTAATAAATTATTCTGATAGTGCTCTCGAGATTAAGAATATTACCGCTGATGATGGCGCCTTATTGCTCTACACCTCAGGAACCACAGGTAACCCCAAGGGGGTTTTACTTAGCCACCATAATTTATGTTCGGCAGCACAAATTGTGAGTCAAGGTTTTGAAATTCAAGAAAGTGATCGTACCTTGTGCGTCATGCCTCTCTTTCATACTAATGGACTGATGTTTAGTAACTTACCGTTTTTATATCGAGGTGCTAGCGTTGTGCTGCGCAAGCGTTTCTCTGCCAGTAATTTTTGGCATGAATGCAAGAACTACGCAGTCAATTCATCTAGTGTCTCCCCTACTATTTTGTCTCTTCTACTTGAGCATGAAAAGCAGGCGCCCTCCTCAGATGAAATTTCTTTGAATTACATTAAAGTTGCATCTGCACCGACCTCTAAAGAATTAGCTGAGCGTTTTGAAAATCGTTTTGGAAGAAATTTACTTTTAGAGACGTTTGGACTTACAGAAACAACTGCAATTAACACCATGAATCCCATCAATGGAAAAAGAAAGTTTGGCTCGATTGGGCAAGCTTTAGCCCCGCAAAAGGTGAAAATTGTTGACGCAAACAACAATACTTTAGGCATAAATGAAGTGGGTGAATTATTAATTCAGAGTGAATTAATCATGAAAGAATATTATCTAGATCCTAGCAACACTAGCTCTACTATTAAGAATGGCTGGCTTCATTCGGGTGACTTAGCCACCATTGATGAAGAAGGTTTTGTCTTCATTGTCGGTAGAAAAAAAGAAATGATTATTCGGGGCGGTGAAAATATATCTCCTCTAGAGGTAGAGCAAGTAGCAGCCATGCATCCAGATGTTATTGAAGCTGCCGCTGTGGGCCTTGCTGATCCAATTTGGGGTGAATGTGTTGGTCTGGTCGTAGTTTCTTCCGGAGACATAAACCCTGATTCCATTATCAAATTCTGCCGCGAACGGCTTAGCCCCTTTAAAGTTCCTGAATACATCGCCTTTAGTGATAAATTACCTCGTAACGCTATGGGTAAGGTAACCAGAAATGACTTACGGGCAGCATTTTCAACAGCAAAGGGCTAATCAATGGGGACCAAGAAAGTAGCGGTCGATTATGGGGACCGAAAAATTGATATTGAAGTACCAGATAGCTCATCAATTATCGAATACGAAGAAGGCGCTCTAATTGAGAATGCACGCGAGGCTGTTTTAAATGCCCTAGCTAATCCTCTAGGAATGCCAGCACTATCTTCGTTGGCTAAGCCAGGAATGAAAGTAGCAATTGGTTTTGATGACATTACAAGACCAAATTTACCAGCAAGAACCATCTTACCTATTTTAGTAGAGGAGCTTAATCGCGCGGGTATAAAAGATCGAGATATTTTATTCATTTGCGCCTCTAGCAATCACCGCAAACCTACTCGCACAGAATTAGCCAATCATCTTGGTCCGACCTTATTCAATCGCTTCTGGCGTCTTAATGCTATCGTCAATCATGACTGCTCCAACCAAGATGAACTGACTTATCTCGGAATTACGGAAAGCGGAAGATACGTAGAACACAATAAGCGCTATTTAGATGCAGACTTAATGATTTATCAAGGCAATGTATCGTCTGCGCAAGGCCCAAGCTATACGGGTACTGGAGTGTGCATCGGTCTTGCCTCTACGAAGAGTATTGCATCTCACCACAGTATTAATGCAATCCCAGATCCAGATGCGATCAAAGTAACTGCTGGTGAAAAGAAAAAACCAGTCAACGTAAAAGACGAAATGAGTTCCTTTATGGAGCAAGCTATCGGCAAACAAGTCTTTTACATTAATTCCATTAATGGCATAGGTGGAAAAATGATTGGAGTGCATGCAGGACATGCAAGCGCTATCAAAGCCCCAGCCTGGGAATTAGCATCCAGTCGTTTTGTCTATGATGCGCCCCAAGCAGATGTTTTGATTGTTGGTCTATCAGCCAGCTTTTCCTACGGCAATGCAAATAACACTTTAATTGCTGGCGCCGGAACCTTTACTCTCCCTCGCTACAATGCACAAGGACCTGTGCTGCGCGAAGGCGGCGTAGTGATTGCAGTATCTCCCACTACAGGTTACATCGATCCGCAACTCTACCCATCTTACAAAAAAATAATCGAAGTGTATGGAACCCTGCACAGTCCCCGAGGGCTCATTGATTTCGAGGATGAATTTAACAATAACCCCGAATATATTCATCAATACACCCATTGTCATGGCTATCCCCCACTCCATCCCTTCTGGTTGCTGTATGAAAATGAATACACGCTAAATCGCGCTGGAGCCGTTATCATGGCCGGCACCTCCAATCCAGCTGCCTTTAGGGCCATAGGGATGAATACGACGCCAAACTTCGAGGCTGCATGGAAAATTGCCAAAAAAATAGTTGGGGGAAATCCCAGAGTAGTAGTTGCGCCCAGCTTTTGGAGTAAACCTAGAGTCAAGTTTCGCGTGGATGCCTAAGAGTGATAAAAAAAATTACTCGTATTCATCTTGACTTAGTTGGTGGTATTGCAGGAGATATGTTCGTTGCAGCTCTTGCTGATACTTTTCCCGAGCTTGCTCAGGCCATGATAGAAGAAATAGAAAAATTTCCTCAATCATCCAAAGGAAGAGTAGAGTTTGTAAAACATCATGACGGCATCCTCGAGGGATTGCGCTTCGATGCTATTGAGCATACCCATTCTCATCACCATGATGATCATGGGCATAGTCATAACCATGACCATGTTCAATACGCCCATATTTGCACACTGCTGAAAAATTCTAGTCTCAAGGCTGAAGTCATTTCTCATGCGCTCAATTTATTCTCACTTTTAGCTAAAGCAGAATCCCAAGTTCACGGCATCAAACCAGAAGAAGTTAGCTTTCATGAGGTTGGGGCATGGGACTCGATTATCGACTTTGTTGCAGCAGCTTATTTTATTGATGCCCTCGGAAGTATGGAGTGGACTTTTTCAGCATTACCTATCGGGGGCGGAACTGTTAAAACTGCTCATGGCCTCTTACCGGTACCAGCCCCTGCAACTGCAATTCTCATGCAGGGTATTTCGGTGGTAGATGATGGGATACAAGGTGAACGAGTAACTCCGACCGGGGCAACTATTGTGAAATACTTACTGTCGATCTCTAAACCCCATCAATTCTCAAGCACATCGATTGCAAATTATGGCAATGGTTTTGGCAGCAAAAAGCTTGCCAATATTTCTAATGTGCTGCGATGCCTAGCTTTCGAAGCTACCGAGCAATCTGCTAATCATGACTACATCTCCACTATTACTTTTGAAATCGATGATCAAACCTCAGAAGATTTAGCCATTGGTCTCGATGCACTACGACAATGCCCAGGCGTCATTGAGGTTTACCAAGGATCTCTATTTGGGAAAAAAGGGCGAATGCTGACGCAAGTCCAAATTTTGGTCAAGCCTGACGCCCTGGAATCTGTATGTGAGCAATGCTTTATTGAAACAAGCACTTTGGGCCTACGCATCTCAAAAGTAGAAAGAAAAATATTAAGTCGATCAGAGGTTAGTCTTGAACAACCTAAAAGTAGAGTGAAGATTGCGAAGAGGCCTAATAATGAAGTAACTGCCAAGGCAGAAATTTCAGATATAGCAGCAATCTCCTCTAGCGCCTCGCAAAGATCAATAAATAAGCAAATCTCAGAACAACAAGTTTTAAAAAAAGATGCTAAATAACCAGCTTACGGAAAAAATTGAACTCATTAAGGGGGAAATCAGTGGATTTCCTAAAGTTGCGATTGCTCTCAGCGGGGGGATTGACAGCATCACCCTAACGAGAATAGCTGGCCTACTAAGTAATGACTCTTTGGAAGTATTTCATGCTATCTCACCTGCGGTACCTCCGGAGGCTACAGAGCGTGTGCGCGCTCTTTCTGCTAAGTATGGCTGGAACCTAATAGAAATTTTCTCAGGTGAATTTAGTGATGAGCGCTATTTAACAAATCCCATCAATCGATGCTTTTATTGTAAACAGTCCCTTTATACAGCAATCTCTACAATATCAAAGAAAACCTCAGCACAAATTTTTTCGGGCACTAATGCTGATGATCTATTGGAGTATCGGCCCGGATTAGAGGCAGCATCCAATCTCGACGTTATTCATCCCTTTGCAAAATGGGGGGTTAATAAAGTCATGATTAGGTCTATCGCCCTTGAGTTGGGCCTTGGAGAACTTGCAAATCTCCCTGCATCGCCCTGTCTATCCAGTCGCATTGAAACTGGAATACCTATTCAAGTAAGTACTCTTCAGCTAGTGCATCGAGTTGAGAATCTTATACGTCAATCCATAAAGGCTTCAGTTGTGAGATGTCGTATTCGCACTAAATCAGTATCCGTTGAATTGGATGATGACAGCCTCAATTTTCTGTTGGCTGACGATCAATCCTCAGTCAAAATCCATCTTACAAATACCATTCGAAAAATTGTAGATGAGACTCATCCCGACAAAGTAATTGAGTTTGTACTCTATGTTACTGGCAGCGCTTTTATTGGAAACAAACATGCAATCGCCTGACTTTAAGCTTGATGTGAATCGCCAGGAGCGTACGGGTTTAGGTGAAGCTGTTTTTTGTGGTGGAAAAACTTCCGGACAAATCAGCAATATTCTCGAAGCGGTTATGCAGCATGAAAAATCAATTCTGTTAACCCATCTTACTCAGACTAAATTAGAGGGCATTTCAGAAAAGCTGAAGAATAAAATTGATTTTGATCCCATCTCTAATACTGGATTTTTTTCTAAGCCCCACCCTCTATCTACTGAGAAGAATATTGCCATTATTAGCGCAGGAACCAGTGATGCGGCAGTTGCTATAGAAGCTGCTCGAACCTTAGCTTTTTTTGGTCATCGCTCTGAATTAATCCATGATATTGGGGTAGCCGGCTTATGGCGGCTCCTCGAACGACTTGATGAGCTCGCTAAATTCCCTATCATTATAGTAGCCGCAGGAATGGATGGCGCACTGCCTACTGTTTTAGGTGGTTTAGTGAACAGCGCCATTATTGCCATCCCTACTTCAGTGGGCTATGGTGCTGCTGAAGGTGGGCGCACTGCCCTCAATGCAGCCTTAAGTAGCTGCTCTTCAGGAATAGTAGTCGTCAATATTGATAATGGTTATGGAGCTGCGTGTGCTGCAATACGGATGCTCACAGCGGCATCACGCTCAAAGTGACCATGCGGATCAAGTGATCGCAAGGCTTCAATTTCTGTAGCTGTAGGATAATCCGTTGGTTTTGCTTGTGAAGCATCAAACGTAAACCCTGTTCTTTCTTTGACCTCTTCTAGGCTCGACTCAGGATGCCAACTCTCTAGGGCTAAACGTCCATCACGCTTTATAAATACCGCAATGGGGGTCACTACCCCATGAAATCCTCCCCAAGAGGTTCGGAAATCTAACTTATCAACCAATGTTCTCTTCGAGTGCTCAGTACGCCAAGTACAAGCTCGCCTAGCAGTTGGCAACATTACCGCTCCACCACCACCTCCAGGTAAGCGCACTTTTGGGTTATGCCAATCACCAATGACAGAATTATTGGCAGACCCATCGCCATCAATTTGTGCGGCCCCCAAAAAAGTAAGGTCCATACGTCCTCTGGTACAGAGATCATAAAAATCTTCGTTATCAAAAATTGACGCAGTGTTTTCAGCCAATACCGGATCTGAACTAGATAATGGAATAGATGAGGGTTCTGGATCCACGCCTCCAGCCACATTGATATAAACATAATCCCAATCATAAGCACGCTTAGCCATTAAACAGGCCAGCATCGGCATACTTGAATTTACTCCGCTAAAAGTGATTTCATTAGGCCGAATAAATCTGGCTAGATTGGTTACGATATACGAGAATGGGGACCATGGATTAGGCATTGATTAACTCCAACTTTTTGGATGCGGCTTTCAAATGTGCATCCAAAACTTCTTGACTCAAGGAACTCATATATTCCTCCACTGCCGGATAATCGATTTCATAGTCAGGCCAACAAGAACCTGGCCATGCTCCCTGAGGAACAATTGAAAAAGCTTCAACCATAAAGTATGGAATCAATGTCATCTCGGGTTGATCTGTAAATATATGGTCTTCCACCAATTTCTCTGCTGTAACTAATACTGTTTTTGAGGAGCGACTCATGATTCGATCCCAATGCGAGGTGCCATAGACACGGACATTCCCATGCCGATCAACTTCATTAGCGTGAATAATTGCTATATCAGGAGAAATGGCTGGTATCACCCAAACTGGCTCACCTTGACTGTAAGGATCATCTATTTTCTTCCAGCCATTAATATCGGGAATTTCACTACCTTGTAAACCGCCACAGGGTTGGAATGGAACTCCATAGGCTGCCGCCCTCAAACCTGCCGTCAATGTTGCACAAGCATGTTCCTCTAGCTCTACTACTTTTGACTCAATTGCTTTTCTATAAGAAGGCGCTAAACCAAAGTTACCTTCCATTGCGACAATACCAGCCCTTACCTTTTTTACAATTCCTGCTCTACACAAAATATCGATATCGTAACCAGGAGACTGCTTCATAATTTCAAGCTGAGTTTTTTTCTGGCGAATGAGCTCCCTTACAAATGCAAAAGGACCGCGATGCAAGAAACTACCACCCAAGGCTAAAGAGGCGCCGTTGGGAACCTTAGCTACAAGCTCTTCCAAGGCAACATTCTTGCTTTTACCCTTAAATCCTGAAGCCATATTTAACCTCGTTCACTCTTTATGCCGATACCCAATTCTAAGTTAGAAATGGTCTCCAAACCAATTTAAGGGTTTGTCTTTTGTGTTTAGCTTATTACTACACTGGAAGGTCTATATATCTATTGGGCACAATGGATGATTTGCAGAAAAACGACTTAGGGATTTCTCCCTAAGTCGTTGATTTCATTGGTGGGCCCACCAGGACTTGAACCTGGGACCAAAGGATTATGAGAGCAGAAGCCCAAGGTAGACCCTTATAAACAGGGGGTCTGCGGGTTATCAGTGTTGGTGTGCAAGCAAATTCACGAATTTACTAGAAGAGCTCTATCGGTCTTTGGTTTTCGAAACTAAAGGATATTTGGAGCAACCATCTAACACTACGTTGCTCCAAAATGGATTTACCTACAAAACCTTTAGATGCTGACTAATCCGATTTAATAGATCAGGAAAATTTGGCTGGCCTTTGTAATATAGGCTAGCTACTTTTTGATATTCTGATTCAAACAACTTTCGGTCTTCCGAATCACTCAGAAGAAAAGCTGGGTTTTGAGAAATGATTAAGTTATCGGACTTGGGAAAACGCTCTACCTTCCTAGTCTGATACCTATCAGTCTTAATAAATTCCAACACTGA
>CANCQD010000009.1 GCA_947380285.1 Burkholderiaceae bacterium | reverse complement strand
ATCGGAATTGTGCTCATGCAGCTAACCTAACTTAAATTCTTGCGCAAAATTACGCGGGTAAAAGTTAATTTTAGATTAAATAAGCGTCTGATGTAAGTTTTGTAATGAATAGACCTCAAGTGACTCAAGCTTGCCATTTTGCGAAGCCAACAAACCATCCATAACAGCACGTGCTGCGCTAATGGTTGTGTAATACGTAACTCCATTGGCTTGAGCGCTAGTACGAATCGATCTAGAGTCAGCAATTGCGGTCCGAGTCTCATCAACTGTAGTAAATACCAGCGAAATTTCCCCGTTTTTGATGAAATCCACAATGTGAGGACGGCCATCTTTTACCTTATTAACTACTCTTACGGGTAACCCTGCTGCTTCAATTGCTGCAGCAGTACCTTTAGTGGCAACCATCGGGAAGCCAAGTTGATGCAATAGCTTGGCCACTTCAATCGCTTTGGGTTTGTCGCTATCTTTTACTGTCAGAAGAACCGTTCCACTCTTAGGCAGCTTAATTCCAGCACCCAATTGAGACTTAAATAAGGCCTCACCAAAGGTTTTGCCAACACCCATTACCTCACCAGTAGAACGCATCTCTGGTCCCAGAATTGGATCAATGCCTGGGAATTTATTGAATGGGAAAACAGCCTCTTTCACTGAAAAATATGGAGGCTTGACTTCAGTCTTGATGCCTTGCTGGCCCAAAGTTTGACCAACCATACAGCGAGCAGCAATTTTTGCAAGCTGGAGGCCAGTCGCCTTAGACACAAAAGGAACAGTACGAGATGCACGTGGATTCACCTCAAGTACAAAGATCACATCTTTGCCATCAACATTTTGAATGGCAAATTGCACATTCATCAAGCCAATCACATTAAGACCTTTGGCCATAGCAGCTGTCTGACGTTTAATTTCTTCAACCGTGGCATCTGACAAAGAATAGGGAGGCAATGAACAAGCAGAATCACCAGAGTGAACGCCGGCTTGCTCAATATGCTCCATGACACCGCCAATAAACACGGTCTCGCCATCGCTAATGCAATCCACGTCACACTCAATCGCATCGTTCAGGAAGCGATCTAGTAAAACCGGAGAGTCATGCGAAACCTTAACGGCTTCACGCATATAGCGCTCTAAGTCACGACCATCATGAACAATTTCCATTGCGCGTCCACCCAATACATAGGAAGGACGAACCACCAATGGATAACCAATTTCTTCAGCAAGCTTGATGGCCTCTTCTTCGGTGCGCGCTGTACGGTTAGGCGGTTGACGTAATCCAAGATCCTGAAGCAGCTTTTGGAAGCGCTCACGATCTTCCGCAGCATCAATCATGTCTGGCGATGTGCCGATGATCGGAACACCATTACGCTCAAGATCTAGGGCCAATTTCAAAGGTGTTTGACCGCCATATTGCACGATCACGCCCTTCGGCTTTTCCTTGGCAACGATCTCCAGAACATCTTCAAGTGTTAATGGCTCAAAGTACAAGCGGTCAGAAGTATCGTAGTCAGTAGAAACCGTTTCAGGATTGCAGTTCACCATGATGGTTTCGTAGCCATCATCGCGCATTGCTAAGGCCGCATGTACACAGCAATAGTCAAACTCAATACCTTGACCAATACGATTTGGGCCTCCGCCCAAAACCATGATCTTCTCTTTATTCGTAGGCTGTGACTCGCACTCACCATGCTCTGCTTCATAGGTTGAATAGAGGTAGGCGGTATTTGTTGAGAATTCTGCAGCACAGGTATCTACTCGCTTATAGACTGGAACTACATTTAAGCGATGACGTGCGGCGCGCACTGAAGCAGCATCAATATTGAGTAGCTTTGCCAAGCGGCGATCAGAAAAACCTTTTTGTTTTACAAAGCGTAATTCTGGGGCTGTCAGACTATCAATCTTGCGTTGTTTCAGTTCCGTTTCAATAGTAATCAGCTCTTCAATTTGCTCCAAGAACCAAGGATCGACTTTCGTCTCAGAGTAAATTTCATCAAGCCCCATGCCCATACGGAATGCATCTGCTAAGTACCAAATGCGATCAGGACCTGGCTCATTGATTTCATTGATGATGTCATCGAGGTCGGTAGAAAACTCGTCAAGACCATCAACTCCAACTTCCAACCCGCGAAGTGCTTTTTGGAATGACTCTTGAAAAGTGCGACCAATCGCCATCACTTCACCGACTGACTTCATCTGAGTTGTTAAACGTGAATCAGCTTGTGGGAACTTTTCAAAAGCAAAGCGTGGAATCTTAGTAACAACGTAATCGATTGAAGGCTCAAAGGATGCTGGCGTTGCCCCGCCAGTAATATCATTCTTGAGTTCATCAAGCGTATAGCCAACTGCTAATTTAGCGGCAATCTTGGCAATGGGGAAGCCCGTGGCCTTGGACGCTAAAGCAGATGAGCGTGAAACCCGTGGATTCATTTCTATGACGATCATGCGACCATCAACTGGATTAATGGAGAACTGAACGTTAGATCCGCCAGTGTCTACGCCAATTTCTCTCAGAACAGCAATCGATGCATTTCGCATGATTTGATATTCTTTATCCGTCAAAGTCTGGGCTGGTGCTACTGTGATTGAGTCACCCGTATGCACACCCATTGGATCTAAGTTTTCAATAGAGCAAACAATGATGCAATTGTCATTGCGATCACGCACTACTTCCATCTCGAATTCTTTCCAACCCAAGAGTGACTCTTCGATTAAGAGCTCACGTGTTGGTGATAAATCGAGTCCACGCTTACAAATTTCTTCAAATTCTTCACGGTTATAGGCTATACCGCCACCTGATCCACCCATGGTGAATGAAGGACGAATGACCACCGGGAAACCTGAGCTGCCAGTTTCCTTCTGAATTTGTTGTTGAACTTCATGCGCCTCATCCATTGAATGCGCAATACCGGATTTTGCAGAACCTAAACCAATTTTGGTCATCGCTTCTTTAAATTTCTGGCGATCTTCTGCTTTATCAATAGCTTCTGGGGATGCTCCGATTAATTCACAGCCGTATTTTTCTAACACGCCATGACGATGGAGATCTAATGCACAATTAAGCGCTGTTTGACCGCCCATGGTTGGCAGAATTGCATCTGGTTTTTCAGTGGCAATAATACGTTCAACCACTTCCCAAGTGATCGGCTCGATGTAAGTGACATCAGCCATCTCAGGATCAGTCATGATGGTTGCAGGATTACTGTTTACCAAAATAACTTTATAGCCTTCATCTCGCAATGCTTTACAAGCCTGCGCACCGGAATAATCAAACTCACAAGCTTGACCAATCACAATTGGACCGGCACCAATAATAAGAATGCTCTTAATGTCGCTACGCTTAGGCATTATTTGCCCTCCTTCTTGCTGGCAGCATTCATGAGCTCCACAAAACGATCAAATAAATAGGCGATGTCATGAGGACCAGGAGAGGCCTCAGGATGCCCTTGAAAACACAGTGCCGGCTTGTCTTTCCAAGCTAAGCCTTGCAGAGATCCATCAAACAAAGACACATGGGTTACGCGAATATTGTCTGGCAAAGTGTTCGCATCAACAGCAAATCCGTGATTCTGCGAAGTAATCGCCACTCTACCCGTATCCAAATCTTTTACAGGATGGTTTGCGCCATGATGACCAAACTTCATCTTCAAGGTTTTCGCACCTGCTGCAAGACCCATGATTTGATGACCTAAACAAATGCCGAAGGTTGGAACACCCTTCTCAATAATTTCTGTTGCAGCGGCAATGGCATAGTCACATGGACCAGGGTCGCCAGGGCCATTGGAAAAGAACACGCCATCGGGATTCATCGCAAACACTTCTGCTGCGCTAGTTTGCGCTGGCACAACTGTTAATTCACAGCCTCGCTCAGTGAGCATGCGCAAGATATTGCGCTTTACGCCAAAGTCATAAGCAACAACCTTTTTCACTGGCTTACTGGTATCCAGCGTTCTATAGGCAGGCTTTCCATCTGGGCCATGAAGATCCCATTCGGCTTCACGCCACTCATAAGACTTCTCAGTAGTAACTACTTTTGCAAGGTCTAATCCAGACATTCCAGGGAAGGCTTTAGCAAGATGAAGTGCTTTATTGCCCAAATTTTCATAGCTATCACCTACTTTGCCAGCAACAATTGCACCTGACTGAGCGCCCTTGTCACGAAGAATTCTGGTCAGCTTACGGGTATCTATTCCTGCAATGCCTGGTACGCCAGCCTTGGTGAGATAGTTATCTAAAGAACCTTCTGAGCGAAAGTTAGACACACGTTTTGGAAGATCCTTAACCACTAGGCCTGCCGCATGAATCCGGTCGGATTCAGCATCCTGAGCATTGACACCAACGTTACCAATATGTGGGTAAGTCAATGTCACGATTTGACGTGAATAACTAGGATCGGTAATGATCTCTTGGTATCCAGTCAATGCGGTATTAAAAACGACTTCGCCGGAAGTTTCGCCAGGGGCGCCAATACTAAATCCGGGAAATAAAGTGCCGTCGGCTAAAGCCAACACGGCGGGAGGAAAAGAAGGAAGCAAGGGTGACAAACCATCTCCAGTCCCTGCTCCATCCGACGCTCAAAACCCTCAAAAGACCAACCCGAGGATGTTTTTGCGGGAGGTGAGTGTCTTTAAGCGCTAGGGTATTTATTAAGTTTTGAACCCATCCATCATACCATTTTTGCTCGTAAACCCTTGGATTCCCAGCCAACCGGGGCTTTAGAAGACAAAAGCTCTTCCAGCCAAATGACTGGAAGAGCTTTTGATTCAAAATGAACGGTTTTAAGCCTTGGCGCTTTGCTCAATGATGGTCTTGATTTGGGCCAAAACAGACTGATCATCCATCGTGCTGATATCACCAGGATCACGACCTTCGGCAACAGCTTGCAGTGCGCGACGCACAATCTTGCCAGAGCGAGTCTTAGGCAATGCTGTCACGATATATACACGTCCTGGACGTGCGATTGCGCCCAGTGTGGTGTCTACCGTCTTCATACATTCGGCTTCCAAGCTTGCGGTATTCGATGAATCCTTAGGAATCACAAATGCAATTGCAGCCTGCCCCTTGAGTTTGTCTTCAATACCCACCACAGCAACCTCAGAAACATTCGGATGACTAGAGATGCTTTCTTCAATTTCACGAGTGCCAAGACGGTGTCCAGCTACGTTAATCACGTCATCAGTGCGACCCAAGATAAAGAAGTAGCCATCTTTATCCTTGATACCCCAGTCAAAGGTCGAGTAAATTAATTTGCCGGGAATAGTTTCCCAGTATGTGCTGATAAAGCGCTTGTCATCACCCCAAACGGTTTGCATACAACCTGGAGGCAATGGACCTTCAATTGCAATGACGCCTTTTTGGTCTGGACCCAACTCTTCAGAAGTAGCATCGTCGAGCAACTTCATGTTGTAGCCAAAAGAAGGAACGCCTGGTGAACCAAATTTATGTGGCATCACTTCTACACCACGCTGAATAGCCAACATTGGCCAGCCAGTTTCTGTTTGCCAGTAGTTGTCCACAATTGGCTTATTGATAGCGCCATGAATCCAACTTGCAGTTGGCTCATCCAATGGCTCACCAGCCAAAAACAAAGCGCGCAATTTAGAAAGGTCATACTTGGTTAAGAACGCAGGATCTTGTTTTTTGAGAACACGAACGGCGGTTGGCGCAGAGAACATCACTGACACCTTGTACTTATCTACCAACTCCCACCAGATGCCAGCATCAGGACGCAATGGCGTTCCCTCGTACATGATGGTAGCCATACCGGAGAGCAAAGGGGCATAAATAATGTAGCTATGGCCAACAACCCAACCAATGTCAGACGTGCAGAACATGGTTTCACCAGGATTACCAGTAAAAATGTGTTTCATAGAGGCAGCAAGTGCTACAGCGTAACCACCTGTATCACGCTGAACGCCCTTTGGCTTGCCAGTAGTACCGGAGGTGTACAAAATATAGGAAGGATGAGTCGCATCGACCCATTCCACAGGCACTTCGTCATTCAGATATTTTTGACGCTCACTTGCGTAATCCAAATCACGTCCTGCTACGGTTATGAATTCAGTTAGGCCGCGGTTTACGATCAACACTTTTTCTGGCTTGTATTCAGCTAGAGTAATTGCCTCATCTAGTAATGGCTTGTAAGGTACGGCTTTGCCGCCACGAGCGCCAGCCTCGGCAGTCACAATCAACCTTGGTTTTGCATCGTCAATTCGAGAAGCTAAGCTGTGGGATGCAAATCCACCGAACACAACAGAATGAATAGCGCCAATGCGAGCACAAGCAAGCATGGCAAAACAAGCTTCAGCAATCATCGGCATGTAAATGAGAACACGGTCACCCTTTTTCACACCATTTGCTTTGTATATTGCAGCCATACGATTTACTTCCTCGTATAACTCTTTAAATGTGTATACCTTCTCTTGATTCGTTTCTGTTGAAACTGCAACTAAGGCGATTTGATCTGAACGATCTTTTAAATGGCGATCAACTGCGTTGTAGCAAAGATTGGTTAAGCCACCTTCAAACCATTTTGCAAATGGGGGGTTGTCGTAATTGAGAACTTTATCGAATGGCTTTTCCCAGTGAATTAATTGCGCTTGCTCACCCCAAAATCCATCCGGGTCGTTAATTGAGCGATCGTGGTGTGCTTTATAGGACATGGTCAACCTGATTTCTTAAAAAAGTTACTTAAATTACTGGCTTTTGCTCACCCCTTTACTGGCGTTATTGCTGGCTGAGGCTGGTGAACTACCATTTTTCGCAGATTTTGCAAGTCCTGTCGATGCGGATTTATGCTGAGATGCAGCATTTTTTCCTGAAGAATTACCCTTAGAACCGCCCTTTTCCCCAGTTTTGGCATTGCTTGCTGGAGAGCACTTTACAGGCTTTGTGCCTTTTGTACCCTTGGCAGGTTTTGGGCACTTCGGTACAGGAGGCGCAGGCTTTTCTAGGTTAAGGCTGGCATTTTCAGCCATTGCTGTAGACACATCGCCTGGACGACGATTTGTTTTTGGGATCAATACGGTGGAACCAGCTCTGATCCTCATCCCCTTCGGTATGCCGTTCACCTCTCTCAGGGTATCGACATCAACACCCAAAGTTTTAGCCGCTTGGTCAACGCTTTCGGTTTTAATAACTTGAACAGCCGTCCAGGATGAAAGTGGCTTGGTGTATTGCTTCAAATTATCTTGAAAGATTTCTGCATGAGCGAACGGCAACAGAATTTGCTGATTAGCATTACTCAAAATAACGGGCTTATTAAAGGAAGGGTTCAGGCTATGAAATTCATCTGTAGGAATTTCAGCTAACTTAATCACCAATGCCACATCGATATCACTACCGACATCAACCGCAACAAAGTACGGGTGATTTTCAAGATCAGGTAAAACAATTCCATAGGCCTTTGGATCTAAAACAATTTGACGATATGCCATCAATTTAGGAACGTAATTTCGAGTCTCCCGCGGTAGGGTTAAGCTCTCATAATCCGTTGGTAAACCTACAGCAGCATTACGCTTCTGCGCTTTAGCGATATTGCCGGCACCCCAGTTATAGGCTGCTAATGCCAGTTCCCAACTACCAAATTGGTTATTTAGACGCTGTAAGTAATCGAGTGCTGCATCAGTTGACTGAACAACATCGCGACGCTCATCCCTAAAGACGTTCTGCGTTAAGCGAAAGTCTTTACCAGTTGCAGGCATAAATTGCCATAAACCAACCGCTTTAGCACTCGATTTCGCATTCGTTACAAAAGCGCTCTCCACAAAGGGAAGGAGCGCAATTTCTGTTGGCATATTGCGCGCATTGACTTCCTGGACGATATAAAACAAATATCGCGATGAGCGCGTCATAGAACGATTGACGTAATCGGGTCTAGCAGCTAACCAGCGTACCTGCTCTATTTCCAGCGGAGTATTCATCGGCTCCATCTGAAAACCATCTCGTATTCTTATCCATAAATTATCGGAAGGCGCATAGACCTTACTAACGGATTGATCTTTGAGATTAACTCTGGTAGCCCTAGAGGCTTTTGAATTTGCTTTCGTCGGAGTATCCGAAGACCAATCTCCAGTACTCGCACATCCACTTAAGAAGGCAGCAATAAATATTGCCGCATACAGCATACGCATCAGAAACGATCTTTCCAGGCGCGAATGACCGCAAGAACATGTGCAGGCGTTGGTAGGTCCGTTTGGCCAGAAACTTCCCTGGCCATCGCTATTACTTCAGCCTGATCACAGCGCATAAAAGGATTAACCTGCAACTCTTGGCCAATCGTTGTTGGAAGTGTTGGCAAGCCCTGTTCGCGAAGAGATTTTGCTTGCTCTGCCCAAGAGAGCAGATTGAGGTTGTTGGGCTCTACTGCTAATGCAAAGCGGATATTGGATAAGGTGTATTCATGGGTGCAATAAACCAAAGTATTTTTTGGTAATGCCGCAAATTTTCCAAGAGACTCCGACATTTGAGTTGGGGTGCCTTCAAACAATCTGCCACAACCTGACGCAAAAAGCGTATCTCCACAAAAGAGCATAGGCTCGACGATATTGGCCTGCATATTTGCAAAATAAGCAATATGACTTAAGGTATGTCCAGGCACTTCGAATACTTTGAGACTCATTCGAGGTTCAGGAATCTCTACCTTGTCATCCTGCATAACAGTGACAGTGCGCCCTGGAATATTGTCGCCCACTGGACCATAGACGGGAATGTGAGAGCCGAGGTCTTGCAACAAATTGAGAATACCGCCCGTGTGATCGGCGTGGTGATGGGTAATTAATATTCCTTTGAGGGTCAACTTACTGACCCTTAAATACTCAAGGACTGGCGCAGAATCCCCCGGGTCAACCACTAATGCAGAGCTGCCATTGTGAATGCACCATATATAGTTATCATCAAAAGCCGGTATAGGCCAGACCTGCAATAAAGTATTCTTATCCATAGACCGATGATACCAACCCCACCCATCCCCACTCAGATGCCTGCACCTCCCTGGAGCTCATGGGAGAAATGGCTCCAATCGCCTCCTGGGCGCTATGTCCTGAATTGGGAGCAGCATTGTTGCGATCAAATTGTTGCCGATGTCTTCGGCTTTCATGCCGTCCAAATTGGCTTACCCCAAATAAATACCTTGAGTGAAAACAGAATGCCTTTACAAGCCATTTTGATTCACTCAAACGATAGTCGCGAATATGCAGCTCGTCATAACTGGCACCTTATTGAAGGCAATTCAACAGAACTCCCATTTGCGAGTGAAAGTCTGGATTTAATTGTCTTGCCGCACGTTCTAGAATTTGCTGCCGATCCACATCAGATATTGCGAGAAGTAGATCGAGTACTTCGCCCCGAGGGCCGCTTAATCATTTCCGGCTTCAATCCAGCCAGCCTATGGGGCGCAAGACAATATCTCAGTAGATTAATCGGTAGCCCCTATCTCCCTAGAGATGGTCAATTCATCAGCCTTATTCGCATCAAAGACTGGCTAGAGTTACTTAATTTTTCCTTAGACCGTGGCCACTTTGGTTGCTACAAATTCCCCTTGCAGGGTGAGTCAGTGATGGGGAGAATGAATTTTCTCGAAAAGATGGGAAATCGCTGGTGGCCAATATTTGGTGCAGTTTTTTTAGTCTCAGCAATTAAAAGACAGCAAGGCATGCGCCTCATTGGGCCAGCCTCACTAGTCCGAATCCCAACAATTGGACAATTAACCCCAGCGGCAGAACGCAGCAATATTCAAAAACACCATAAAAATAGCCATATCAAGTAAGCAAGTAAATTATTGACATGCCGCACTCCAAAACCCATTCTCATCACCCCCACATCGTGATTTACACCGATGGAGCCTGTAAAGGCAATCCTGGACCTGGCGGCTGGGGTGCTGTATTGCGCTCCGGCGGCCATGAAAAGCATATTCATGGCGGTGAAAAGCTCACTACGAATAACCGTATGGAGATTTGCGCGGTGATTTTTGCCTTAAAAGCACTGAAACAACGCAGCACTGTTGAATTGTGGACTGACTCCCAATATGTCCAAAAAGGGGTCACAGAATGGCTTGAGGGGTGGAAAAAAAGGGGCTGGAAAACCGCCAGCAAGGACCCGGTAAAAAATGCCGATCTCTGGCAAGAATTAGATGCCCTACTCCCAGATCATGAAATCTCCTGGCATTGGGTTAGAGGGCATAACGGACATCCTGGAAATGAATTGGCTGATCAGCTGGCAAATAAGGGTGTGGAAGAATTTTTACCCTAGGGCTAGACCTGCGCTCCAAGCACCTTTTTGGCCATCTTATGAGAGAATGAATCTGCTCTGAGAGCTCCGAAATCAGCTTAAAACCTACATAAAACCAAGAAAAACGAGACAGTGTCAAAAATAGAATCCTCACTCGATAAGGCGTTTGCCAAACTCGTGCAATTCAAAAATACAGGCAAAGCTCGCTTATGTGCGCTTTGGAATCGGTATTCACCACAAATTGGCCAACTCAAGCAATTGGATTACGCCACTGTGAAGTCCTTTGTGGTGAAGTTTAAATGGCGCATTCTCTTGGTTCTCCTTGTTCTTTACGCAGGTTCTAAGGCGTATGACTATTTCTTCCCTGCTTCTGAGAAAGCGGGCGGCCCGGTAACCATTACGTCCGTTGTAGTTGAAAAGAAAGATGTGCCTCTCATCATCGAGGCAACTGGCACGATTGTTTCCAATAGCATTGTTGATATTCGACCAATGGTTACCAATACTGTAGCCAAGATTGAAGTAAAGGATGGCCAAGAAGTTAAAGCTGGTGATCTACTCTTCACCCTAGATGACCGTAATGACAAGGCGAACTATGAGAGGCTCAAAGCCCTTGCAGATGATTCCCAAAGCCAATATTTACGGGCCAAAGAGCTTGTCGCCAAAAACTTCATCTCCAAAGCGGGCTTAGAAACTAGCCTTGCTAATGCTAAGTCTGCTCAAGCTGCAGCTCGCGCCGCTGAGGTGCAGCTCTCTTTTGATTACATTAAGTCACCCATTGACGGGCGTGCTGGCATTGTGAATGTGTTCCCTGGATCCCTGGTTCAAGCTAGCAATATTGTTTCTACCGCGACTAGCTCCACAGCAACCTCAAGTGTAGGATCGATGGTTACCATTACCCAATTAAATCCAATCAATGTTCAATTTGTGATTCCTGAAAAGGATATTCCCATCATGCTGGAAAACCAGCTTGATGGCGAAGCAATGACAGTCAAAGTAGTGGTTGGTGATACTGGTAAAAAAACATATGAAGGAAAAGTCTTGGTAATTGATAACCAAGTGGATCCGTCAATTGCCGCAGTCCGCGTGAAGGCGCAGATACCCAATGATGACAAAACATTATTGCCCGGCCAGTTTGCTCGCGTATCTCTCGTAGCAAATACCTTAAAGGGTGCCTTAGCAGTTCCTTCTCAAGCAGTCATCATTAATGCTCGCGGCAAAATGGTTTATGTTGTTGATAAAGATGGCAAAGCAGTTTCTAAACCCATTAAAGTGGTCTATGAATATTTAGGATCCACTGTTGTTACGGGCATTGAACCTGGCGACAGGGTGGTTGTTGAAGGCAAACAAAATTTACGGCCTGGAAGCAAGGTGCGAGAGTCTAAAAACGCTACGCCAGCAGCTACTGCAACCCCGAGCGCGAACGCCCCTTCAACTCCAACAGCCCCAGAGAAGAAATGACACTCTCCGAATTATGTATTCGGCGTCCGGTAATGACGGTGCTGCTTTCAGTGGCAACCGTTATTGCAGGTGCAGTTGCTTACGTCAAAATTCCAGTAGCTGCACTACCAAGCTTTAATACTCCAGTTATTTCCGTAAGCGCCTCCTTGCCGGGAGCGTCGCCAGAAAATATGGCGTCTGCTGTCGCACTTCCTCTGGAAAAAGAATTCTCCACTATTGATGGCATCAGCGTCATTAGCTCGACCAATTCATTAGGTAGCACCAGCATTACGCTAGAGTTTAATAACGATAGGGATATTGATAAGGCTGCGGTCGATGTTCAGGCTGCCTTATTGCGTGCTCAAAAGCGGTTACCAATTGAAATGACGGTACCGCCTTCGTATCGCAAAATCAACCCATCAGATACGCCGGTATTGGTAGTGCGCATGAGCTCACCCTCAATCAGTCTCTCGGATATCAATCAGTATGCCGAAAATCTTGTGTCACCAAATTTGTCCACTATTAGCGGAGTGGCTCAAATTCTGGTTTATGGTGCAAAACGTTACGCTGTTCGCGTTCGCGTTCATCCAGATGCGCTAGCTAACCGTAATTTAACGATTGATGATATTGCCCTAGCAATCAATAAAGCTAACTCCAATAGTCCCGTTGGCGTCTTGGACGGCCCTCGCCAAGCGATCACCATTTACGCTAACCCTCAGCTTGTTAGGTCAGAAGAATTTGCCAATTTAATTGTGAGCCAGAAGAATGGTCTACCAATTTATTTAAAAGATGTAGCCGATGTTATTGAGAGTTATGAAGACGTCAAAACACTGGCAAGTTCAAATGGCGAGCGCTCAATTGCGGTTGCAGTATTGAGACAGCCTGGCGCCAATACCGTAGAAGTCGTTAGGGCTGTAAAGCAATTGTTGCCTCAGTTGCAAAAACAAATGCCAGAGTCAATCAGACTCCAGCTTCTGAATGACCGCTCCCTCTCCATTATCGAAGCGATTCATGACGTCAATCTCACTCTTGCTTTAACTGTATTGCTAGTGATCTTGGTGATCTTTTTATTCTTAAAGCATATCTCGGCAACCATTATTCCCTCAATCAGCCTGCCGATTTCGCTGATTGGTGCTTTTTTCCTGCTGTACTTCATGGGCTATAGCTTAGATAACATTTCGCTTCTAGGCATTACTTTAGCTGTTGGACTGGTTGTTGATGATGCAATCGTGGTGCTTGAAAATATCATGCGCTATGTTGAGCAAGGAATGGATCCGCTCAAGGCTTCATTAAAAGGTAGCAAAGAAGTTGGCTTCACCATCATTTCTATTTCTATCTCGCTGGTGGCTGTTTTCATTCCCCTCTTCTTTATGCCTGGCCCGATCGGACTGCTCTTTAGAGAATTTGCCGTAGTTGTCTCTCTCTCCATCCTGGTCTCCGCCGTTGTATCACTAACTGTAGTACCAATGCTCTGTAGTCGCTTCTTGCCAAAACCAGGACAGCACGCCAAAGAGTATGCAATCAATAAGAAGTTTGATCGCTTCTTTGACTGGATGCTCAAGACCTATATTCACTACTTAGATCTTGCTTTAAAAAATCGCAAAGTCGTTTTATGGGGTGCGATCTCCACCTTTGTTATTACGGTTGCACTTTTTATGAATAGCCCAAAAGGCTTCTTTCCAGAAGAAGATATCGGGCAAATTTTGGCAACCACAGAAGCTTCTGAAGATATTTCATTTAGAGCTATGTTGGCATTGCAAGATCAGGCCGCTGAACTGGTAAACACTGATCCTAATGTGGCCAGCTCAATTTCTGTGATTGGTGGAGGTGCTAGCTCTGGCTACAACACCGGCCGAATTTTTATTATTCTCAAACCCAAAAGTGATCGTGCCAAGATGGCTAAGATCATGGAAGGCTTGCGTACCAAATTTAAGGAAATACCAGGCCTGCAAGTCTACATGCGCCCCGTGCAGAACTTGCAACTCGGCGGCAAGAGCAGCAAGAGCCGCTACCAATTTACATTACAGAGCGTTGGCTTTGAAGGTGTCAACGAGTGGGCTGATAAGTTGATGCAAAAAATGCGTGCTGATCCGATGTTCAGAGACGTGACAAGCGATTCTCAAATGAAGGGCTTGAATGTCAAGATCAATATCGATCGTGAAAAAGCCGCTAGTGCCGGTGTCAACATTGCCGATATTCGATCCGCTCTATATAACGCTTTTGGGGAAAAGCAGGTCTCTACTATTTACACTCCCGTAAATACGTATTACGTCATCCTTGAAGCTGCTGTGGAGGATCGCCAATACGAAACAGACCTCAATAAAATCTTTGTGCGTGGTCGCGCAACAGACAAGCTCATTCCACTATCGAGTCTTGCTTCCTTTACGCGTACTGTTGGACCCACAGCCGTAAACCATCAAGGTCAAATCCCAGCCGTTACCCTATCCTTTAACTTGGCGCCTGATGTTTTCTTGGGCGATGCAACCAAACAGATAGAGTCCTTCACTAAGGCTATAGATTTGCCACCTTCCATCATCACAAGTTATGGCGGAGATGCTGCCGTATTTAAAGGCAATCAATCAGGTCAACTGATCCTCATCTTTTCTGCGCTGGGTGTGATCTATATCTTGCTGGGCGTTTTGTATGAGAGCTATATTCATCCGCTGACTATTTTGGCGGGATTGCCCTCCGCCGCTATTGGTGCGATCCTTGCATTACGCATCTTTGGATTTGAACTAACCATCATTGCATCCATCGGCATTCTGCTGCTCATTGGTATTGTGAAGAAGAATGCGATTCTGATGATTGACTTTGCCTTAGACGCCCAACGCAATCAAGGCATGTCTCCAGAGAAAGCAATTCGCGAAGCTTGTATCTTGCGTTTCAGACCTATCATGATGACCACTTTTGCGGCGCTAATGGGTGCCATTCCGATTGCGTTTGGTCTGGGAGCAGGAGCTGAGTTACGTCAGCCTCTAGGTATTAGCGTCGCTGGCGGCCTGATTTTTTCCCAATTCGTAACCCTGATCATTACACCAGTGATTTACCTGTATTTGGATAAATATGCCGGTAATGGTCCGATGGATATTTCACCTGCCGTTCTAGAGGGCACCTAATGCGTCAAGTTATTCTCGATACTGAAACCACTGGTCTTAATCCGGCTACCGGCGACCGTATTATTGAAATTGGTTGTGTTGAGATGGTTGGTCGTCGCCTAACCGACAGAACCTTTCACTACTACATTAATCCAGAACGTGACATCGATGCCGGGGCCTTTGCAGTTCATGGACTTTCTAGAGAGTTTCTATCAGATAAGCCCGTTTTTGCAAACATCGTTGAGCAGCTCATTGAGTTTGTAGATGGCGCTGAAATTGTGATTCATAACGCAGCATTCGATTTGGGCTTTTTAGATAATGAGTTTGCTTTACTCAAGCGCCCAGCATTCCGCAACCTAGCATCTAAGGTTACTGATACTTTGCTAGACGCTCGGCAAATGTTTCCAGGCAAGAGAAATTCCTTGGATGCATTATGCGAACGTTTTTCCATCAGTAATAAGCACCGTACCTTGCACGGCGCTTTATTGGATGCCCAGCTTTTGGCTGAAGTTTATGTAGCAATGACTAGAGGTCAAGAAGATCTTTCTATTGACCTGATTGATTACACCGTTGGCACCGACTCTACCGGTCATACCAAAGCTTTACCAACAAACCTCAAAGTACTGACTGCAACGGATGATGACTTGCAATGTCATGAAAAAATCTTGGCTGAAATTGCGAAAGCAAGTAAAAAGGACCCCGTCTGGAGTCCTTTAACTGTAACTATTTAAAGTTAAATTGGGCTTGAGTTAGATTGCTGCGGCAATCGCCTTACCTAAATCATCCGTCTTTGCAGTGCCGCCTAGATCTGGTGTTAAGGGTGCATTTCCTGGGCCAGACGCTAAAACGCTTTCAATCGCACTAAAAATGGCCTTACCTGCTTCTGGATAGCCAAGGTGGTCAAGCATCATTGCCCCACTCCAAATCTGTCCGATCGGATTAGCAATCATTTTGCCGAAGATGTCGGGTGCTGAACCATGGACTGGCTCAAACAATGACGGGAACTTTCCTTCGGGATTAATGCTACCTGATGGAGCAACTGCAATCGTACCGGTACATGCAGGACCTAAATCAGACAAGATATCTCCGAATAAATTACTTGCCACAACAACATCAAAGCGATCGGGGTTCATAACGAAATGGGCTGCCAAGATATCAATGTGATATTTATCAGCACGCACATCAGCAAATTTCTTGGACATCGCCTCTACACGCTCATCCCAGTAAGGCATGGTGATGGCTATGCCATTTGATTTAGTAGCTGAAGTCAAATGCTTCTTAGGGCGACTTTGCGCCAAATCAAAAGCAAATTGCAAAATACGATCTACGCCCTGCCTCGTGAAAACAGATTCTTGAATGACGATTTCCCGATCGGTATCGGGGAACATTTTTCCGCCAACACTTGAGTACTCACCTTCGGTATTTTCGCGGACTACAAAGAAATCGATATCACCAGGTTTACGATTTGCCAAGGGGCATGGGACGCCTGGAAGTAAGCGCACTGGACGCAAATTGACGTATTGATCAAAGCCGCGTCGAAACTGAATCAAGCTGCCCCACAATGAAACGTGGTCTGGAAGAATGTCTGGCATACCAACGGCACCAAAGAAAATGGCGTCGTACTTCATGAGAGTATCAAACCAATCATCAGGCATCATCTTGCCGTGCTTAAGATAGTAATCACAACTCGCAAAGTCGAAGTGATCAAACTGCATACCCAGATTAAATTTGCGATTAGCAGCCTCTAGAGCACGCACACCCTCTGGCATGACTTCTTTGCCAATACCATCTCCAGGAATAACGGCAATTTTTGGATTCTTAAAAATTTTCTTTGCGTTCATAAATAATGTGTCTCGTTTTATTTTTGTTGAAGATTCATTTTACAAATTTCTAACTAATTGCCCTACGAATATCGTCTGGCGCTTTCTTGCCGCCTTTTTCAACGGATTCACTATCGTAATCACTTGTATTTTCAATAGTTTCAGGTACGGCTTCTAACATGCGAATATTGTCCTTAGGACAGATTGGTGCGCCATAGCTAGCCCATTTTTTGAGCAAGGTCACCTCGTACCCGCATTGACCACATTTAGCCTTACTGCGACTAGCATTGCTTGGTCTTGGGGGTGGAAAAACAATCGCCTGATGAGGGTATGGACCCAATTCTTGGCTAATCATCATCAGCCTAACTGTCAGTTCTTCAGTCGCATGAGCCATTCTGGCCGGACCTTCGAGTCCAACTGTTTGGGCAATGCCCTTGAAATCCTCGCCGTGACCACTAAAACAATCATCCACCGCATGGCAGAGTTCATGCACCAAGGTATCCAAAAGTTGTACCGGCTCATCGAGTTTTGGTGAAATAAATATCTCATTTACACCGCCGCCTGAGCGCTCACGGGGCCAACATTGGCCTAGAGTGGTTCTTGGGCTACTAGAGGCTGGAAAGCCGCATGAAACCCTCACAGGAGGGATCGCATAACCAGCCTTAGAAAAAACGGGCTCTAGGTGCCTTACTGCATCCTCTAGCCATGCTTCGCGAACAGTATGTTGCTTCATCTAACTTATCTTCTATCGAAATACCGAGAAAAAAATCCGTAAATTGCGATCATACGCCACCATAAGTAGAATGGATGCATGAAAGATCTCGAAAGCCTTAGCGCAACTCAAGCCATTAAAGCCCTCTCCAAGAGAGAAATTAGGGCTACCGATTTATTACTATCCTGCTTAGACCGCATAGGCCAAAGAGAGAGCATCGTCAAAGCATGGACTAGCCTAGGCAAGGAAAATGCCTTATCGAGAGCGAAACAGCTCGATAAAGGCGCATTTCAGGGCATATTACATGGCCTGCCTATCGGAGTTAAGGATCTATATGACACCTATGACTTACCAACCTCCTACGGCTCCCCGATTTATGCAAATCATTATCCAACTGCCGACGCAGTCGCGGTAGCTTTGGTACGGCAGGCTGGCGGCATTATTTTAGGGAAAACCGTCACCACCGAGTTTGCAGCATTTAAAAGTGGCGTTACCACTAACCCACATAACGCTAAACATACTCCTGGGGGCTCCTCCAGTGGCTCTGTTGCTGCAGTTGCAGACTTTATGGTCCCGCTTGCTACTGGTAGTCAAACAGCTGGTTCAATCATTCGCCCCGCTTCTTTTTGTGGGGTTATCGGCTTTAAACCAAGTGTAGGCAAAGTCAGCATTGCAGGCATTAAAAGTCTTTCTGTAACCCTCGATACCATGGGTTGTTTTGGCAGAACAATACAAGATGTAGGGCTTGGTGTAGCAGCCATGAGCGGAGACCATCGCTTAGCAAAAATTGAGGTCTTACACAATAAACCCCGCATCGCCATTTGCAAAACATCGAATTGGTCCGTAGCCCACAAGGAAACGGCAACCGCATTGGCAGTAGCTCGCCATGCGGCTGAAATGATTGCCAAGGGAGTGGTTGGTGACCTTAAGTTACCAAAGGCATGCGATGGACTTACCCAAGCACAAAGTCGCATCATGCTTTCTGAAATGTCTCGTAGTTTGTTATTCGAGCGCGTACATCATGCAAAAAAATTAAGCCCCCAATTGAGCAAGCAGCTCAGCGACGGCGCAGAAATTAGTTACGAACAATATGTAAAAGATATGCAACTAGCCAGCAAAGCAAAAGCTGCTGTGGCAGAGTTGTTTAGTGGAGAGATTGATATCCTAATAGCGCCAAGCGCAATCGGTGAGGCACCCAGCATTAAAGATGGTACGGGAGATCCCATTTTCTGTCGCGGCTGGACCCTATTAGGTTTGCCATGCATCAATATCAATGTGGCTAATGGCCCCAATGGATTACCAGTCGGAATTCAGTTGATTGCTGGGCCAGGAAAAGATCATTTCTTGCTGAGTGCCGCAAGAGCATTTGCCCTGTCACTGCCTGATCCCACTTTGCGAGATCAGGCATAGACCAGGTATTAATCGAGCGTAATATTTGCCGCTTTAATCGCTTTGCTCCAGAAAGGAATTTCTTTCTTCACCAAGGCATCAGTTTGTGTTGGACTTAGGTAACGAAGTTCAACGCCAGCAGCATCAGCTCGCTCCTTAATTTCTGGCAACGCTAGACTTTGCTTCACTGAATCCGTTAGCTTTGAAATAACTGGGGCCGAAGTTCCTGCTGGAGCATACAAAGCAACCCAAGATTCCAGCTGAAATGATGGCAGGCCAGCCTCAGCAGTAGTGGGTACATTTGGCATTCCAGGGTGACGATTTTTACCAGTCACCGCCAAGCCCTTCAGTTTGCCGCTCTGGACATGCTGCATTACTGATGGGGGCGTACTAATAAAGACTTGAACTTGCCCTGCTAAAACATCCTGAATCGCTGGGCCAGATCCTTTGTATGGAACGTGAACCATATCTATACCGGTAGTTTGCTTAAAGATTTCTGTACCAATATGCGACACGGAGCCATTGCCTTGAGAGGCGTAATTGAGTTTGCCGGGATTTGCTTTTGCGTAAGCAATAAATTCCTTGAGATTGTTTACTGGTACAGATGGATGTACTGCAATGACATTCGTTGAAACCGTTAACAAAGCTATTGGAGAAAAATCTTTGATTGGATCCCAAGGTAGCTTGTCAAACAAAGCAGGATTGCCTACGTGATACCCAGAGTAAGAGATTAGCAAGGTATAGCCATCAGGCTTTGCTTTGGCAACGTACTGATAGGCCGTGTTACCACTTGCTCCAGGCTTGTTATCCACTACCACTGGTTGACCAATCACACGTGTCAAGGGCTCGCTTAATAGACGAGCTGAAGTATCTACCAGACCGCCTGGAGGGTTAGGCACTACCAAGGTGATGGGTCGATCCGGAAATGATTGAGCAAAACTTAAACTTGCGATACCCAAACCCAAGGCTGTAAGCGCACTACGAATGACTGAATTACTTTTCATTGCTGTCTCCAAGCTATTATTTTTTAAGTTTAGCGCTGCCCTACTTTTACATCACCAAAGACTGCCTGTGCCTCACGCGGCAAACAACGCCAATAACGCTCATTTGCAGTAACCGTGGCATTTAATGCTGCCGCAGCTTCCCAAGCCCAACGGGGCTTATATAAAAAAGCTCTTGCCAAAGCAATGAGATCTGCATCACCGGCCTGCAATATATCTTCTGCTTGTTGAGGTTCTGTGATCAAACCCACTGTCATGGTTGGCAAACCCGATTGGTCTTTCACAATCTTTGCAAATGGCACTTGGTAATTTGGCCCAATCGCAATCTTCTGCTTAGGCGAAATACCGCCAGAAGAAATATGTACAAAATCGCAACCTGATTCCTTCAGGGTTTTAGTAAATGCCGCCGTTTCTTCAGGAGTCCAACCTCCCTCAATCCAGTCATGGCCGGACAAGCGAATGCCTAAAACGCCTTGATAGACCTCCCTTACCGCCTTAAATAATTCCAAGGGGAAACGAATGCGATTTTCGTAGGGACCACCGTATTCATCAGTGCGTTGGTTGGCAATGGGGGACAAGAATTGATGTAGCAGGTAACCGTGGGCACCATGGAGCTCAACACCATCGATGCCAATTCGGTCAGCGCGCTGTGCTGAGGCAACAAAGTCACCAATGAGTTTTCTTAATTCATCCTTCGTTAACTCATGGGGAAGTCGCTCTCCATCTAATTGCGGAATCGCAGATGGCGCTAGCGTTTCCCATCCGCCTTGGTCTTTACCGAGCAATTGACCTCCCTGCCAGGGAGTAGCGCTAGATGCTTTGCGTCCTGCATGCGCTAACTGGATAAAAACTGGCGTAGCTGGCGCCAAAGCGCGCGCACGGGTTAATTTATCTTTTAATGCCGCCTCTGTACGATCATCCCAAAGCCCAAGACAGGCTGGTGTAATACGAGCCTCTGGGCTTACCGCGGTGGCCTCAATAATGAACAAGGCTGCACCACTATTGAGTAAATTACCCCAATGCATCAGATGCCAATCCGTTGCTTCGCCATTGCTGGCCGAATATTGGCACATAGGGGCAACCACAATACGATTAGCCAGCGTCAGGGGGCCCCTCGGGGAGCCAAGGGTGTAGTTTGAAAATAAAAGACTCATGGAGTACCTTAAAAAGCCAAAAAATAGGTCAAAAAATACGAAAATTGCCGTAAAGCGATAGAATACTCAAAAAGCAGAATAAACGAGACAGCGAAGTTGTGCAGGCTAGGAAGCCAAGCGACTTTATTATTAAAACCTTTAAAAATACTCACCACAAGAGACTATGAACGCACCTCAAGCCTTTGAATCAAAAGAAGATGTTGGCCATTTTGTTGGCGGCAATATTGTTAACCCAAAAGATGGTCGTTTTGCTGATGTTTACAACCCAAGCAAAGGGTCTGTAGCACGCCGAGTTGCCCTTGCCAGCCGCAAGGAAGTGGATGATGTAGTTGCAGTTGCTCAGAAGGCCTTTGTAAGCTGGAGTCAAACTAGCCCACTGCGTCGCTCACGCATTATGTTCAAGTATCTTGAACTCTTAAATGCCAATCGCGATGAGTTGGCTGCCATGATTACTGCTGAGCATGGCAAAGTATTTACTGATGCCCAAGGTGAAGTGACACGCGGCATTGAGATCGTTGAGTTTGCTACCGGTATCCCAGAATTGCTCAAAGGCGACTATACAGAGCAGGTTTCTACCGATATCGACAATTGGGTAATGCGTCAGCCCTTAGGCGTAGTTGCTGGTATCACCCCTTTTAACTTCCCAGTCATGGTACCAATGTGGATGTTCCCAGTGGCAATTGCCTGTGGCAACTCCTTCATCCTCAAACCGAGCCCTACCGATCCCTCTGCCTCTTTATTTATGGCAAAGCTTCTCAAGGAAGCTGGTCTTCCGGATGGCGTGTTCAGCGTAGTGCAAGGTGATAAAGAAGCTGTAGACGCTTTAATTGAAAATCCAGATGTCAAAGCGGTCAGTTTTGTAGGCTCAACACCCATTGCCAATTACATCTACGAGCGTTGCGCTCACTTTGGTAAGCGCTCCCAAGCTTTAGGTGGCGCTAAGAACCACATGGTCATCATGCCGGATGCTGATATTGATAAAGCAATTGATGCTTTGGTTGGCGCAGCTTATGGATCTGCCGGTGAACGCTGCATGGCAATTTCTGTGGCTGTATTAGTGGGCGATGTGGCAGAGAAAATCATGCCTAAACTCATTGAGCGCACGAAGACCTTGAAGGTTAAAAATGGCATGGAGCTCGATGCTGAAATGGGCCCTATCGTCACTAAAGTAGCACTTGAGCGCATTACTGGCTACATCGATAGCGGCGTAGCTTCAGGTGCAAAATTACTCGTTGATGGTCGTGGCCTCAAAGTGCCTGGCCATGAGGATGGCTTCTTTATTGGCGGCACATTGTTTGATAATGTCACGCCAGATATGAAGATCTATTTGGAAGAAATCTTCGGACCAGTTTTATCTTGCCTCCGTGTTGCAAACTTCACTGATGCCCTCAACTTAGTAAATTCATGCGAGTTTGGTAATGGTGTTGCCTGCTTTACCAGCGATGGCAACATTGCTCGTGAATTTGCCCGCCGCGTACAAGTGGGTATGGTTGGTATCAACGTACCTATTCCGGTTCCTATGGCATGGCATGGCTTTGGCGGTTGGAAGAAGTCTATTTTTGGCGATATGCATGCCTACGGCAAAGAAGGTGTTCGCTTCTACACCAAGCAAAAGAGCGTGATGCAACGCTGGCCTGAAAGTATTGCTAAAGGCGCAGAGTTTGTGATGCCGACTTCTAAGTAATACAGGTAGTGATTAATAAAAAAGCGATCTTCGGATCGCTTTTTTATTTACCGCATCCCTTCAGAACAATTACTGCAGTGTATTTTTAAAGGCGGGCATAAATGGTACAGCCATGACTTCAATACCCTCTTCCCGGAGGGATTCTGCTTCATCCAAGGTGGTTTGACCGCGAATACTGCGCTCTGGAGACTCTTTGTAATGAATCTTCCTAGCCTCATCAGCAAAGGAATCGCCAACATCTTCAGAGCGACCCATCAGTTCGCGCATACCCTTTAAGAAGGCAGCTTGAACTTGGGCTTCTAGGTTCGAATGATCATTGCCAGTAAGTGCAACAACGTCCCCGCTCGGATTGCTTGGCTCTGGCTTAGAAACCGCTAACTCTGTAGAACTAGATTTACCGATATGCGGGGCAGATGGCATGCGGTTGATTTCTGTGCTGTCGCATATGGGACAGGCAAGCATTCCCTTGTCTTGCTGAGCAAGACAATCCTCTTCAGAGGCAAACCATCCTTCAAAGCGATGATCTAAGGGGCAGGCTAAGTTATAAACTTTCATAAGACGTATATAAGGGCAAAAACGATAAATTCAATACCCACATTTTAAGCGGGTTTGAATAACCCTAGAGAATTGGCGTTGGCTTAACTAGTCCACGACGATAGCGATCAAGCCAATAGGTTGAAATGGTGGTTTTAACGTCCGTAATCTCGCCAGCCTCAACCCAGTCTATCAATTGCTCTAGAGGGGCGGCAAATACGTCCAGAAACTCTTCCTCGTCAAGATGACTCTTGCCAGGAACTAGATCTTCCGCCAAATAAATATCTATAAACTCCGTTGAATACGAAATTACTGGGTGAATACGTCTTATAAAGCTCCATTTTTTGGCTGTGTACCCAGTCTCTTCCTCAAGCTCACGTTTTGCGCAAACTAAATGGTCTTCTTTGGGATCTAATTTACCCGCAGGAATTTCTATACAGGCTTTGGCAATCGGATAACGATACTGGCGCTCTAGAAGCACCCTACCATCTTCTAATAATGCAAGGATAGCAACCGCTCCAGGATGCGTTAAATACTCACGTATAGCTTGTTCGCCATCTGGCAATGAAACGGTATCACGCTTCATCTTCAAGAAAATGCCACCGTAAATATCTTCGCCAGATAAACGTTCCTCACGAAGATGTTTATCACCTGTCGGAAGGTCTTCAAAGAATTTTTCAGTCATGGCTCTTGAACAATAATTTATGTAGGATTGATTTAAACATCTTAATAAATATTCATGTCATTTTGGTGGCTTTAAAACAGCAAAGGCTCCAAGTAGGAGCCTTTATTAAACTGGTTTAGAAGAATTAAGATCCCAGTAAAGTACGACGCATTGCATCTAAGCATAAACTCATCAGTCCTGCAGGAACGATGCCAAGTGCCAAGACTAATACGCAATTTAAGCTCAAAATGCCTTTGGCAAATCCCGATCCAGAAACTGCGATCTCGTGCTCAGGCTCATCAAAATACATCACCTTGACTACGCGCAAGTAATAAAAGGCACCCACTAAAGAAGCCATCACAGCGATAACTGCCAAGAAGGTATGCTCTGCATCTACTAGGGCTTCTAAAACACCTAATTTCGCTGCAAATCCGACTGTAGGAGGAATGCCCGCCAAAGAGAACATCATGACTAGGCCAATAAAGGCAAACCATGGGTGCTTCTTATTTAGACCCTTTAGACCATCCAAGGTTTCACAGTCATAGCCCTTGCGTGACAGAACCATTAACAAGCCGAAGGTGCCCAGTGTTGTCAAAACGTAGGTGATTGAATAGAACATGGCCGCACTAAATGCATGATCATCAAATACAGACAACATACCCAAGAGTACAAAGCCCATTTGCGCAATTGCAGAATAAGCCAACATACGCTTCATATTGGTTTGTGCAATTGCGGTCACATTACCAACAACAAGAGATAAGACCGCTAGCAAGACCAGCATTGGCTGCCAGTCACCCAGTAAAGGCAGTAAAGTATTCACCAGCAAACGGAATAACAAAGCAAAGGCAGCCAGCTTAGGTGCTGCAGCAATCATTAAAGTAACAGCTGTTGGTGCGCCTTGATAAACGTCAGGCACCCACATATGAAAGGGAACAACACCCAGCTTAAAGGCTAAGCCAGCAACAATGAACACCAATCCAAAAGCCATGACCAAATGATTAACACGTGGATCGGCAACAACTTTGAAGATCTCAATGAGATCAAGTGATCCTGTAACACCGTAAAGCATGGACATGCCGTAGAGTAAGAAACCAGAGGCTAATGCTCCCAAGATGAAATACTTAATACCGGCTTCAACACTCTTCTCGCTACTGTGGCGCATTGCAACTAAGGCATAGGTAGGAAGAGCCATTAATTCTAGGCCGAGATACAAAGTCAACAGATTTGCACCTGATATCAATACAAACTGTCCAAGCAATGCAAGTAAAGCCAAAACAATAAAGTCAGGGCGGAATAAAGCGCGATCCATCAAGTATTGCTTGGAATAAATCAAGCTCACTAATACGGCGATACAGGAACAAGCCTTCAATAGGTTTGAAAATGGATCAGACTGAAACAAACCATTCATAGCTACCAATGCGGGATCACCCATACGTCCAATAAGGGCGAAAATGAGGAACACCAACAAGATGAGTGAGAAGAAGTACACAAAACCAACTGCACGTGGAGTGTGGAAGATGTCTTGCTCTACACCTGGAGTAGATGTCACTCTCTCAGGAACATAAACGCTGACAACCAGCAATAAGCAAGTTACAACGAGTAGAACAAGTTCCGGCAGGATGGCGTATAGATCGAATGCTTGCATTTGTACTTACTCAGAGTTTGCTTACAGCAACATGCTGCAGCAGATTAATGACAGCTGGGTGAATGATGTCAGTAAATGGCTTTGGATAAACGCCCATACCAATGACGCAGATAGATAACACTGCCATCAAGAAGTACTCGCGGGCATTGAGATCTTTGAGCTCCTCAACATGAGCATTATTAATGGTGCCGAAAAATACACGCTTTACCATCCACAGAGAATAAGCGGCACCCAAAATCAATGCTGTTGCAGCCAAAATACCAATCACAAAGTCATAATCGACGGCGGCCAATATCACCATAAACTCGCCTACGAAACCAGAGGTCGCTGGCAAACCACAATTAGCCATAGCCATCAATACCGCAAAAGCGGTAAACGCCGGCATACGGTGCACTACTCCGCCGTAATCAGCGATTTGACGCGTATGCATGCGGTCATAGAGCACCCCAATGGACAGGAACATAGCTCCCGCAACAAAGCCGTGAGAAATCATTTGAACGATGCCGCCTTCAATACCCAATGGGCTGAAGAGAAAGAATCCTAAAGTCACAAAACCCATATGCGCTACAGATGAGTAAGCAACTAGCTTTTTCATATCCTTTTGGACCAATGCAACAGCGCCCACATAGATCACCGCAACTAAAGACAAGAAGATCACGAATGGCCCTAAGTACTGGCTTGCATCTGGTGCGATTGGCAATGAGAAACGCAAGAATCCATAAGCACCCAGCTTCAGCATAATTGCCGCCAATACTACTGAACCGCCAGTAGGCGCCTCAACGTGAACGTCCGGTAACCAAGTATGCAATGGCCACATTGGCACCTTCACCGCAAATGCCATGAAGAATGCAGCAAACAACAATACCTGCACCACGATATCTAAGCGCGCATTTTGCCAAGCCAAAATATCAAACGTATTAGTCACGTTGTACAGATAAAGCATGGCAACTAAAGTCAACAAGGATCCAAGCAAGGTATACAAGAAAAACTTGAATGCTGCATAGATACGATTGTGACCACCCCAGACACCAATGATGATGTACATCGGAATTAAGGTCGCTTCAAAAAATACGTAGAAAAGTAATGCGTCTAATGCAGAGAACACGCCAATCATCAATCCAGACAGGATCATGAAAGAAGCAAAGTATTGAGAAACTTTCGTTTGGATTACTTCCCAAGCGGCAATCACCACAATAATATTAATGAAAGCAGTCAGAACAATGAACCAAACTGAGATGCCGTCAATACCAAGGTGATAGTTGATGTCGTAGCGTGGAATCCAACTGAGTTTTTCTACAAACTGCATTCCAGGATTAGCAATATCAAAATTAATAATCAGTGGCAGAGTCGCAATGAATCCGAGCACCGCACCGACGAGTGCTAACCAGCGAACGCCAGCAGATGGCTTCTCAGACCCATAAAACAAAATAATGAGTCCAAAAACAATCGGGGTCCAAATGGCAAAAGAAAGAATCATAGTGGCTACTTAAGTAACAAAGGCCTAGCGAACAAAAGGCAGGTAAGCGTACAAAACCCAAGCAAGCAATACCGCTAAGCCTGCAATCATTGCGAAGGCATAGTGATAGAGATAACCGGATTGCAAATGACGAATTACTCCAGCAAAGCGCCCTACTGCATGCGCACTGCCGTTAACAAAGAAACCATCGATAATCTTTTGATCGCCGCGGTGCCATAAGAAGCCACCGATCCAAATAAGACCCTTAGCAAATACAGCTTGATTCAATTCATCTAGGTAGTATTTGTTATCAAGCAATTTTTTGATTGGGGCAAGCGCCAGAGCAACTTTGCCAGGTAATTTTGGTGCCCATAGATAGCCAATAGCAGCAGTCAATACACCAAGAACTACCAACAGCAATACAGGAGATGTCAATGCATGAATTGCCATGGCAACTGGGCCGTGGAATTCATCTTCCAGTTCTTTCATTACTGGATGACGCGCTAGATCAATGAAGATGGAATCCCCAAAGTAAGTTCCGAACAGCAGCGGAGAAATGGTGTAGAAACCAATGATCACAGATGGAATTGCCAAGAGAATCAAGGGCAATGTCACAACAAGCGGTGATTCATGCGGTTTTTGACCATGCGCTAAGCCATGGTGAGCATGATCATCGCCCTGCTCTTCATGTTCATGGTGATCATCATGCGCATGAGAATTTTCATGTCCCCAGCGAGCTTTGCCATGGAATACATAAAAATACAAACGGAATGAATATAAAGCGGTTACGAAGACGCTTGCCATAACCGCAAAGTAAGCGAATCCAGAACCTGGAATATGGCTAGCGGCAACTGCCTCAATGATGGAATCTTTTGAATAGAATCCTGAGAAGAAAGGCGTACCCACTAGAGCCAGATTACCCAACAACATCATCAAGCAAGTAATTGGCATATATTTCCACAGACCGCCCATCTTGCGCATGTCTTGCTCATGATGCATACCAAGAATAACGCTACCAGCAGCGAGGAATAATAAGGCCTTAAAGAAAGCGTGAGTCATCAAGTGGAAGATGGCGACTGGATAAGCAGATACACCCAAGGCAACAGTCATGTAACCCAACTGAGACAAAGTGGAATAGGCAACTACGCGCTTGATATCGTTTTGTACGATGCCTAGGAATCCCATAAAGAGCGCGGTAATAGAGCCAATCACCAAGATAAAGCTCAATGCCGTATCAGAAAGCTCAAACAATGGCGACATGCGTGACACCATAAAGATACCTGCGGTAACCATGGTTGCCGCATGAATCAATGCAGAGATAGGTGTTGGGCCTTCCATTGAATCTGGCAGCCAAACGTGTAATGGGAATTGAGCTGACTTACCCATTGCACCAATAAATAAACAGATACAGGCAACTGTCATCAAATTCCAGCTGGTGCCAGGGAGTGTTTGTGCTGCCAATGCAGAGTTCTGAGAAAAGATCACGTCATACTGCATTGAGCCTGTGCTGGCTAGCAAAATACCAATACCAAGAATAAATCCAAAGTCACCAACACGATTAACCAAGAAGGCTTTCATATTGGCAAATACAGCGGATTGGCGCTCAAAATAAAAGCCAATCAGCAAATAAGAAACTACGCCTACCGCTTCCCAACCGAAGAACAGTTGCAAAAGGTTATTACTCATTACCAACATTAGCATGGCAAAGGTAAATAAGGAGATATAGGAAAAGAACCGGTTGTAACCCTCTTCGCCTTGCATATAGCCAATGGTGTAGATATGCACCATCAAAGATACAAAGGTTACTACGCACATCATCGTTGCCGTTAACGGGTCAATCAAGAAGCCAATGTCTAAATTCAGTTCACCCAATTGCATCCAGCGATAGACCGTGCCATTGAAATAAAAGCCATCCATTACCTGGACCAAAACATTGCAAGACAGCACAAAAGCAATTGTTACGCCCAAAATAGTGACAAACTGACTTGCGCCATGTCCAATGCGGTTACCACCAAGCTTAGTACCAAAGAAGCCGGCAATCATGGAGCCAACTAATGGCGCCAAAGGAATTGCGCAGAGTACGGGGATGTTTAAGGTCAATTGCATGACTAGCCTTTTAGGTGGTCAAGATCTTCGGCATTAATGGTGTCAACCTTACGGAAGAGCACAACCAAAATTGCCAAGCCGATAGCTGCCTCAGCAGCTGCCACAGTCAAAATAAAGAATACGAATACTTGACCCGCCATATCACCCAAGTAATGGGAGAAAGCTACGAAGTTCATATTGACCGAAAGAAGCATTAATTCGATGGCCATCAGCAATACGATGACATTCTTGCGGTTTAAGAAAATTCCGATAACGCTGGTCGCAAACAGAATCGCACCCAGCACTAAATAATGGGCAAGAGTGATGTTCATTTCTTCTCTCCTCTGGCATCTTGCTTTGCAGCCATGTCAGAACCCATTTTCACAATACGCATACGATCTGCAGCAACCACATTGACCTGCTCATGAATATTTTGTGCTTTGGAGTCCTTACGATTCCGCAATGTCAAAGCAACCGCAGCAATAATGGCTACTAACAGAATGACACCAGCAACTTCAAACGCATAAACATAGTCAACAAAGATCAACATGCCTAAGGCTTGAGTATTGTTAGCCATCATTTCTTCTGGCATAGGCTGTACCGGTGCATTGGTGCCAATAAAGCTACGAATAATCACAATCGAGAGCTCTAAAACAATCACCGCCCCCATTAAGAAGGCGACTGGCAGATACTTTTTAAAATCCCTGCGGAGATGCTCTATATCTAGATCTAACATCATGACCACAAATAAGAACAGCACCATTACAGCGCCTACATAAACCAGAATCAGAGCTAAGCTTAAGAACTCCGCTTTGAGTAGCATCCAGAGTCCAGACGCACAAAAGAAAGCCAGCACTAAGAACAATGCAGCGTGGACTGGGTTGCGGGCTGTGATCACACGCAAGGCGGAGATGACTAACAGGCCTGCAAATCCGTAAAAGAAAGCGGCAAATAAAGTAGATGGATCGAATGTCATATTAGTTCAGCTCGATTCGATTAACGGTATGGTGCATCAGCTGCACGGTTCACAGCGATATCTTTTTCATATTTATCGCCAACAGCTAAAAGCATTTCTTTAGTGAAATACAGATCGCCACGCTTATCGCCAAAATATTCAAAAATATTGGTTTCTACAATGGCATCCACTGGGCACGCCTCTTCACAGAAGCCGCAGAAAATACATTTGGTGAGGTCGATGTCATAACGACTAGTACGACGAGTGCCATCATCTCGCTCAGCGGTTTCAATAGTAATGGCATAAGCTGGGCAGACCGCCTCACAGAGTTTGCAGCCAATGCAACGCTCTTCACCATTTTCATAGCGGCGAAGTGCATGCAAACCACGGAAACGAGCAGACAAAGGTGTCTTCTCTTCTGGATATTGAATCGTAATTTTTGGCTTAAATAGATAGCGACCAGTAATAGACATGCCAGTGAGGATGTCTTTAAGCATCAAGCTATCGAGGAATTGGGAAATTTTCTTAAACATGATTGGTCAACTTATTTCCAAATATTCCATGGGGATACTACCCAAGCGCCGATAACAACCACCCAGAACACTGAGATGGGAATAAAGATTTTCCAGCCCAAACGCATGATTTGGTCGTATCGATAACGTGGCAATGTTGCACGCAACCAAATTACGCAAGATAGGAGGAAGAAGGTTTTACCGAATAACCAGAAGAAGCCTGGGATGTCGCGCAAGATCGGCAAATCAACGATAGGCAACCAGCCGCCCAAGAACATGATGGATGCAACCGCTGCAATCAAAATCATATTGGCATATTCAGCCAAGAAGAACATGGCAAAAGACATACCTGAGTACTCAACCATGTGTCCAGCAACAATCTCAGATTCACCCTCAACTACGTCAAATGGATGGCGGTTAGTTTCAGCCACACCAGAGATGAAATAAATTAAGAACATTGGCAATAGAGGCAACCAATTCCATGACAGAAAATTCAGGCCGATACTTGCAAAGTAGCCCTGCTCTTGTGAGGCAACAATCGTGCTCAAATTCAATGAGCCAGAAGTGAGCAACACGGTAACCAAGGCAAAGCCCATGGCAATCTCATAAGAGATCATTTGCGCTGATGCACGCATTGCGCCCAGGAATGGATATTTAGAATTAGATGACCAACCGGCCAAGATCACGCCGTAAACACCAATCGAAGAAATGGCCATGATGTAAAGCAAGCCTGCATTGACATCGGCCAGCACCATCTTCGCTTGAAATGGAATCACAGCCCATGCGGCAAAAGCAGGCATGATCACCATAATTGGGGCAATAAAGTACAGAACTTTACTAGCTTGAGCAGGAGCAATAATCTCCTTCATCAATAGCTTTAACGCATCGGCAATCGGCTGCAATAAACCTAAAGGACCAACACGATTTGGCCCAAGGCGAATATGCATCCAACCGATTAACTTTCTTTCCCAGAGAGTTAAGTAAGCAACGCATCCAAACATCGGCAATACGATGATGACAATCCGAACTAATGCCCAAACTAAGGGCCAAAGTGAGCCAAAAATGGCCTCGCCTTGAGTATTGATGAGGTTCAAGAAATTATCCATCTCGTACCTTAAGCTTTACTAACGGTTACTGGACCAAACATCGATCCCAATTTCGCACTAGCCATGGTGCCCGCAGAGATTCTGACGGCACCTGGCGCGAGATTGACTTCTAGAGTGGCTGGCATATCAACTGATTGAGATCCTTGGGTAACGCGCACCGCATCACCTTCTTTAAGACCTAATTCCGAAAATATGCTCTGATTTAATCCAACTTGATTGCCGCGCTTAGCATCGCGCGTTAATTGCAATGCTGATGAACGACGTACGATTTGGTCGCCAGCATAAATATTGACATCAGCTAAGCGCTCAAGACCATTAAATGGCGCTAGATTGCCGTTAGAAATGGAGTTGCCGGAAGCTTGATTGCTCAAACGGGTGCAATAACCCTCACCCAATGCCTCACCCAACACTTCCTCAGGTGCATTTAATAAGAATCCATCTAAGCCCAATAAACCACCCAAAACACGCAACACTTTCCACGCTGGGCGTGAATCACCCAAAGGTTTTACTGAAGGCTGAACTGTTTGAACTCTTCCTTCAAGATTGACAAAGGTTGACACTGTTTCTGTGAATGTGGCGATTGGCAGAATCACATCGGCCACCTCAAGCAAATCAGCGCTCTTGTAAGCGCTCAAGGCAATAACAGTATGCGCATTTGCCAAAGCAGTACGCGCTGCAGCGGGGTTTGGTAAATCGGCATCTGGCTCAATATTCATCAAAATGACTGCACGACGATCACCAGAGAGAACTGACTCTACGCCCGCACCATTTGCGTTGACTAAGGATGCACCAACAGCATTTCCGCCTACAGGCAGGAAACCTAAGGTAGCACCAGTCTGTTCTGCAATGAACTGCGCCATGACATGCAAATCAGAAGCATGGTGATGTGAAATTGCAGCGGAACCCAGCAATACAGCAGTCGACTCTCCTGAGAGCAAGCTATCTGCGATCTTCTGAGCTGCCGGTGAAATCGATACGTTAAATGTACCTGCGGGTGCGGTAGTTGACTTAGCTTTCGCAACAGCCAGTGCAACTTCACTCAATGTGTTTAGCCATGCGCTTGGTGCAGCAGTGATACCACTGCTGGGGATTAACCAGTCATCGCCGCCTGCATCGATACGCATTACTTGTAAACCACGCTTGCTAGCAGTACGAATGCGAGCTGCTATTACTGGCTGATCCTTACGCAAGAAGCTGCCAACAATTAATGCGCGATCTAATTCGCTTAATTTAGTAAGCGGCATTCCCAACCATGGAGCAGTTGCAGCAGCTTTCACATCAGTTTGGCGTAAACGGGTATCGATCTGCTGAGAGCCCAAACCACGGACCATCTTTTGTAGTAGATGCAACTCTTCTGTGCTCGAAATAGGGTGAGCTAATGCACCAATAGATTCTGAGCCACTTTCCGCTGAGATGGTTTTCAGCGAATGCGCCACATAGTCTAAAGCTGACTGCCAATCCGTCTCTAACCATTGACCGCCCTGCTTCACCATTGGTGATGTAATACGATCAGTGCTGTTTAAACCTTCGTAAGAGAAGCGATCACGATCGCTAATCCAGCATTCATTGATTGCTTCATTTTCAAGAGCAACAACACGCATTACTTTATTAGCTTTAGTTTGAACCGTAGTATTAGCACCCAAGCTGTCGTGCGGACTGACCGAACGTTTGCGTCCGAGTTCCCATGTACGGGCTGCGTAACGGAATGGCTTACTGGTTAAAGCGCCTACTGGGCACAAGTCAATCATATTTCCAGATAGCTCTGAATCAACCGTCTGACCAACAAAGGTAGTGATCTCTGAATGCTCACCGCGGTTGACCATTCCTAATTCCATAACGCCGGCAACTTCTTGGCCAAAACGGACGCAACGAGTGCAATGGATGCAACGAGTCATTTCCTGCATGGAGATCAACGGACCTACATTCTTATGGAAAACCACCCGCTTCTCTTCGTCGTAGCGTGAATTTGATTTGCCGTAACCAACAGCCAAGTCTTGCAACTGGCACTCACCACCTTGGTCGCAAATTGGGCAATCCAATGGGTGGTTAATTAAGAGAAATTCCATTACAGATCGTTGAGCTTCAACAGCCTTAGCAGAATGTGTAAACACCTTCATACCTTGTGTCGCTGGAGTGGCACAAGCAGGCAACGGTTTAGGAGCTTTTTCAACCTCTACCAAACACATACGGCAGTTAGCAGCGATAGAGAGTTTCTTGTGATAGCAGAAGTGAGGAACATAGGTGCCGAGCTTGTTCGCGGCGTGCATCACCATCGAACCTTGCGGAACCTCTACTACCTTGCCATCTAATTCGATTTCTACCATGCTCACTTTTAGATATCCCGTGCTCTAAATCTTTATAAAGGTATTGCAGAATCTAAGCAGCGCTTATGTTCTACGTGATACGCGAATTCATCCAGGTAATGCTTCAACATGCCACGTACTGGCATTGCTGCTGCATCACCTAAAGCGCAAATCGTGCGACCTTGAATATTGGCAGCTACGTCGTTTAGCAAATCCAAATCTTCTGGACGCCCTTGGCCATGTTCAATACGATGAACAATGCGCCACAACCAACCGGTACCTTCACGGCAAGGAGTACATTGGCCACATGATTCTTCATGATAGAAGTAAGACAAGCGCTCTAATGCGCGAACCATACAACGCGTTTCATTCATCACAATCACCGCGCCTGAACCCAGCATGGATCCTGCCTTAGCAATGCTGTCGTAATCCATGGTCAGATCCATCATCTGCGCACCAGGAACCACTGGTGCAGAAGATCCACCAGGAATGACAGCTTTTAAGGCAACGCCATCACGCATACCACCAGCAAGCTTCAACAACTCAGCAAATGGAGTCCCCAAGGGAATTTCATAGTTTCCTGGATGAACAACGTCACCAGAAATAGAGAAGATTTTTGTGCCGCCGTTATTCGGCTTACCAAGATCTAAATAGGCCTGGCCACCAATGGCCAAAATGAATGGAACAGCAGCAAATGTCTCAGTGTTGTTAATTGTCGTAGGCTTGCCATACAAACCAAAACTAGCAGGGAAAGGTGGCTTAAAGCGTGGTTGACCTTTTTTACCCTCTAGTGACTCCAGTAGCGCAGTCTCTTCACCACAAATATAAGCACCCCAACCTGGAGACGCATGCAATTGGAAAGAGAAATCACTACCTAAAATTTTGTCGCCCAAGTAACCCGCAGCACGCGCTTCTTCCAAAGCCTCTTCGAAGCGTGAATACACTTCCCAGATTTCGCCGTGGATGTAGTTGTAACCAGTGCTAATACCCATGGTGTAAGCACCAATGATCATGCCTTCGATCAAAGCGTGTGGGTTGTAACGCATGATGTCGCGGTCTTTAAAAGTCCCTGGTTCACCTTCGTCACTATTACAAACTAAATATTTTTGTCCTGGAAATTGACGTGGCATAAAACTCCACTTCAAACCCGTTGGGAAGCCTGCACCGCCACGACCACGAAGTGATGAAGCTTTTAATTCTGCAATGATGGCATCAGGAGCCACTTTGTCATTAATCAAACGACGTAGCTGTTGATAGCCGCCACGACTTTCATAATCTTTTAAACGCCAGTTATCACCATTTAATCCAGCAAGAATTAAAGGCTTGATATGGCGATCGTGCAAGCTGGTCATGCTGCTTTCCCTTCTGCACG
>CANCQD010000008.1 GCA_947380285.1 Burkholderiaceae bacterium | reverse complement strand
ACCATTGCGCAGCCACTCTCGCAAGAGATTCGGAGTTTTGCAACCTTTGACGGTTTAGTGGATCCATACCTCACAGTGAATCTTGATGCGCGAGTAAAGGGCTATCTCACGAAGATTGGATTTGCAGATGGCGCTATGGTGAAGAAGGGGGATCTGCTGTTTGTAATTGAGCAAGACCAATATATCCAAGAGGTGAAATTAAAGCAGGCAATTTATACCGAAGCGAAGAGTGAGTACGGTCGCCAGAAATCCTTGCTGAAAGAGAATGCTACTTCTCAGGCTGCTGTGGACAAAGCTTTATCTCAATACCAGCAAGCTGAAGCTAATCTAACTCTTGCCAAGATTAATTTGGGTTATACCGAAATCAGAGCACCTTTTGATGGGCTCATGGGAAGGCATCTATTGGATGTAGGCGCCTATCTGGATTCGACTACAAAAGGTGTTCAGCTCTCCACTATTCAGCAGATCTCGCCAATCTATGTTTACTTCTCCATTAACGAGCGAGATTTTTTGAAGTTTGAAAAGGGTCAGGATCAAAACGCAGAACGCAAGTCTGAAGTAAATAAGTTACCCATCTTCGTTGGCTTACAGGATGAAGTTGGATATCCACACGAAGGTGTCTTGGATTATGCTGCCAACTTAATTTCTACCGAAACTGGATCCCTGCAATTGCGGGCAATCTTGAAGAACGAAAATTATCAGTTAATTCCTGGTTTATATGCTCGCGTCATGGCTCAGTATGGCGCGCCAAGACAAGCTTTGTTATTGCCTAAGACTGCTTTAATGACGGATCAAGTGGGTGACTATGTCTATGTTTTGGATGATGTAATGCGAGCGCAACGCCAGGATGTTGTCTTGGGACAGCGCTTTGAGAAATATGTAGAGATCAGCAAAGGTTTAACTGCCAATAGCAAGGTGGTGATTAATGGATTTATTAACCTAAGTATTAATCAAGAAGCCAAACCAACAGAGACTACGATTGAGGCAATGCCAGCTCGATAATCATGCTATCTAAATTCTTTATCGAACGGCCAGTCCTGGCCAATGTGATTGCCCTAATCATGCTATTGATTGGAGCGGTATCCATTAATAGTTTGCCCATTGCCCAGTACCCCAATATTGTGCCTCCTACAATTCAGGTGACCGCAAGATATCCTGGTGCAAGTGCAACTCTTGTGCAGCAATTGGTTGCTAGCAATATTGAAACGCAGGTCAATGGTGTTGATGGGATGCTTTACATGGAGTCCGCATCTACCAATGATGGAAACTACACCCTAACCGTTACCTTTAAGGTTGGCACAGATCCAGATTTGGCGCAGGTAAACGTGCAAAACCGGGTAGCCATTGCACTTCCTTCTTTACCCCAAGCAGTTCAAAAGCAGGGCGTTACAACCAAAACGCAGTCGACTGCCATTCTGCAGTTTGTGACCCTAACTTCATCCAATCCAGACCATGACGGCTTATTTTTAAGTAACCTTGCAAACCTCAAGTTGCAACAGCGCTTAGCGCGATTGCCGGGTGTAGCTGCTGCTAACGTCTTTGGTGTTGGTAACTACAGTATGCGAGTTTGGCTCGATCCTGCCCAACTCAAGATGCGCAATCTAACGCCAAGTGACGTGATTAACGTCATTAATAGGCAAAACGTACTACTCACCGCTGGTCAAATTGGCGCCCCACCAACACCGCTAGGTCAAGATTTTCAGTTGACCCTTAATGTCACCAGCGCTATGACCACCCCTGAGCAGTTTGGCAGAATTGTTGTCAAGACTGGCGGTAAGGCCGCTATCACTTACTTGCGAGACATCGCCAGAATTGAAATGGGTAGTCAGAATTACAGTCAGTTCTTCAAGATTGATGATAGGCCTGCAGGCGGCATTGCTATTTATCAAATGCCGGGCGCTAATGCAATTGCAACTGCACAAGCTGTTCAAGAGGAAATGAAAAGTATTGCCAAGACGCTTCCAAAAGAGGTTTCTTGGGCAATTCCATTTGATACCACGATGTTTGTTCAAGCCTCGATACATGAGGTTTATAAAACCCTCTACGAGGCAGGTATCTTGGTTTTACTCGTCATCATGATTTTCTTGCAAAACTGGCGTGCCACACTCGTTCCTGCAACAACAGTACCTGTCACGATTATTGGCGCATTTGCCTGCATGGCAGCTCTTGGCTTTTCCATCAATCTGCTTACTTTATTTGCGATTGTTTTATGTATCGGTATTGTGGTGGATGATGCGATTGTGGTGGTAGAGGCGGTTTCAAAGAAGGTGGAAGAGGGCGAAGATCCTAAGCAAGGTGCAATTGATGCCATGACCTCTCTGATGGGACCCATTATTGGTATTACCTTGGTTTTGATGGCAGTATTTATTCCGGCTTCATTTATTGCCGGCATTACAGGGCAGATGTATCGGCAGTTTGCCTTGGTGATTGCAGCCACTGCATTAATTAGTGGTATTAATGCGATCACTCTAAAGCCAACCCAGTCAGCGCAGTATTTAAAGCCAATTGATCCTAACGCAGTCAAAAACAAGCTCTATCAAAAGTTTGATCTATATTTCAATCGCCTGGCAACTTGGTATGGGCACAAGATTGAAGGCTTGATGAAAAATCGAGCCAAGGCATCATTGGTGGGCATTGCAATTATTGTGGCCTCCCTTGTTGGTCTAATGTTTGTCCCATCCGGCTTCATCCCAAATGAAGACCAAGGCTATTTAGTAGTTTCGACTACCTTGCCTGATGCAGCTTCTTTGCAGCGGACCGAGGCGGGAATGAAAAAAGCAGTTGATGTCATCAAGAAGGTACCCGGGGTTGAAACGGTTGTAGTGATTGGTGGTATTAACTTGCTGAACAACAGTAGCTCTCAGTCGAATGCTGGTGGTCTTTACGTCATCATGAAAAAGTGGGAAGAGCGGGGCAAGGGCGAGAGTCTTCGTGAAATCTATAACAATATGAATGAAGGGCTTAAGCAAGTGCAAGAGCTCAAGGCTTTTGTGCTCTTGCCGCCAGCTATTCCTGGTTTAGGTTTGTCTGGTGGTTTTGAGATGAGATTGATGCTGACTGATAGCAGTAATAATTTTGCTAAGTTAGATGCGGCAGCTAAAGCTTTCATTGATGAAGCACAAAAGCAGCCAGAGATCATGATGGCCTTTACGCCATTCCAAAATAATGTTCCGCAACTACAACTCAGCTTCAATATAGGTAGAGCAGAAACTTTTGGTGTCGAGATTGGCGATGCTTATGATGTATTGCAATCCTATCTCGGATCTTCTTACGTCAACCAATTCTTCAAATATGGTCAAACCTATCAAGTGTATGTACAGGCTGATGGCAAATACCGTAATGCCATAGAGCAAGTCAATCGTCTTTATGTAAAAAATAATAGCGGCAATATGGTTCCACTTGGATCTTTCATTGATGTCAAAGAGGTTACCGGGCCCGCTTTCGCATCACAGTTCCAGCTTTATCCCTCTGCTGCCGTCCTAGGTGCAGCCAAGGATGGCTATAGTTCCGGTCAGGCGATGAAGGCTCTAGAGCAGGTGGCCGCCAATACTTTGCCTGATGGTGTCGCTTTCCAGTGGGCTGGTATGTCTTATCAAGAAAACTTGGTAGGGAATACTGTGATCTTGATCTTTGCACTTTCGATCTTGCTGGTGTACTTAGTGCTTGCTGCGCAATATGAAACTTGGGTAGCTCCGCTAGCTGTTTTAACTGCGGTTCCACTTTCCTTATCGGGAACAGTATTGGCTTTATTGCTTACAGGTCTGTCAAATAATATTTATGTTCAGATTGGTCTAGTGTTAATGATTGCGCTCTCTTGCAAGAACTCGATCTTGATTGTTGAAGTTGCCATTGAATGTAGACATAAAGGCATGAGTTTTGTAGAAGCCGCTCTTGAGGCCTCTAGAGAGCGCTTTAGACCAATTGTGATGACATCGATTGCGTTTATCTTGGGCGTCATGCCATTGCTTCTATCAAGTGGGGCAGGTGCAGCAGCACGTATCTCTCTTGGCATAACGGTATTTAGCGGCATGATCGCTTCTACCTGCCTTGCTGTGGCGCTGGTCCCAATCTTTTATGTGGAAATCGAAACCTTCTTTGAAAACCGTGCAAATAAGAAGGCTTCCAAGATTGGGCAATAAAAACGAGTCAAATAGGGTTTATTTGCACTCATCCAATCTTAGTGTTTAATGTTATTTTGGATCCCAACTTACCCATTTAAGCTATGAAAAAAATGACGTGTGTTTCTGCTTTAGCTATATCGCTTGGCACAATTCTGAGCATTCTCTCTTCGGCGGTCTATGCTGATCCGCCTGTCCCTCCTTTTTATGAGGAGGTTATCAAAATGAGTCCCGATGGCAAGCTCGGACAAATTCTGAAAAAAGAAAAAATCAAGACGGCTGTTAAGGGTGCTCAAGCTTGGAAGATTGCTTACGTCACATCTGATGTTGGTGGACGTAAGCATCTTGCTACTGGCTTGGTAGTAGCCCCAATCGGCACTCCGCCTAAAGAGGGTAGACCGATCATGGCTTGGGGGCATGGGACAACTGGCGCTGCACAAAATTGTGGCCCTTCACAAGTGCTCAATCCAACAGCACCCCTCAATGAATACTTTTTAGTTGGCGGGAATTCTTGGACGGATTACGGCATTCCTAGTGTTGAAGAATTTATAAAAGACGGTTATGTAGTGGTTGCAACAGACTACCAAGGCTTAGGTGGTGGAGGTGAGCATCAATATGCTTTGGCAGTAACCAATGCCATGGATATGATTGATTCAGCAAGGGCTGCTAGCGCTTTAAAGGAGGCTGGCGCTGGTAAGAAGACGATTATCTATGGTTGGTCACAGGGTGGCGGCGCTGTAGTTGCTGCAGCAAGCATGCCAGAATATATCGCTAAAAAAGGAACGATTGCCGATGGTATTGAGCTCGTTGGCGTAGTTGCCTTGGCTCCAGATGATATTGCCATCATGATGCCCAATTCAACTGTAGATGAAGTAAGCGCACAAAAATCATTAAGTGGGATCGTTCAGATGTTTACTGGAAATGTTTTTGATTTTTCACATATGGCAATGAGTATGTGGGGTGTAAGAGCTGGAAATCCAAATCTAAAACTCACTGATATCTTTACGACTGATGGTGCTAAGGTATTGGATGAGGTTATTCGAAACAAGTGTATGCATGCTGTGGCAGATACACTGAATTTCAATTACAGCAGTCAGTACAAATCATTATTAAAAGATCAATTTACCAATTCTCTTGAGTGGACAAAAGCGATGGTCAAGGGTAGCGTGAGCCCTGAAAAACCCATTGCACCAGTAGTTATTTATTGGGGAAACAAAGACACCACGAATCCTCCAATCATGGGTAAGCTTTATCAGGAGCAGATGTGTAAATTAGGAGGCAATGTCAATAGGATTGAATTGCCGGGCGATAACACGCATTTCACAACCCCTGGAGCTTCTGCGCCTCTATATCAGACCTGGATTAAAGATCGACTAGCGGGTAAGCCAGCGCTAAATAATTGCCAACTAGCAGCCCAGCTACCTAGTTAATTCAAGAGCGTAATAGTAAAAAAGCCCATCGAGAACGATGGGCTTTTTATTTGGCGCTATAGGTCTAGCTCTTATGCTAACCCTCCATGACGTAATAAGGCATCAATGCTGGGCTCTCTACCTCTAAAGGCCTTGAACGATTCGGCTGCGGGACGGCTACCACCGACTTCCAATATTTCTTCGCGATAACGAGTGCCAGTTTTTTCATCGAGGACACTGCCAGTCAATTTTGCCGCCTCTTCAAAAGCAGAGTAGACATCGGCAGATAGCACTTCTGCCCACTTATAGCTGTAGTAGCCAGCTGCATAGCCGCCAGCAAAGATATGGCTAAAGGTATTGATCCAACGAGAGATGGCAGGCTGTGGAATCACATTAAATTGATCTGCAATAGCTCTAGATAAGTCCAGAACTGCTTGATCTTTAGCATTCTTCGCATCAAAGCTTGCGTGCAAACGCCAATCGGTTAATGACATGACGATCTGACGTAGGGTCATATAGCCATTCTGGAAGTTTTTGGCAGCGAGGATTTTTTCAAAGAGCTCACGTGGCAAAGGTTTGCCAGTTTCAGCGTGCGCTGTCATTTTCTCTAAGACTTCCCATTCCCAGCAAAAGTTTTCCATAAACTGACTTGGCAGCTCTACTGCATCCCACTCAACACCATTGATGCCAGACACACCTAAGGCGCTTACTTGAGTTAAGAGGTGATGCAGGCCATGGCCACTTTCATGGAAGAGGGTAATGACATCATCATGAGTAATAGTCGGTTGACGCAGGGCGCCATCGACTTTGACCGGGGGTGCAAAGTTGCAAACTAAGTAGGCTACCGGTATCTGAATCTCACCATTGGGCAATACTCTACGACCACGGGCGTCATCCATCCAAGCCCCGCCACGCTTGCCAGGGCGGGCATAGGGGTCTAGATAAAAATAAGCCACGATATTAGCCTTGGTATTTTTTACTGAGAAGGATTGCACGTCAGTATGCCAAGTAGGTAAATCTGCCGCTTCAATCTTGACGCCAAACAGGGTCTGAATGACTTGGAAGAGTCCATCCAATACCTTTGGTAATGGGAAGTATTGTTTGAGTTCATTCTCCGAAAAGGAGTAGCGCTCTTGCTTCAATCTTTCAGATGCAAAGGCAACATCCCACGGCTCTAAACCATCCACAATAGAAAGTTCGGTCTTGGCAAACTCAGAAAGTTCTTGCCAATCTTTTAATGCAAAGGGTTTGGCCTTCTGGGCAAAATTGGTTAAGAAAGAATCGACCTCCTCAACGCTACTAGCCATCTTAGGTGCCAAACTGAGTGCTGCATAGTTTTTGAAGCCGAGCATGCGAGCTTCCTCATCACGAAGACTTAATTGCTCCAGCATATTTTGAGTGTTGTCCCAATCCAATTTGCCATTGGCATACTGGGGTGCCAGCTCAGAAGCCCGAGTCACGTAGGCCTCATACATTAAGCGGCGTAAAGCTCGGTTTTCTGAATACTGCATGACAGGGTAATAAGAAGGGAAGTGTAGTGTGAATGCCCAACCCTGCAGGCTCTTTTGTTGGGCAGTATCTGCAGCAGCAGCAATCGCATCTTCTGGCATACCCGCTAAGTCAGCTTTATTGGTTATGAGGTGAACAAAACCATCAGTAGCATCCAAAACGTGATCTGAAAAGGCCTTTCCAAGCGTTGCTTGCTCATCCTGAATTTGAGCAAAGCGAGGCTTATCTACATCAGTCAGTTCTGCTCCACCCAAACGAAAGTCTCGCAAGGAGTTTTCAATTACTTTCTTTTGGGCTGCACTCAACTTTGAAAAGTCAGAGGACTTACTTAATTCTTTGAATTTTTTATAGAGCTCTAAATTCTGACCAAGGCTTGAAAAGAAGGCCGTAACTTTAGGGAGCATCTCTCCATAAGCAAGACGCAGCTCAGGCGTATCGGCAACACTATTTAGATGAGAAATCACACCCCAAGCTCTTCCCAGGGATTCTGTTGCATCCTCAAGAGGTTCAGCCAACACATTCCATGTGGATGCAGTGTTGGGATTGACAGCTAGGTCAACGGCATCATGTGCATGCTTGAGTAAATACTCAATCGCGGGTGCAATATGTTCTGGTTTTACTTCTGAGTAGGCAGCAATGCCGCGTCCAAAGTTAACGAGAGGATTGTTTCGTAATTCTGCGGGGAGAACGATGGTGAGGGATGTAGTCATCCCTCTAGCTTAATGGACTCGGAGCAATCTTGCCAAAAGTCCCAGTTAAATCCTTAGTGAGTGGTGAGTTAATGCTTGGCGGCTTTTTCGGCAGCTTCCAAGGTGTTCATCAGTAGCATGGTGATGGTCATGGGACCTACGCCACCTGGAACCGGGGTAATCCAGCCAGCTACATACTTGGCAGTATCAAAATCCACGTCGCCGCACAGCTTGCCATCAGGGAGGCGGTTGATACCCACGTCGATGACAACTGCGCCGTTCTTGACCATGTCGCCAGAAATCATTTTGGGTTTGCCTGTAGCAACCACCAAAATATCCGCGTCTTTTGTATGGTGAGCCAAGTCACGCGTCTTGCTGTTACAAATAGTGACAGTTGCACCTGCTTGTAATAAGAGCATAGCCATCGGTTTACCCACAATATTGGAGGCGCCGACAATCACTGCACGGGCACCTCGAATTGGGTATTCAATACTCTCAAGAATCTTCATACAACCGTAAGGGGTGCAAGGTTTAAATTCAGGTTGGCCTACCATCAAAGCGCCAGCATTGGCAACGTGAAAGCCATCCACATCTTTTTCTGGGGCAATTGCTTCTAATACACGCTCTGGGGCAATATGCTCTGGCAAGGGTAGTTGTACCAAGATCCCATGAATGGCAGGGTCTGCATTGAGCGTGGCAATACGAGCGAGTAATTCTTCCTCGCCAAGTTCAGCGGAGTAACGCTCTAAAACAGAATGAAAGCCCACGTCTTCACAGGCTTTGACTTTATTGCGAACATACACTGCACTGGCAGGATTGTCGCCAACCACAATGACGGCTAAACCAGGTCTTGTGCCTTTGGCAGTAACAATGGCGCCACGTGCAGCAATCTCGGTGCGCAGTTTTTTAGAAAGGGCGTTTCCGTCTAATAATTGGGCTGGCATTGAAAACCCCGTTAATTAATTCGGTTGGGGATCGGATAAAGCCAAGCGGAGCAGGTCTGCAACCGTATTGACATTGAGCTTTTCCATGATGTTGGCGCGGTGCGCCTCAACAGTTTTAATGGAAATGCCGAGGTCATCAGCAATTTGTTTATTTAAGCGACCAGCAACAATGCGCTCAAGAACCTGGCGCTCACGACCAGTGAGCTTGCTGAGTAAGCTCTGGGTAATTTTGCGTTGACTGGCTTGTGAATAGTCAATGCGTGCTTTAGCAAGCATGCGGTCTACTAGCCCACAGAGATCATTTTCTTTAAAAGGCTTTTCAATGAAATCCACTGCACCACGTTTCATAGTGGAGACTGCCATAGTCACATCACCATGGCCGGTAATGAAAGCAACTGGCATTGGCAAGTTTTCACTTGTAAGACGCTCTTGTAACTCGAGACCTGACATACCAGGCATGCGCACATCCAAAATAGCACAAGAGATAGTTGACTTATCAGTGCTTTGTAAAGACTGCAAGAAACGTTCTGCGCTAGCATGGCAACGAACAACATAGCCATTGCTTTCTAAAAGCCAAGTAAGTGAATCTCTTACCGCTTCATCATCATCGACTACATAGACAACTTCAGCTTGGTTTGGTTTTGCAGTGGCGCTTAAGTTCATATCAGCTCTCGTCAGGTAAATCTTAAAATTCAATCTTAAACATTAGTCTCGGATTGTGGGGATTCCAAGGGTAGAAGTATTGTAAAGGTGCAGCCCGCTAGTTTGGTCTGTTCTGAGTCCTGGACATTGGTAGCCCAAAGTCTGCCATGGTGAGACTCAATAATGGATCTACAAATATTGAGTCCCATGCCCATTCCATCAGATTTTGTACTAAAAAACGGCTCAAACATGCGTTCTAGCACGTTTTCTGGGATACCGCCCCCTGCGTCGGTTACCTGGATTCTGAGCATTGCCGGGAAAATGCTGGTATCTAAATCTGCTCTAATTCGAACGGGAGGTGCCGACCAGCGGGAGGAAAGGGGGTAGGCCTCTCGTACGCTGTCCAAGGCGTTTTTGAGAAGATTTACCACTACCTGCAGGATGAGGACCGGATCCAAATCTACTACCGGTAGGTTGTCAGTAATCTCTGAATGAATACTTAAGCGGTGACGATGGGCTTCTATCTCTACCAAGCCAACCGCGTCATTAATGATTTCGGTAATGCAAGATGCTTTGCGTTGCGGTTCACTGCGTTTTACAAAGCCTCGAATCCGTTGAATGATAGTGCCCGCTCGATGCGCTTGTTCAGAAGCCTTTTCGAGCGCAGGCAAAATTTCTTTAGACAGTGCGGGGTCTAAGTTGCCATCCAAGCGTTTTGCAACACCCATGCAGTAGTTGGAGATGGCAGACAAAGGCTGATTTAATTCATGTGCCAAAGAGGATGCCATTTCACCCATAGTGGTTAAGCGACTGGTGAACTGCATCCGCTCTTGCTGTTGTAGTGCTAAATCATCCGCTTCCTTGCGAGTAGTAATGTCGGTAGCAATTAATAATTGTGCAAGATGCCCGTCTACCCATGGGATAAAACGACGTCTAACCTCAAACCACTGATTGCTATCATCGCTTAACTGAACTTCTTCCGATTCGGATTCTTGATACAAGAAAGAGGTTGGAATTCCAGGGGGAGAGTCCTCTAGATCTTCAGCAATTTCTCGCATCGTTGTGTTGCTCGTATCAATACCAGCTAACTGGAAATGGCCTTTAGAGTCATTACCAAAACGTTCTCGATAAAAACGATTGGCAAAGAGTAGGGCGTTAGTTTCGGGTGATACCACCGATACGGCTGCATCTAGACTTTCTAGAACAGTGGTGAAGCGTTCTTGAGAAGCCGCCAATTCTTCACGAATCTTTTTAGGCTCAGAAATATCAATTAACGAAGTAACCCAACCAGTTTGCTTACCTTTTTCATTAATGAGTGGCGCAATAAAGGTGCGCGTCTGTATTAAGGAGCCATCCCTTTTTAAAATGACACCTTCGATTCCGATCTTCATGTTCCCTGAGATATCTGCCCTTAGAGCACGATTCATTTTTTCTACAAGCTCATCTCTTCTAGAGTCGGGCCAGAATGGAAATGGCGGGGTGAGGCCTGTTAGCTCTTCGGATGACCAGCCCGTCATTTCACAAAAAGCACGATTTACATAGGTAATGCGCTTTTGCATGTCATGTGCACGAATGCCCACTGGAGTGGAATTTTCCATAGCATTACGAAAACTCGTTTCTGTGCGCAGGCTAGCTTCTGCCTCTTGCCGCACTTGCATCTGCTTGAGCACTGACCACAAGCTCCACACTACGAATGCGCTTAAACCCAGCACTACACCAATTAACATTCTGAAGGTGAGATTGGTGGGCGGAGGGTAGGTATCAATGCGTAAATTGATATTCGGGCTCAAGACTCCAATATCTAAGCTGGTCTCATTACTAAACGCTCTTTTCGGAGTGTTCTTGTCAGAAGATATACCCAGCACCCTTTCATTGTCAGTGAGCAAGGTAAAGCGGTAATGCGATTTGAGCTCCCCTGGAATGACATCTAAGATGCCTTGGGTGGTGTAGAGGGCTGCCAAGTAACCAATAATTTCACCACCAACAATATTAGGCACAACTTGCCAAAAAACAATTTTTCTATCTGCAGAGATCGGTTCATCTTCTGGCGTATTTAAAGAGATGAATTTGCTAAAGGCTGCCCGACTAGTTAGTCTGCTCAGTTCGATTGCAGATAAAAGACTGGCATGAATAGATTGATCATTCTGGTTTCTGCTAATCCAATCTGTTTTCCCGTTTTCGGCTGGAGCAATCCATTCACGTTGAATTTTATTATTCAGCCAAATGATTCTGACGATCTCATGATTGTTTAAAACAATATCTTCTGCTTGCTCACGAGCAATTTGTCTTAACTTGACTTGGTCTTCGCTGGCTGCAACTTCTCGATTGATCGTAGTTAATGCATCTAGATTGCTGACAAAGCGAGACTGAATCCGTTGCTTGGCAAAAGAGAGCTCTCTAAATAGGGCAGCCTCTTGCTGATTCTTTTCCTGCAAATGCAGGGTGCCCAAAATAATGCCCATGACAACAGTAAATAAAACGATTGCAAGCAGGGGGGTGTAAACAAGCCTAAATCCGCGAATTTTGCGGAGCCATCTGAATGGACTAAGAATAAGTCCGGAAAAGGCTGTTTTTTTCATTAATATGAGGATTTTGCCTCAAATAGCTACTCTGAAACGCATTTTTGCCTGCTTTCCAAATTCTTATTTGCAGTGCAATAAAATATCATATTATGATAAATCTTATCATTATGTGGAAAATTGCTTGTTTACACCCATATACCTTCCTAGAATGTTGCCTATAGAGTTAATGACAAATTAAGTACTATTTAATGGAGACAAAAGATGGCAGCAGTTCCAGACCAAATACTAGGTAAACAGAATGCCCAGGACCCTGATCCAGGGGAGACTCAAGAATGGTTGCAGGCGCTCGATGGCGTTATTCGCAACGAGGGTCCCGAGAGAGCTGCCTATCTGATTGATCAACAAATTTCTCATGCACGTGTAAACGGAGTTGTTCAGCCTTTCCATGCTGAGACTCCTTACATCAATACTATTCCCGTTGAAAACCAAGCGCGTTTACCTGGTGATCAAAACGTAGAGCATCGCATTCGTTCTTACACACGCTGGAATGCAATGGCGATGGTTCTGCGCGCCAACAAAGATACGAACGTTGGTGGACACATTTCTTCATTCCAGTCAGCAGCTACCTTGTATGACGTTGGCTTTAACCATTTCTGGCACGCACCATCTCCTGAGCATGGCGGAGATCTCATATTTGTGCAGGGCCATTCAGCGCCAGGTGTGTACGCCCGCGCATATATGCTGGGTCGCCTTGAAGAAGAGCAACTCAATAACTTCCGCCAAGAAGTAGGTGGCAAGGGTATCTCTAGTTATCCACATCCTTGGTTGATGCCTGACTTCTGGCAGTTCCCAACGGTATCGATGGGCTTAGGCCCGATCATGGCGATTTATCAAGCGCGTTTTATGAAGTACCTCACGGATCGTGGATTTATTCAGGAGCAGAGTCGTAAAGTTTGGGCTTTCTTGGGTGACGGTGAAACCGACGAACCAGAATCATTGGGCGCGATTGGAATGGCTGGTCGTGAAAAACTCGACAACCTTATTTTTGTAATTAACTGTAACTTGCAGCGCTTAGATGGACCAGTGCGCGGTAACGGAAAAATTATTCAAGAACTTGAAGGCGAGTTCCGTGGTGCCGGTTGGAATGTGATCAAGGTCGTGTGGGGCGGTCAGTGGGATGCATTATTTGCGCGCGACAAGAAGGGCATCTTGATGCAACGCCTTGGTGAGATCGTCGATGGTCAGTATCAGACTATGAAGTCTAAGAATGGCGCCTATGTTCGCGAGATCGTGTTTAACACCCCGGAGTTAAAAGCTTTAGTGAGCGACTGGAGTGATGATGAGATCTGGCAACTCAACCGTGGCGGACACGACCCTCATAAAGTCTTTGCAGCCTTCCACGCTGCTGTAAATACCAAAGATCAACCAACTGTCATTTTGGCCCACACCATTAAGGGTTACGGTATGGGTGGCTCTGGGGAGGCAATGAATATTGCTCACCAAGCGAAGAAGATGAATGACGACGACGTACGTCGCTTCCGTGATCGCTTCGAGATCCCGGTAAGGGATGAGCAATTAGACGAAATGCCTTTAGTGAAGTTTGCGGAAGGTAGTCCTGAGTTGGAATATATGAAGGCGCGTCGTCAAGAATTGGGTGGCTACTTGCCGCAACGTCGTACTAAGGCCGAGAGCTTGCCAGTACCGTCATTAGAGACCTTTGCGCCATTGCTTGAGGCCACTACAGAAGGCCGTGAGATCTCTACCACTATGGCATTTGTGCGCATGCTCAATACAGTAGTGCGCGATAAGGTCTTGGGTAAGCGCGTGGTGCCGATTGTTCCGGATGAGTCACGAACTTTTGGTATGGAAGGCATGTTCCGCCAATTGGGTATTTGGAATCAATTGGGTCAGCTTTACACCCCAGAAGATCATGATCAATTGATGTTCTATAAAGAGGATAAGACCGGTCAAATTCTGCAAGAGGGCATTAACGAAGCTGGCGGTATGTGTGATTGGATCGCAGCAGCAACTTCTTACTCTACGCATGGCGTACCGATGTTACCTTTCTATATCTTCTACTCCATGTTTGGTTTCCAGCGTATTGGTGACTTAGCTTGGGCGGCAGGCGATATGCGTAGCCGTGGTTTCTTGCTGGGTGGTACAGCAGGTAGGACTACGTTGAACGGCGAAGGCTTGCAACACGAAGATGGCCATAGTCACCTGTGGAGTGGTGCAGTTCCAAACTGTATCAGCTATGACCCAACCTTCTCATTTGAATTGGCGGTTGTGATTCAGGATGGTATGCGTCGTATGTTGGAAGTTCAGGAAGACGTTTACTACTACGTCACTTTGATGAATGAAAACTATTCACATCCAGCAATGCCTAAGGGTGCGGAGCAAGACATCATTAAGGGTATGTATAAGCTCAAGTCAGTTGGTGACGATAAATCAAAGTTGCGCGTACAGCTCTTGGGTTCAGGAACCATCTTCCGTGAAGTGATTGAGGCGGCAGAAATTCTTCATAAAGACTGGGGCATTGCTTCAGACTTGTGGGGTTGCCCAAGCTTTACAGAGCTTGGACGTGATTGGACTGCGGTACACCGTAGCAATCTCTTAAATCCAACTGCTGCACCCGCTTTATCTCATGTAGAGAAATGTCTTAAAGATACTACCGGCCCGGTGATTGCCGCAACTGACTATGTCCGCTTGTTTGCTGAGCAGATTCGTCCAGCCATTCAGCATATGGGTCGCCGTTATGAAGTCTTGGGTACGGATGGCTTTGGTCGTTCCGATACCCGCGAAAAACTCCGTGACTTCTTTGAGGTGGATCGTCGTTGGGTAGTTCTGACTGCCCTAAGGTCATTGGTTGATTCTGGCCAGCTTGATCGCTCTAAGTTGGCAGAGGCGATTAAGAAATATGACATCGATACTACTAAACCAAACCCAATGACGGTTTGATAAGAGATAAACACTATGAGTCAAATAATTGAAATCAAAGTCCCAGATATCGGTGACTATAAAGATGTGCCCGTCATTGAGGTCTTGGTAAAGGCTGGTGACAAAGTTGAGAAAGAGCAATCGATCGTTGTGCTTGAGTCTGACAAAGCCACAATGGATGTTCCATCATCACACTCTGGCATTGTGAAAGAAGTGAAAGTGAAAGTGGGTGACAGCCTTTCTGAGGGATCCCTAGTGATTACCTTGGAAGAGGATGCTGCAACTTCAGCTCCGGTACCAGTAGCGACACTAGCGGCTAGCGCGCCTGCGCAAGCTCCTGCAGCCGCTAGTAGCGCACCGATTGAAATCAAAGTCCCAGATATCGGTGACTATAAAGATGTACCAGTAATCGAAGTCTTGGTTAAAGCTGGTGACAAGGTTGAGAAAGAGCAATCTATTGTTGTGCTTGAGTCTGACAAAGCCACAATGGATGTTCCATCATCACACTCTGGCATTGTGAAAGAAGTGAAAGTGAAAGTGGGTGACAGCCTTTCTGAGGGATCAGTGGTTCTGATCTTGGAAGGTGGGGCATCTGGTGCTGTATCAGCTCCTGTACCTACTGCTGTAGCAGCACCAGCAGCTCCAGTGACCAAGGCAGTTGAACCTCCAATTGCACGTGCACCAGCACCACCGCCTATCAGCATTACACCTCCGTCAGCAGATGCTGCAGTCAGTCATGCCAGTCCATCCGTGCGTAAGTTTGCACGTGAGCTTGGTGTCACCATTACGCAGGTCAAAGGATCTGGCCCTAAGGGTCGTATTACTCAAGAAGATGTGCAGGCATTTGTGAAGGCCGCAATGAGTGGTGGCGCAGGTAGTCCTGCAGCTGCTTCTAGTGGCGGTAGTTTAGGTGGCTTAAATCTGATTCCTTGGCCGAAGGTAGATTTCACGAAGTTTGGTGAGATCGAGCGTCAGCCACTTAACCGAATTAAGAAACTCACTGCAGCCAATTTAGGTCGTAACTGGGTGATGATCCCAGCCGTGACTTATCACGAAGATGCTGACATCACTGATTTAGAAGCATTCCGCGTTCTCACTAACAAAGAGCATGAGAAGAAGGGTGTCAAGATCACGATGCTCGCTTTCTTAATGAAAGCCGCTGTAGCTGCATTGAAAAAATATCCAGAGTTCAATAGCTCTTTGGATGGCGATGATCTGATTCTGAAGAAATACTTCAATATTGGTTTTGCGGCAGATACTCCTACTGGATTAGTTGTGCCAGTGATTAAAGATGCGGATAAGAAAGGCATCTTTGAGTTAGCCAAAGAAACTTCAGACTTAGCTGCTCTTGCACGTGATGGCAAATTAAAGCCAGACCAAATGCAAGGTGCTAGCTTTACGATCTCATCTCTTGGCGGTATCGGTGGTACGTATTTCTCACCAATTGTGAATGCTCCAGAAGTAGCCATTATGGGTGTAAGCAAAGCAGCCATGAAACCGGTTTGGGATGGTAAGCAATTTGTGCCGCGTCTCATTTGCCCATTGTCTTTATCTGCAGACCATCGTGTGATTGATGGTGCCTTAGCTACGCGTTTTAACGTGTACGTAGCTCAGCTCTTGGCCGACTTCCGTCGTGCCAGTCTGTAAGGGGGATCTATGGCTAAGCAAATGATCCTTGTTCCAGATATTGGCGATTATTCAGATATACCAGTGATTGAAGTGCTGGTTAAAGTTGGCGATGTGATTGAAAAAGAGCAGCCACTGCTAGTTCTAGAATCTGATAAAGCAACTATGGAAGTGCCAGCAGATGCTGCCGGTACTATCACTAGCATTGCAGTCAAGCTAGGTGATAAGGTCAGTAAAGGTTCTGTGATTGCAGAGATTGAGGTCAGTAGCGCAGCGCATGCTGTTGCTCCTGCCCCAGCAGTATCTTCACCAGCTCCTGCTCCAGCTTCAGCCGCACTCACACCTGCCCCAGTGGCAGGGCAGTACAGCGGTAAAGTTGATCATGAGTGTGAAGTGTTGGTACTTGGTGCTGGCCCTGGTGGCTATAGCGCAGCTTTTCGTAGTGCTGACTTGGGCATGAATACGGTTTTAGTGGAGCGCTACCCAACTTTGGGCGGTGTTTGCTTAAACGTTGGCTGTATTCCATCAAAAGCTTTACTGCATACAACCTCGGTAATGGATGAAGTCAAAACGATGGCTAAGCATGGCATCACTTTTGGCGCACCAAAGATTGAGATTGATCAGTTGCGTGGTTATAAAGAATCCGTCATCGCTAAGTTAACTGGCGGACTTGCTGGTATGGCAAAAGCCCGTAAAGTAAAAGTGGTGCGTGGTCTAGGTAAATTCTTGGATGCAAACCATGTCGAAGTAGAGTTAACCGATGGCACTGGTCAGGATCTCACTGGCAAAAAAGAAGTAGTGCGTTTTCAGAAGGCCATCATTGCTGCTGGTAGTCAGCCTGTGAAATTACCTTTCTTGCCTGAAGATCCACGCATTGTAGATAGCACCGGCGCCTTATTACTCACGAGTATTCCTAAACGCATGTTAGTCATTGGTGGCGGCATTATTGGTTTAGAGATGGCCACTGTATACAGTACGCTAGGTTCACGCATTGATATTGCCGAAATGATGGATGGCTTAATGGCCGGCGCCGATCGTGATTTAGAGAAAGTCTGGGAGAAATTCAATGCCGGACGTTTTGAAAAAATCATGCTGAAGACCCGCGCAGCCAAGGCAGAAGTTAAACCTGACGGAATTCAAGTGAGTTTTGAGGGTGAAAACGCACCAGCAGAACCGCAAACCTATGACTTGGTATTGGTTGCTGTAGGGCGCACACCTAACGGCAAGAAGATTGATGCCGGTAAAGCGGGTGTTCAGGTTGATGAACGTGGGTTTATTCCTGTTGATAAACAAATGCGTACCAATGTGCCCAATATTTTTGCGATTGGTGACTTGGTTGGTCAACCAATGTTGGCACACAAGGCGGTGCATGAGGGTCACGTTGCTGCCGAAGCTGCCGCTGGTGAAAAGTCTTACTTTGATGCGAAGCAAATTCCATCAGTTGCCTACACTGATCCTGAGGTAGCTTGGGCTGGTTTGACGGAAGAGCAGTGCAAAGCTCAAGGCATTGCTTATGAGAAGGGTCTGTTCCCATGGGCTGCTAGTGGACGCGCGATTGCGAATGGACGGGATGAAGGTTTCACCAAGTTGATATTTGATGCTACGACTCATCGCATTATTGGTGGTGGCATTGTTGGCACACACGCAGGTGATTTAATTGGTGAAGTGTGTTTGGCAATCGAGATGGGTGCTGATGCAGTAGATATCGGTAAGACCATTCATCCGCACCCAACGCTGGGTGAGTCTGTGGGTCTCGCTGCTGAAGCAGCTCACGGCCATTGCACTGATTTGCCACCAGTAAAGAAGAAATAGAGTGCCGATAGCTTATGGCTAATGAAAGCCCTGAGAAATCAGGGCTTTTTTCTTTTGCAGCGCAATAAAAAAAATTGCCTATCACTAGTGCCGCTATATGAGATGATTTAACGCATGTCAAAAGTAATTCGACTTCTTCATGGCGATTTTGGTAGGGTGGCACTCCTAGAGATGGATGCCCCCCTAGTAACCCATGCTCACCATCACTGCCACATTTTATGTAAGGTAGCAGGCCCAGACATTGCTTTTCAGGTAAGGGGGCAGCTTTGCCCCTTAACAGATGACAATGCAGTTCTGATCAATGCTTGGGAGGAGCATTCTTACCTCCATTTACCAGTTAATGATCAAAACCCTATCTTGCTTGCGCTGTACCTTGAGCCAAAGTGGCTAGCATCGTTTAGTAAAAAATTCTTGGCTAGTAGCCATCCCCGGTTTTTTATCAACAACCTATCTGGTTTGGGTGCACATCAAAAGCAGGTATTGGAAAAGATTTCAATGGAGCTCTGGTGGGCCGATCAAATTACCCATGATTACCTTGAATCCATCTTGCTTGAGCTCGTATTGAGCTTCATGGATGATGCTGATCTTCTCACCCAAGGTGATTTGAGGAACTCCGGTAATTCATTAGCGTTTATGGATCCTAGGATACGGAAAGCTATCCATATAATGCGCACCTCGCCGCAAGGGTTTAGTGATATTTCCGCGGTTGCGCAAAGCGTAGATCTTTCTCGCTCCCATTTTTTTGAGCTTTTCAGACGCTGTACGGGGCTTTCACCGGTGATATTTGCTAATGTCCTCAGGATGGAGTTTGCATTCGATGCGCTCGCCGATAAAGGGGAAAGCCTGATACATATTGGTGATGAACTCGGCTTTTCTGCTCAAAGTCATTTCACTAGATTCTTTAAACAGCACCAAGGGGTTACTCCAAGTCTCTATCGTCAGCAAGTAGAGAAGGCTCCCAAGCTAGACTCCTAGGGTTTTCCTGATATACATAATCAGACTCTAAGGTAAGTCATCGGACTTTAGGGTAAGCATCGTTCCTATCTGATCATTAAGCTTCTTTCAGCATTAATTATTCTTAATTTAGCTGAAAAGATTGCATTGAAAACAAGTTCAAATTATTTAGGCAAGGCATGTGAGCGCATTGAAGATGCCGCTCTACTGATGGGTGGAGGTCGCTACTTGGACGATCTACCTCTGCCAGTTGGCACCCTATACGCGGCTGTTGTGCGCTCTCCGATTGCTCATGGAAAAATTATTTCTGTAGATATTGAGTCAGCACAACAGGTTAAAGGTGTCCGGGCAATTTTGACGATCGATGATGTACAGGCTTGGTCTAACCCATTAGTGGTTGCTGTTAAAACGCCAATGCGTCAGTGGGTCTTGGCTAGTGAGTATGTGCGCTATGTTGGAGAGCCCATAGCAGTAGTCATTGCCGAATCAAGAGCATTGGCAGAGGATGGTGCTGAAAGGGTGGCATTAGATATTCAGCCACTTCCCGCTGTGGTCGATGTAGATACTGCTCTAACAGACGCATCTATTGTTCTGCATAAAGATATTGGTAGCAATTGTGTTTTAGATCGCTCATATCGTTATGGCGACCCTGAGAGCGCATTTAAAAATGCCTCTAGCATTGTTGAGGTTGATATTCGTTATCCCCGTAACTCTTGCACACCATTGGAGACTGGTGGGGTAGTGGCCCAATGGCGAGGCGCAGACTCTTCGTACGAAGTAACATCAAATTTTATGGGGCCATTTTCATTGCATGTAGTAATGGCTGCTGCGTTAAAAGTCCCAGGAACCAAACTGCGTCATCATGTTGCCCCGGATTCTGGTGGCAGTTTTGGTGTCAAGCAAGCAGTATTGCCATATGTCATTATGAGTTGTCTAGCATCGCGTAAGGCAGGTGCCCCAGTGAAATTTATTGAGGATCGCCTAGAGCATCTTCAGGCGGCCACTTCTGCGACATCCCGTCACACGCATCTACGTGCCGCAGTCGATGTCGAAGGAAAAATTTTGGCCCTAGACTACGATCAAATTGAAGATTGTGGCGCATATTTAAGGGCGCCAGAGCCTGCAACACTTTATCGTATGCATGGCTGTGTAACTGGCCCTTACAAAATTCAGAATTTAAATATTCGCAATCGTGTTGTACTCATTAACAAAACTCCTACTGGGCTAGTAAGGGGGTTTGGTGGCCCTCAGGTTTACTATGCACTTGAGCGTTTGATTCAAAAAATTGCAAAAGTATTAGGTAAAACGCATCAAGAAATCGCTTCATTAAACTATGTTCAAAAAGAACAGTTCCCTTATCGAGCGGCTGCAGGGGCTTTGCTAGATTCAGGCGATTATCAACAGGCTTTAAAAACGCTGGAGAGTTCACCAGAATTTAAAAAAATACTAGATCGTAAAGAGCAGGCAAAAAAAGAAGGTCGCTACTACGGCATTGGTATTGCATCGATTGTTGAGCCTTCAGTCTCTAATATGGGCTATATCACTACTGTTCTTACAAAAGAGCAACGCGCAAAAGCGGGCCCTAAAAATGGCGCCATTACTTCAGCAACAGTTAGCGTAGATCCCTCGGGGAACATTGCCGCCAATATTGCTTCAGCTCCTGCTGGGCAGGGACATCAAACAGTGATTAGTCAATTGCTAGCAGATGTTTTCGGTGTTTTGCCATCTCAAATTCAGGTGAACGTTGATTTTGATACCGCAAAAGATGCATGGTCTATTGCCGCTGGGAATTACTCAAGTCGTTTTGCAGGTGCTGTCGCGGGAACGGTATTTCTGGCGGCAGAAAAATTAAAAGCTCGGATTGCGGATTATGCTGCTCATGTACTTAAGGCCAAGCCTGAACAGTTAATTTTTGCAAATGGCAATATATCTGTGATTGGGGCTGAAGACGGCGGCATTCCTTTCTCCAGAATTTGTGGAAACTTTCATTGGTCTCCTGGGTTGATTCGAGAGGCGCTTGGAAGTGAGGCCATTCTTGCGCTGCAGGAAACACAGTTTTGGAGTGCGGATGTTCTAGAGGCTCCTGATGAGGATGACCGAATTAATACTTCTGCAGCGTATGGTTTTGCACTGGATGCGTGTGGTATCGAAATAGATCCCGAGACCTGTTCGGCAAAAATTGATCAGTACATCACCGTGCATGATGCGGGAAAGATACTAAACCCTGCCTTAGCAGATGGTCAGATTTATGGCGCTTATGCACAGGCTGTGGGTGCGGCTCTTTTTGAAGAGTTCGTGTATAGCAGCGATGGAAATTTCCTCTCGGGAACTTTTGCGGACTACCGTTTACCTACACCAAGTGATATCGGTGTGCCAAAAATTTACCATCAAGAGTCTCCCAGCCCCTTTACGCCCCTAGGTGCAAAAGGTATTGGCGAAGGTAACAGCATGAGTACCCCTGTATGTATTGCAAATGCTATTTCGGATGCTTTAGATATTGAGGATATTGTGCTGCCCGCAACCCCCAGCCGAATTCATGCGCTCCTGGTAGAAAAGGGTTCACTAAGACTTGATAAATATTCTAGTCAAGTTTCATCGATTACTGCAAATGCTGACTATCCTTTGAAAGCGCAAGGTGAGGTGAGGTTAAATGTCCTGCCGGAGAATATCTTCGCCGTATTACTAGATCCAAATAGATTAAGAAATGTCATACCAGGCTGTGAGTCAATTAATAAAAAATCCATATCTAATGGCTTTCAGTATGACTGCATAGCGGTTGTACGGATTGGCATTGCAAAGGCTCGATTTGCGGCTAAGGTTGACTTAACGAATATTCAAAGTCCCGATAGCTTTATCTTGGGTGGAGAGGGTCGGGGGCCTTTAGGAATGGCACTTGGAATGGGTCAAGTCAGTCTTAAAAAAGATGGTAATACGACTGTTTTAAGCTACGACTACCAAGCTCAAGTATCAGGAAAGCTCGCAGCAATCGGCAGCAGATTATTAGAGGGTGCAATCCGTTTGGTATTGGATCAATTATTTAGAGCTCTCGCAAAAGAAGCTGGTGCAAAACAGGAGGGTCTATTTAAAGCCCTGATAGGGCGATTGATTGGATTATTGGGGATAGGCAAATGAAATCTGCGCCATTTGTGATGCACCAAGCCCGCTCCTCGTCTCATATTTTAGATTTACTGGATAGGTATGGCGAGGATGCCCGCGTTATAGCTGGCGGCCAAACTCTTGTCCCTGTATTGGCAATGAGAGTGGCTAGTCCGGATCATTTAATTGATATTAATAAGGTTGAAGAGCTGAAAAATTTTGGCGTATCTGGTGATGTACTTCAGGTTCGGGCTGGCGTTAGGCAGTCTGAATTAGAGCATTGGAGTGATCTTCGTAGGACTCAACCGCTTTTAAGCATGATGTTTCCGTGGATAGCCCACGCCCCGATTCGGAATCGTGGAACAGTATGTGGATCGATTGCGCATGCTGACCCAAGCGCTGAATTGGTTCTTGGTTTATCGGTATTAGAGGGTTCGGTAACTCTGACAAGCAAGAAAAAGAAGCGAGTGGTACAGGCAAAAGATTTTTTCTTGGGGGCTCTTCAAACCAGCCGTCAGTCAAATGAGTTCATCGAGGCTGTGGAGTTCCCAATTCGTAGACCTCATGCTGGGTTTGGATTTTCTGAATATGGTTATCGCCACGGTGATTTTGCAGTAGTAGCTGTCGCAGTCATTAAGGAAGGCGATCACTGGACTATAGGCTTTGGTGGCATCGATGATGTTGTGAAGGTATACAAATGTGCTGCCAGCTCCCTCGATGAGGCTAATCAATTTATCGATGATTTAGCTGCTGAGATTGAGGTAAGGGAAGATCCAACCGCAACATCGGGATTACGTAGACATTTAATGCGCACATTGGGGAAGCGTGCGTGCCAACAGGCCATAGATTTTAAAAGTGACGAAATACGATGAAGAGCCACCAGGTAAAACTAATATTAAACGGGGTTGAGCGTGAAGGGGCTTGTGAATCACGCACGACATTGCTAGATTATATTCGGCATGATTTAGGATCAACGGGCACCCATGCAGGTTGCGAGCATGGCGTATGCGGAGCATGCACAGTTGAGTTTGATGGACAAATCGTACGCTCTTGCCTCATGTTTGCATGCCAGGCCGATGGTGCCAAAGTAAATACAGTAGAAGGAATGGCAAAGTCAGGTGAAATGACTGACTTACAAAATGCTTTTAAAAAACATCATGCGCTGCAATGTGGATTTTGTACCTCAGGATTTTTACTGTCAGCAGAGGATTTGCTTAAAAAGAATCCTCTGCCAACTGAGTCGCAAGTGCGAGAGGGTTTATCGGGAAATTTATGTCGTTGCACTGGTTACGTTGGCATTGTCGAAGCGGTTTTAGAAGTTGCAGCAACTAGAGCGCGCCAAAATGGAGGAGAACATGCTTGATTTAGGTCGAACTTTTTTACAGGCTGTTGAGCGTGAGCCTGATAAGTTGGCGATTGTTGATGGAGGTAGACGTCACACCTACAGGGAGTGGGCACTTCATATAGGTGCTATTCAGCAATTTTTTAACGAACAGGGCTTAAAGCGTGGCGATCGGATTTTGACTGTTTTGCAAAATCGCTATGAGGCTGCAACAATTCATTGGGCATGCCAGATGGCGGGTGTAGCTATCGTCCCATTAAATTGGCGTTCCAAGCCAGATGAGATTGACTACTGTGCACAAAATGCGGATGTGAAATTAGCGTTTGTTGAGGAAATTTCACTTAATAACTATCTGGAGTCCAAAACAAGCCATTCAATCCCTGTAATCCTTTGCATGGAGAAAACATCTTTAGATGGGCATGTTTATTTTGATGAGCTTATTCAAAAAGAGAATTTTCCCGAAGCGCGCGGTCATGTGGAAGACATATCTGTCATGCTTTTTACTTCTGGTACCACAGGTAAGCCGAAGGGTGTCCCGAGAAAGCAGCGTGCAGAGCGAGCAGCGGGAATTGCACATGTTGCACAAAACCAATATGCAATGGGCGAGGTGACATTGGGTGTCATGCCGCTTTATCACACCATGGGTGTAAGAACGCTACTGTCTTTATGCATTGTCAATGGAACCTATGTCGCAGTCCCACGTTGGGATGTGAATAAGGCGATAGAGGCGATCGAAAGCGAGGCTGTAACTCATCTCTATTTAGTTCCAACGCTTTATCACGACATGATTGAGTCTAAGAGTTTCAATTCGAGTCGGGTCAAGACTGTTAAGAAGCTTGGATTTGCAGGGGCCCCTATGCATGACGCTTTATTGCTTAAATTAAGCGAGGCCTTTGCCCCTGAATTATTTGTGAACCATTATGGTTCAAGCGAGATTTATACATACACCATTAATCAGAATGCGGTGTTAAAGCCAGGTTGCGCTGGAAAAGCAGGTTTGAATGCACGCATTAGAGTGGTGAAGCTAGATCAAGTTTCTGTGCAAACACTGCCAAGTCAAATAGCGGGTTGCAATGAAGAGGGCCAGATCATTTGTGATCTCTCGGGGGATGAAGCATTTGAAGGTTACTGGAAACGCCCCGATGCTGATCAAAAGTCTATTCGTGATGGCTGGTATTTCACAGGTGATACGGGCTACTTTGATGCATCAGGTGACTTATTTGTTACGGGACGGGTTGATGACATGATTATTTCTGGTGGCGAAAACATTTCCCCTGTTGAAATTGAATCTATTTTGTCTTTGCATCCCTCAGTAAGTGAGGTGGCTGTTGCAGGATTGAAGGATGATCGCCTTGGACAAAAAGTGGTTGCCTTTATTAGGGCATCAGGAAATGTAGATTCAGACGCATTAGATGAATATTGCCGCGGCTCAGATTTGATTAACTTTAAACGCCCCCGTGAGTATGTATTTGTTAAAGAGATTCCCAAGTCGCCTGTAGGTAAGGTATTGCGGCGTATGTTAGTTGCTGGCGAATATGAAAGAGCTTAATTTTTTTACTAGAAAGACCTTATGACTACTATTTTGAAACATCCTTTTAGCAATATCCTCGATAACCTTGATGGTTTTTATGTGGAAATTGATGAATCTCATCAAAGAGCTGACATTGTATTAAAGAGGCCCCCATTTAATGTCATACAAATGCCGCAGCGGGATCAATTGCGGGCTGCGTTCGAGGCCTTGGATGCTGATGACCGTGTCCGCATCATTGTATTGAGAGCCGAAGGTGAGCATTTCTCAAGTGGCGGTGATATCAAAGGCTTTTTAGAGGCAACGCCAGAGCACGTATCAAAACTTGCTTGGAATATTGCGGCGCCCACGCGTTGTACTAAGCCTGTCATTGCTGCAAATCATGGCTATTGTTTTGGCGTGGGCTTCGAAATATCTCTAGCATGTGATTTTCGAATCGCAGCAGAATCAACCTTATACGCCTTACCAGAGCAAAAATTAGGGCAAATTCCCGGCTCAGGTGGATCTGCGCGTTTACAAAAAATGGTAGGGATCACCAGAACCAAGGATATCGTGATGCGTTCTAGGCGCATCAAGGGGCAGCAAGCATATGAATGGGGTGTTGCAACCGAATGTGTTCCCGATTCAGAACTCAGTAATGCTGTTTCTAAGTTAGTGGATGAGCTGCGAGCATTCTCACCAATGGCTCAGAGAACCGCCAAAAAGATGCTGAATGAAACAGAGGATTGTTTGTTAACTACAGCTATTGAAGTGGAAGGTCATTGCTATAGCCGTTTGCGCAATTCAGAAGATTTTAAAGAAGGGGTTGAAGCGTTTCATGGAAAGCGTCAACCAAATTTTGTTGGCCGTTAATTTTTTTAAAGGAGACGTACATAATGAAAAAGCAATTTCAAATTAAGAAAATCGCTCTAGTAGCTGCCTTAAGTCTTGGCGCTTCATTGGTTTTGGCGCAATCAGGTCCCATCAAAATCGGCGTAGTGACGCCTTTATCTGGAACTTACACACCAATTGGTGAGCAAGTAAAAATGGGTTTAGATCTGGCGGCAAAAGAAATCAATGCGGCTGGTGGTATCAATGGTCGAAAAATTGATTTAATTTATGAGGATGAAGAAGCAAATCCAGCCGTTGCAACTCAGAAAGCCGAAAAATTATTCCAAGTAGAAAAGGTAGAATTTTTAACTGGAACGGTTAATTCAGGCTCAACTCTGGCCGTAGGACAACTTGCTGAGCGAAACAATAAGCTGATAGCAACAACGGTTTCATTCGCCGATTCAATTACTGCAGATAAATGCTCGCCAAACGTATTCCGTGTAAATGCTCGCGCTGGTATGCAGTCTGCTGCATTGGCAGCATGGGTGGATAAAGAGATTCCTAAGGCCAATATTTTCTTTATTGGACCTGATTATGAGATGGGGCGTAGTACGGTCTCGGCATTTAAAAAAGCATCTACTGAAAAAGGCGCTAAGGATGTTGGCGAGGTTTTTGCACCACTCGACAACAAAGACTACTCACCATACTTTGGTCAAGTAAGGGCTGCTAAGCCTAATGTTATTTATACCTCTGTGGCGGGTAACGATACCGTCCGCTTATTTACTCAAATGGATGAGTATGGCGTAAATAAAGGGGTAACAATTGTTGGCGCTTCTGGGACGGTCACTTCGCAAAATATGGGTGCGATTGGCAAGTCGGCGAATGGATTTGTTACCGGCGTTGGCTACTCGCCTAAGCTGGATAATCCAGCTAATAAAAAGTTTGTAGCTGATTTCCAAAAGGCATATAACAAGCTCCCTGATCTTTATGGCGCTGACTCCTATGGCCTTTTGTATTTTTATAAGGCTGCAGTTGAAAAGGCGAAGTCTACAGAAACCGATAAAGTTCGGACCGCTATGAATGATTTAAGCTGGCAAACCCCGCAAGGTACCAAGAAGATGCGTGCTGGTGATCATCAGGCAATGCAAGATATGTTTGCTGTTCGTGTAGAGAATGGCGAGTTCAACATTGTTGGAAGAGTGTCTGCTGATCAGGCAATAGGCCCTGATACATGTACTCGTTTTTAATAAATTAGTAAATTACTCCACATCCATCCTACGCGGATGTGGAGTGTTGTTTCTGAATTTCACTAAGGGATTGGGTTTTCAATGCTAGAGAGCTTGCAATATATTTATGCACCACAGATAGTCAATGGACTATCAATTGGTGTTGCAGTGGTCCTCATGGCTTTGGGGTTAACTATTATTTTTGGCTTACTAGACGTAATCAATATGTCTCATGGTGAATTCTATGCAGCCGGTGCTTTCATCAGTGTGAGTCTTATGGCCTTAGGCGTTTCATTCTGGCTCTGTCTAATATTAGTTCCATTGTTATTAGTTCCAATTGGCTTTGCAATGGAAAGACTTTTGATTCAAAAAGTATTTCACTATAAAGACCGACATATTCTGACTTTGCTGCTTACATTTGGCGTTGCCATGGTTTTGGAAGATGGCTATAAGATTATTTGGGGTGCAAACCCAATTAAGCCTAGCGCTCCTATTTCAGGCGCCAGCGAGTTGTTGGGAGTGATGTTCCCAAATTACAGGCTATTTCTGATGGGGTTTGGCGCTTTAATTATTTTCACTGTGTGGGCGTTGATTTATAAAACCCAGTTGGGGGCCATTGTGAGAGCTTCAGCATATGACAAGGATATGAGCTCTTCCCTAGGAATACCGGTTATGCGAGTTTATGCACTGACTTTTGCCTTTGGTGTTGCCTTAGCCGGTCTTGCCGGAGTGTTGCTGGCTCCAATCTATTCAGTTTTCCCAACCATGGGGAGAGATTTTATTTTGATGGCCTTTAGCGTCGTCATTGTAGGAGGCCTTGGAAGTATTAAAGGTGCTGTAATTGCAGGAATTTTGTTAACGCAATTGCAATCAATATCTTCTTTATTCATTTCTCCGGTATGGTCAGATCCCCTAGTATTTACGGTAATGGTTTTGGTGCTGATGTTTAAGCCAACTGGTTTGTATGGGGGCATGAAAAATGCATAATCCACAGGTCAAGGCTATTCGGCTGATTGAGATATTTTTATTAGTTTCTGCTGGAGCTTTGTTTGTCATTGGTGGTATTTTGGGCGACACCTTCTTTCTGAGGTTAGCCACGGAGTCATTAATCTTTGGTGGGTTGGCGATGTCCGTTGATCTATTGCTTGGAATTGTCGGACTGCTGTCTCTTGGTCAGGCGCTATATTTTGGTTTTGGCGCCTACTTATCTGCTTTAGTTTTAAAAGAAGTTTCCCCATCATTCTTCTTAGCAATAGGAGTTGTAACCCTAACCTCGATCGCGCTAGGGTGGGTGGCAAGCTTTATAGCGCTAAGATCAAAGGGAGTCTACTTTGCATTAATTACCTTTGGACTAGCGCAGGTAGCGGCTAAGGTTGTCTACAACACGCGAAGTCTTGGGGCATCTGACGGCATGATGGGGGTGCCTATTTTGCAAATCTGGACTCCATTCGGGATTATTGATGCTGGTCAACCCGGCGCATTTTTTGTCATTACATTGCTCACGATTGGTGCGCTATACGCAGTTCTAAAATATTTTTTGACTACCCCTATGGGTTCGATTTGGCATGCAATTCGATCCAATGAGGATCGTTTGGCTTACGTTGGGTATAAGTCTAAAGGGCCAAAACAAGTGGCCTTTATTTTGGCAGCAGTGGTTGCGGCTGTTTCTGGTGCCCTCTATCCGATGTTAAGAGGTTTTGTTTCTCCTGAGCTAATGTTCTTTAGCGTTTCTGGGAATGCCGTTGTAACAGTTGTCTTGGGTGGAGTAGGAACTTTAGTCGGACCCATTTTGGGTAGCGTTCTTTTAACCTCATTCAAATCCATCATTGGCACCTGGACAGTACATCATCATATTGTTATTGGACTTATCTTTGTGGTGGTAGTTGTTTCAGCCCCTAAGGGCATAGCTGGCCTACTGACTAAATATTTCGGGAAAAATCATTCTCATAAAGGGGGAGAGTGATGAAGAATACGGAAATCATTCTTAAAGCAATGGGTCTTAGTAAGCGTTTCGGTGGCCTTGCTGCCGTCGATGATGTTAGCTTTGATGTAACGCGCTTGGGTGTTACTTCTATTATCGGGCCGAATGGTGCCGGTAAGAGCACTCTCTTTAATTTGCTTAGTGGTACTTTTATGGCTGATTTAGGATTAGTAGAGCTTGATGGTCAAAATCTTACTCGCATGAGTCCTGAGGGGCGATTGTCATGTGGAATGGCTCGATCATTTCAGATTACCAATCTCTTTTTTGATCTCTCTGTAATTGATAACTTAAGAATTGCGAGTCAAGCATTAGAGCCGAGCTCCCATTTGTTTTTGCCTTTGAGCAAAAGCACTATTGCAATGGATAGGGCTAATGAATTATTAGAAGAATTTGGATTGCTTGAATGCTGTGAGCAGCTTGCGGGAGCTTTATCCCATGGTCAGCAAAGACGCTTAGAGATTGCGGTAACGTTAGCTACTCGGCCAAAACTTCTGCTATTGGATGAGCCAACTCAAGGGATGTCGCAGGGTGACACCCAGGATACCGCTGAGCTTATTAAGCATCTGGGGTCAAAAATTACTGTTCTATTGATTGAGCATGATGTAGATCTGGTAATGGATTTATCCAAAACAGTGATTGTCATGGCGCAGGGCAAGAAATTGGCCGAAGGAATTCCTAGTGAGGTTCGGGCTAATCCACTTGTTCAAACAGCATACTTTGGTGAGGAGTTGGCATGATTTTGGAGATGCATGATGTACATGTCAATCTTGGTTTGTCCCATGTTTTGCAGGGTGTTAATTTCTCCATCAAGCCTGGTGAGACTGTAGGTTTGTTTGGAAGGAACGGGGTTGGGAAGACTACCATTGTCAAAACTATTGCCGGTTGGCATAGGCCTTCTCAGGGAAAAATACTATTTCACGGCCAAGCCATTGGAGCCTTAGCCCCAAATGAAATTACCCGACTGGGCATGGGCTTGGTTCCCGAAGATCGCAGAATATTCCCGGGCTTAAGTGTCGAGGGGAATCTTAAGCTTGGATTGATGCAAGTTCAAGCAAGCGAGCGTAAGGCTGCTGAGCAACGCATTCAAATGGTTTTTGAAAGATTTCCACGTCTACAGGAGAGACGAAATCAATCTGGCACTACTTTGTCTGGTGGCGAGCAGCAAATGCTGGCAATGGCTCGTGTATTGGTGGGTAATCCAAAATTACTCTTAATTGATGAGCCTACTGAGGGCCTTGCCCCAATGGTTGTTGCTGACATTTTCCGCTTGATGGAGGAGCTTAAGTCCCAAGGAATATCAATTCTATTAATTGAGCAAAATATTCATAAAGCCATCCATTTATGCGATAGACATTATGTGGTCGAGCGAGGAAGGGTTGTGCTTGAAGGAAACTCTCAAGACCTAGAAGAACGTAAAGAGTTAATTAGGCGTGTTAGCGTTTAAATCAACATCATCGTTCCTTATCCGCCTAGTGGATTTAGTAAATCAGGGCGAGCTGCGCATTGTGCTCTAAAAATAAAAAGCCCCGAGCAATCGGGGCTTTTGCATTCAAGGGGGTCCCCTGAGAAAAATCTATTAAGTTACTTCTTCTTAGCGGATTTGGTTGCTGTATCGGCAGCCTTCATGACTGTTTCAGTTGCGCTGTTTAGGTTTGTTTGTGCAACCTCTACTGCATGCTTTACTGCCTTTTGGCTAGTCTCAAATACATTGTTCGCTGAAGCAATGGCTTGTTTCATAGCTTGTACTGCAGCGTCAGATCCAGCTGGTGCATTTTTCGTCCATTCTTCTACTAAAGAGTTAATTTTCTTTTGACCTGCTTGAAATTCTTTTTCTGCAGACTCTGTGAAACTGTTTTGTGTCTCATGCGCTAATTCATACAAATGACGGCTGTAAGCCATAATTTTTTCAGCCATTGGTTGAACTGCTTCTGCTTGGTGGGCGAGCAATTGTTGAATGTCTTTAACTTCAAGGGCTTTCTTGGCGCTATTCATACTATCGCCTAAGCTTTGCTTAGCGATGTGCATATTGAGTTCAACTAATTTTTCAATGCTTTGCAATGCTTGATTAGTTAATCCACTCAAGGTCTCTAAGTTTGCTTTTTGTGCTGCTGCAATTTGTTCTGGAGTTAAGTTCATCTTTATCGTTTTCCGTTTGACTAATTTTTTATTCTGACTTTAGGCTTTTGCTTAATGTACTCTCTTTACATCATTGTATTGCATATATGTTGCGTTGCAGCATTAATTCCGTGGACTAGACCCGCAAAGTGCATTCTTAAAAAGAGCCTAAAATTAGGGCCTAAGTAAAAAATCCCAATATTTTCAGTAAGTTACCTATGAAGCTTTCGCTAGACAATGCTATAGCCCCGATTTTTGTTCTCATTTGGAGTACTGGTTTTGTCATCGCTCGTCTGGCAATGCCTTATGTAGAGCCAGCCACATTCTTGTTTTGGCGCTTTGCTGGGGTTCTAGCAGCCATGGCAGCCCTTAGCCTAGTGTGGAGAATCACATGGCCTAGCTGGTCTCAAATCAAGCACATTGCGGTTGCAGGCATCTTGATGCAGTTTGGTTATTTGCTGGGAGTTTGGTTTGCTGTCAGATTAGGAATGACAGCAGGACTGGTTGCGATCATTGTTGGTTTGCAGCCAATTGTGACTGCATGGTTTGCGGCTTGGATTTCAGAGAAAGTGTCGCCACGTCAATGGATAGGTTTGGGGTTCGGGTTTGCAGGTGTTGCCTTGGTAGTTGCGGAAAAGATTGGTTTTGCACACATCCCTTTGCTTAGTTACATATTGGCATTTATTGCGCTTTTCTCAATTACATTTGGCACGCTGTATCAAAAGAAGTTCTGCCCAGTATTTGATCTGCGCGCTGGATCATCCATTCAGTTTGGTGTTTCAGCTGTGCTGTGTTTCATCTGCATGTATTTTTTTGAGTCAGGGGAGATGGTTTGGAACCTCCCTGTCACCGGCGCCTTGTTATGGTCCATCCTCCCCATTTCGATTGGATCCATCAGCTTACTCTTCATGATGATTCGTAAGGGGGCCGCTACCAAGGTCACTAGCTTTCTCTATTTAGTACCACCGACAACCGCTGCAATGGCTTGGCTGTTATTTGATGAGCCATTCACATTACTCATGGCAGTGGGCTTGTGTTTGACGATGACTGGTGTAGTGTTGGTAAATGCCCGTCAGACGAATACTGTAGCGACAATTGCCGAGTAGGGCATTTGTTTAGTGGGATGAATTATCTAAATTGGGGCGAATAAAACTGCCTTAGCTTGGGAAATTAATTATCATTCCGTATGTTGAAAGTTTTGGAAGGTATTTTCGGATGCATTTGAATCGATTTTGGGCCGTTGTCTTGGGGACCCTTTTTGCTGTTGGCACCTTAGTAAACGTACCAGCTACTGCTGCCAATACAGACAAGCAGGCCGCCAAAACTACGAATAAAGTTGTTGTAAAGACAAGCACTAAGACAGCAAAGAAACCCAAAACAGTTCGCATAACAGTAACGCGTTCCGCTGAGCCTCCTATTCCTGCAAGACCATCCCTTGCTACGGCCTTGGGTTTGCGAGGTCAACATGACGAACTGAGTTTGAAATCTAGTGTAGCCATGGTGGTAAACCAAGATACCAAAGAAGTGTATTTTGAAAAGAACCCTTCAGTCAGTTTGCCAATCGCTTCCATTACAAAGTTAATGACAGCGATGGTAGTCTTAGATTCCAAGTTACCACTGGATGAAACATTAGTCATTAATGCAGATGATGTGCATATCTATCGCACTTCACGTTTAGCAGGCGGTACGGTTTTAACGCGTGAAGAAGCTTTGCTATTAGCTTTGATGTCCTCTGAGAACCGCGCTGCATATACCTTAGGAAGAAATTATCCAGGCGGCGTCCCATCATTTGTAGATGCTATGAACCGGAAAGCAAAAGATTTGGGCATGGATCACTCTCATTTTGCAGATCCAACCGGACTCTTAAGTGAGAACGTTGCCACGGCGGAAGATCTCACCCGGATGCTGAATGCTGCGTATCAATACAAAATGATTCGTGAGTTTTCTACTTGGCCAGATTTGACGATGGTGATTGCAAAGCGTCCTCAGAAATTCTTGAACACTAATCGTTTGGTCCGCTCTGGAGATATGAATATTGGCCTGCAGAAAACGGGTTTTATTAATGCGGCTGGTAAATGTTTAGTAATGCAAGCGAGGGTGAATAACACGCCTTTGCTATTGGTTTTCTTGGATTCTGTTGGGACGCAATCGCGTTTTGCGGATGCTGTTCGTGTCCGCGATTGGTATGAGCGTATGCCTTCTGGTGCACAGCCGATACGTCGCTTGATGTAACGAAGTTAGCTTACTGAACCTGGCTCTGCAGACTTAGGCTTAAAGCCCATTCCCTTGGATATCTGCAGGGCGGTTTCTTGTAGCGAGCGTAGCCAATCCGCCTGAATACGATCAGTTGGTGCGCTCAGAGACAGACCGGCAACCAACTTTCCAGTGTCATCCAAAATGGCGGCAGCCAAACAACTCACACCCAACTCTAATTCTTCATCATCACGAGCGTTACCTACTTTGCGCACATGATTAAGCTCAGTTTCGAGTTTGCTAAGGTCTGTAATACTATTGCGAGTGTGGCCCGATAGACCAGTGCGAGTGACATAAGCACGAACTTGTCCTGGATCATCGCTAGCTAAAAAGAGTTTTCCAACAGAGGTGAGGTGGAGTGGGGCGCGACCACCAATGGCACGGACAACCTGCATGCCTGAGCGCTCGCTATATGCACGATCAATGTAGACAATTTCATCGCCTTGACGAACAGACAAATTGACGGTTTCGCCTGTGAGTTTATGGAGGGTGCGCATCGGAAGTTGAGCAGCTTCACGCACAGATAAGCGTGCTTTAACTAAGTTACCCAACTCTAAAAGCTTGAGGCCAAGCCGATAGGTTCCACCATCACCACGCTCAACCAAGCGGCAGGCAACCATGTCATTCAGAATTCTGTGAGCTGTGGAGGGGTGAAGGCCAGTGATTTCTGCTAGATTTTTCAGGCTACTTGACTCTTCTTGTTCGGCAAGTGCATCAAGCAAATTCATCATGCGCTCCACCACCTGGATGGCAGTCTTACCAACTTCCCCAGTAGATTTGCGAGTTTTCACAGTTTTGCTGATGTTCATGGATCTCATTGTAGCGATTTCAGATGAAATTGCATATTATGAAATCCTATTTTATAAAGCTAATGTTGCGTCCTTCCCCTTTTCATTGAGAAAATTAGGACATCGGGCTAGCCTTAAGGCTGATTAGGGTTGTCTTAGGGCGGTAGCACACTCATTTACGAGGTCTGGTCCGCGATAGATCAATCCGCTATAGAGCTGAACTAGGCTGGCACCAGCCATGATCTTTTCTCGGGCATCTGCACCCGATAGGATGCCACCAACACCAATGATTGGAATCTGATTCCCTAGTCTGGCTTTTAAAGCTTTGATCACAATATTCGAAGCATTGCGTACCGGAGCACCAGAAAGACCGCCGGCCTCTGCGGAGTGCTCCATTCCTTGTACTGCTTCTCGAGAGATCGTTGTATTGGTTGCAATGACTGCATCAATACCAAACTCTAGGAGAAGGTCAGCAATCAGGTGGATATCGCCATGATCTAAGTCGGGCGCAATCTTTAAAAAGAGTGGTTTGCGAACACCATGGCGATCGCTTAAACGCTTTCTGGCTTCATCGAGGCTTCCCAATAATTCACGGAGCATTTCTTCGCCATGTAGGTCACGCAGATTTTGCGTATTTGGAGAAGAGATATTGACTGTAATGTAAGTAGCAATTTCATAGACTGCTTCCATCGCTAGAACATAGTCGCGTGAGGCTTCTTCAATTGGCGTGCTGGCATTTTTTCCAATATTCATACCCAGTACACCACCCCTTTGCCAGAATTTCGAGCGACGAACTCTGGCAACACAGGCTTCAACACCATCATTATTAAAACCCATACGATTGATGATGGCCTGAGCTTCCGGTAAGCGAAACATTCGGGGCTTAGGGTTTCCTGGTTGTGGCCGGGGAGTCACTGTGCCAATTTCCAAAAATCCAAATCCCAATGCAGCTAGGGCATCGATATGTTTCCCGTCTTTATCCAATCCTGCAGCCAATCCAACTGGGTTTGGAAACTCAATACCGCAGAGTATTTGTGGATCGTTAATCGGTTTAATAACAAGATGCTCCAACAATCCCCAGCGCTCCGCGCGATCCAAATTACTAAGGGTGAGGTTATGTGCTTTTTCTGGGTCTATGCAAAAAAGCCAAGGGCGTAGAAGTGAGTAGCGATCAATCATGGGTAGATATTATGACTCAGACAGCGTTTGCCAATGGTCATCGATCAAACCTTCCATCGGTTGAAATTTCACCTTGTATGACATCTTGTCGCTTTCTTTAATGTAGTAACCAAGATAAAGATAAGGCAAGCCTAATACGCGAGCTTGTTCAAGCTGCCACAGAATGCTATAGCTGCCATAGCTCGCAGATGGGCTGGAAGTGTCATAAAAGGTATAAACCGAGGAGATCCCTTGTTCCAAAATATCGATCATGCTCACCATGCGCAATCGACCGGGATGCGAATCGTGCGGACCATCCCGAAACTCAACAATGCGTGAGTTCACCCGACTTTGTAATAAAAACTGCATATACTGATCTTGATCCTCGCTATCCATATCGCCACCTGCGTGACGCTCCGTTTGATAGCGTTGATAAAGTCGGTAATGCTCTTCTTGATAGCCAAGATTGAGAACAGAAGCCTCTAGGCCAGCATGTTTTTTATGGGCGCGGCGTTGACTGCGAGAAGGCTCAAACTGATTCACTAAGATGCGTGTAGCAACACAGGCTTTGCATTCATCACAGTAAGGT
>CANCQD010000007.1 GCA_947380285.1 Burkholderiaceae bacterium | reverse complement strand
TCTTTTAGACTTTGAGAAAAGTGGCTACTACCGTCACCTTTAGCTACAAAGAATAAAGCATTGCTTTGGGCGGGATGGGCGGCGGCCAAAATGGACTCTTTACTGGGCATTGCTATGGGGCTAGGAGGTAAACCTTTATGCATATAGGTATTGTAGGCAGTGTCTTTGCGCAAATCGGCTTTCCGTAAATTCCCATCAAATTTAGGACCAATCCCGTAGATAACCGTTGGGTCGGTTTGCAGTGGCATCCCCTTATTGAGGCGGTTAATAAATACGGCTGAGACCATACTTCGATCGCTAGCCCGGCCCGTCTCTTTTTCAACAATAGAGGCCAATATTAATAACTCATAAGAGGTATTGAGGGGGAGCCCCCCTTCTTTCTGGTCCCATATTTGGGATAGTTGCTTTTGCATGCCCTGTGCAGCTCTACGATAGATATTTAAATCGGGTTCATCTGGATCAAATATATAGGTATCGGGCAGAAAAATGCCCTCATCATTGGGGTAGCTCAGATTAAGACTTTGTAATAGCTCTTTATTACTCATGCCCTTGGTTTGATGAATGAGCGCTGAGTGAGAATCAACAATGCTCCGAAGCTGCCAAATAGTCATTCCCGGAATAATTGCGATACTTTCTCTTACCCGATCACCGCGAGCAATCTGCAGTAGAACTTTCCCAAGACTTCCTCCGCTTGGAAGCAAATAAGTGCCTGGTTTTAGTTTTGAGCCGACAAATAAACTTCTAGCTCCAACTTGTAAGATAAAGCCATTAATTGATAAACCTTGCTCACTCAATTGGGTGGCAATACTCGATAAGCTTGATTGAGGATTAACCTTAACTTTGAATAAGGCAACATTTTCTACATTGGACTTACTAGGAACTACTGGGATTAAAAAAATACCCCCATAAAGTAGACCCAAAAGTACAGCAAACAGTGTGAACCAATACTTTAGACCTCGGTCTTTAGCCTTTTTCTTGGTAAATAGCGATCTGCCCTGAATTTTTCTGCTCATCAGGCTATGATAAAAGGGTGATGACTAATACCCTGCAAATTCAGCAAAACTGGCTGAATAACCCCTCTTCCCTACCCTGCAATTTGCCGCAGTGGGGCTTAATCTTAGTTGAGGGCCCAGATGCCGCCAGCTTTTTACAAAATCAATTGACCAATTCCATCCTTGGACTTCAGCGCATCTTGCCAGGGTCAATTGCCCAAGCTTATAACGCTGTTCGTTTGGTGGGATATTGCAATCCCAAAGGTAGATTATTGGCAAGCGCCTGGTCTGGACTATTTCCGACTAGCGCAGCATCTGAAGAACGCTATGCTTTATTTATATCAAAAGATATTGCTGCCAGCATCGCTAAACGTTTGTCGATGTATGTATTGCGTTCAAAAGTAAAGGTTGTCGATCTTTCTGCAGACTGGGTAATTTCCGGGCTGTACGGCTCAGATAAACAAATTTCTGATTTTGAGTTTGATGACAGCTGTATCGCCTTGAGAATGCCAGATGTTTTGGTGAATGATCAAGCCATTGCCCGCCTACTCATGGCTTGCCCTCAAAATAGTTCGCTGAATTCAAGCAACACCAATGAAGTTCTTGATGTTTGGAATGCGCTAGAAGTCTTAAGCGCAATTCCGCGCGTTGTTCAAGCCACGCAAGAGCAATTTGTACCGCAAATGATCAATTTTGAATCGGTCGCTGGCGTGGATTTTAAAAAGGGTTGCTATCCTGGTCAGGAAATCGTCGCTCGCAGCCAATATCGTGGCGCTATTAAGAGACGATTGCAGCTTGCTCACCTCAATGGGATTGAATTAGGCGATAGTTTAGTCAAGCCGGGAGTGGAGCTATTTCACTCCAAAGATCCTAGCCAGCCAGCAGGAATGGTTGTTCTATCTGCACGAAGCCCAATTGAGTCAGAACGGATTGATCTACAAATTGAATGCAAGCTGGAGGCGCTTGAAGATGGTGAAATTCATCTTGGTAGCCCCGAAGGACCTGTGTTAAAAATAGATTTATTGCCATATCCCTTGATCGAAATTTAATAATTCTTATGTGCCTTATCCTTTTCGCCTGGAATTCTCATCCAGACTACTCATTGGTGGTAGCGGCGAATCGCGATGAGTTTTATGAGCGGAATACCGAAGGTGTTGCATGGTGGCCAGAACACCCCCATGTATTGGCTGGTAGGGATCGGGCTGATGTCTTGGGCAGTCCTGGCACATGGCTTGGATTTACAAAGACCGGAAAATTTGCAGCCTTAACCAATGTTCGGGCGCCTACTGAAAAAAATCCTGACTCCAGAACACGTGGCGAACTATCTTTAATGTATCTCACCGGTCAGGATAGACCCGCTGATTTCATTCAAGACAATGCAAAACGTTTTCAGCAATACAACGGTTTCAATCTATTAATGGCTGATCTGAGCAATCCAGAAAACGCAGAAATGCACTGGGTTAGTAACCGCATAATGATGGGTCAAAGCGTCCGACCTCGTAAGGTCTTTCCACGCCAAGCCCTAGAGCCTGGAGTGTATGGGCTATCTAATGCAATGCTAGATACCCCATGGCCCAAAGTGAATCACCGCGTTGCTGCATTTGCTCAGGCATTAGCGATGGATCAGGGGAAACTCAAGAATGCGGATCAGTACTTAAAACTTTTGGCCGATAGCCATCATGCCAGCGATAACGAACTTCCAAATACAGGGGTAAGTAAAGAATGGGAGAAGGCGCTCTCACCTGCTTTTATTAAAACTGCTGCCTATGGAACACGGTCAAGCACCATCCTGAGGGTCCGCAAGGATGGTCAATTTGAGCTAGTGGAGCGTCGCTTTGATTCATCTGGAACCGTGGGTCATGATGTAGTAACTGGCGCCCTGAGTTCAGCATCTGATTCTAATTTATCGGTTTAGGATTAAATAGTACGTCCATCGTCGTTGACTACGCGCTCACCATCAGCATTACGCGCTGCTAAACGCTTCAGATATTTGAAGGTGCCGGTAGCCATGCAGCAAACCTCACCCTGATCGTTGTATAGCTTAGCCTCACAAAAGGCCATCGTTGCGGTTCTACGGACGGTATCCGCCTTAACTCTCAGTACGCCAGTGGCAGCCTGCATGAAATTATTCTTCATTTCGATAGTGACCACGCTACGATCGCTAGGATCTCCCGATCGAGCAGCAACAGCCATAGCCACATCCATCAGCGTTAATAAAACTCCGCCATGAGCCACTTCCCAGGTGTTATTGTGCTCCGGCCTGAGGGCAAGCAAAATCTCACCTTTGCCCATTTCAGCACTGATGCATCGAACCCCTAACAGCTTTAAAAAAGGAACGTTCAATTCCTCGCCTAAATTGGCCAGTTGGGTCTGAGGATTCATTTGGACTTGTTTGTTCATAGTCTAATTTTAAGGGCATGTACGCGATTTAGGAAATCCTCCTAGAATACCCCTCATGGCCTTTACATTAAGCGGCGATGACGTCTGCCAAGCAACCCTACCGACTCCCATACCCAATCCTTACTGGGTTGCATTTTCACCCTCCTCGGCAAAATTAGCGGGCATCACTCTTGATGAAACTAATTTACCTTTAGACAAAGCTTGGCTAGAGGTTTTAGCGGGAAATCAGCTCAGTGTCGCAAACCACCAATTTTCAAATCCAATAGCAACAGCCTATAGTGGTCATCAATTTGGTGTGTGGGCGGGGCAACTGGGTGATGGTCGTGCAATTTTGTTGGGAGATATAGCTGATCAAGAACTGCAACTCAAAGGCGCAGGCATAACTCGCTTCTCTCGAATGGGCGACGGCCGAGCAGTACTTCGCTCCTCTATTAGGGAATTCTTATGCAGTGAGGCAATGCATGCCTTGGGAATACCTACAACGAGAGCGCTATCGATTATTGGCTCTGATTTACCTGTAAGAAGAGAAAGCATGGAAACCGCGGCAGTTTGTGCTCGATTGGCACCAAGCTTTATTCGGGTTGGTCACTTTGAACATTTTGCCGCACTTCAAAATCATGCAAGATTAAAAGAACTTGCAGATTTGCTGATCCAAAATCATTACCCCGAATCCCTCGAGGCTGAAGAGCCCTACTTGGACTTATTTAAAAGCATCTGCAAACGTAATGCCAAATTGGTAGCACAGTGGCAGGCAATTGGCTTTTGCCATGGCGTTCTTAATAGCGACAATATCAGCGTACTTGGATTAACCATTGACTATGGTCCATTCGGATTTTTAGACCAATTTCAGATTGATCATATTTGCAATCATAGCGATCAAGGTGGACGCTACGCCTACCATCGCCAGCCACAGATCATGCATTGGAATATGGCCTGCCTCGCTAGCGCCATGATTCCACTAATTGAGCTCCGCTGTGATGAAAAAGCAGCGCAAGAGCAATTACGTGCAGCGATTGAAGAGTTTCCAATCATTTACGCGCAAACATGGCAATCGTTGTTTCGCAAAAAGCTGGGATTCGTTACGAATCAGGATGGTGATATTGCCCTGATTGAGCGGCTATTGCAGGCCATGCATGACTCTAAAGTAGATTTCACAAGTTTCTTTCGTAGACTTGGTGAATTTAAGGCCGATATACCAATTGAGCAGAATTCATTGCGCAATGAATTTGTCGACAGAACATCAATTGATCAATGGTTTTTTGATTATCAAGCGCGCCTACAGAGTGAATCCAGCGATGATTCCTTGCGCCAAAAAGAGATGAATCAAGTAAACCCAAAGTATGTATTGCGAAATCATCTGGCACAACAAGCTATAGAGCAGGCTCAGAACAAAGACTTTTCCGAGGCGACCAAGCTTCTCAATATTTTAAGTAAACCTTTTGATGAGCAACCAGAGCATGAGTCTTATGCTCTGGCGCCACCACCAAATTTAGAATTAATTGAAGTAAGCTGTTCATCATAATTTTGTGATCAGCAAATAATTATCCTGGGGTAAAAATGAAAAAAACAGATCAAGAATATAAGCACTCGCTAAGTGAGATTGAATATCGCGTTACCCGCGAGGCTGCAACCGAGCGCCCTTTTACCGGTAAATATTGGGATCATTGGGATCAGGGTCGATATAAGTGTATTTGTTGTGACACCCCCCTTTTTCTTTCAAACACCAAGTTTGATGCTGGGTGCGGATGGCCTAGCTATAACGCCCCTGAAATTGAATCTTCAATTAAAGAAATCCGAGACACTACCCATGGCATGATTCGAACGGAAGTCCGCTGCGCTAATTGCGATGCTCATTTAGGTCACGTTTTTGAAGATGGGCCGATGCCAACTGGATTGCGTTATTGCATTAACTCTGCTTCTTTGAGTTTTGAGCCCAGCATCAATGCTATACCCTCAAAAACAGAAGAATAAGTAAATAGCTGGATAATCCCTTTATGAAATTCTTATTCGACCTATTTCCCATCATCCTATTTTTTATCGCCTTTAAGTTTAGTGATATCTACACCGCAACCATAGTTGCCATGGTTGCCACCATTGGTCAAATTCTTTGGGTGTATTACCGCCATCGAAAAATCGATGCCATGCAATGGGTTAGCTTGGTGATGATTCTAGTTTTTGGCAGTCTCACCATTTTCCTGCATGACAAAACATTTATTCAATTAAAGCCAACCGCGCTTTATTGGCTTTTTTCCGGCGCCCTTTTCATCAGCGCTCAGTTTTTTCAAAAGAACTGGATACAAGTTTTGATGGGTAAGCAAGTAACCCTCAAAGCTGAAAGTGCTCATTCAGTTTGGCATAGTCTGAATATGGCATGGGCCATTTTCTTTTTCTTTATGGGCGCACTTAATCTTTATGTCGCCTTTGAATACTCAGAAGAGACTTGGGTCAACTTTAAATTATTTGGCAGCACTGGATTGTTATTAGTCTTCGTCATTGCCCAAGGCGTTTGGCTTTCTAAACATATGGAGCATCCCAGCGAATGAGTATCAATCAACAACGGATCGCAGCATTTGATGAAGACCTTCGCAATGTCTTTCAGATTCAGAGTTTGAAGATTGAAGATGAAAGCCATCTTCATGCCGGGCATGCTGGAGCGGCTAGTGGCGGCGGTCACTTTAGATTAGAAATGACCTCGCCAGATTTTAAGGGTTTAAACCTAGTGGCCCGTCATAGAGCTGTTTATGCCGCCTTAAATAGACATATTCCTAAACAAATACATGCTCTGACTATTATTGCTCTAGCCCCTGATGAGGTTGCCAGCTAAGGCCAACTTAAAATAACTCTACCCTTCAATTTAACTAGCTAATTACCATGTTCACTACACGTCAAATCTTCTCCATAAGCATTCTTAGTGTCGCCCTTTTTTCTGCCAATGTGATGGCTCAAAATGCCGTAATTGTTAATGGCAAAGCAATTCCAAAAGCACAACTGGATAAGTTAGTGCAACGCTCTGGACAAGCTGATAACCCTCAGGTTCGTGATCAAGCGCGTGAGATGTTAGTAACGCGTGAGCTGGTTTTACAAGAAGCTGATAAACGAGGCGTAATTCAAAAAGAAATGGTTCGCGAGCAACTTGAACAGGCGCGTATTGGCGTTTTGGTTGCAGCCGTATTTGAAGACTATATTGAAAAAGAAGGTGTGGCAGAAGCAGAGTTGAAAGCCGCTTATGAATCAGTAAAAGCACAATATACAGGTAAGGAATATCACGTAGAGCATATCTTGGTAGAGAAAGAAGCCGATGCGAATGCTATTACCGCTCAATTAAAAGCCGGCGCGAACTTTGAAGGCATTGCTAAGGCCAAATCACTTGATCCCGGCTCGGCCAAGAATGGCGGCGATCTTGGTTGGGTTAGTGATAAAGCTTTAGTGCCGGAGTTTTCCAAAGCAATGGTTCAACTCAAGAATGGTCAGATTACTGATAAGCCTGTGAAATCACAGTTTGGTTGGCACATTATTAAGATGATTGATTCTCGTGATGTTAAAGCTCCAAGCATGGAAGAGATGAAGGATCAGCTCAAGCAAATGATCATAGCTGACAAGAATTGGCAAAAAGCGAAGTTTTCAGAAATGATGCAAAAACTACGCTCTAAGGCAAAGATTCAGTAAGGAAGTATTCAATGTTTTATCTGGCGGGATAATGGCGCGGCCTGAGTTTTTGGATTGCCATACCTGCCAGTCCGCATGCAAAGGCGGACATTACGAAGACATCTCTAGGCTGTGAAGATTCCCATATCCAACCGGCACACAATCCCCCAAGCGTACCACCCAATCCGTAAGAAACAGTAGCCATCAAAGCTTGGCCTCTGGCCTGCAAGGGGCCTGTAAACCAACGTTGCAACATTTTTGTAGCAGCGCTATGGTGTGCAGCAAAAGTTCCAGCATGCATGATTTGTGCAACTATTAATACAGAAGTGATTGGTAAAAAGGCAATTAAAACAAAGCGAATCACACCAATCCCAAAAGCAGCCTGCAGGATCACCTCAGCATCTAACCTACTGAGGACTTTACTTTGGAAGTAAAAGAAAATCACTTCAGCCATTACCCCTAGCGCCCAAAAGAGTCCAATCTGAAATTTATCGTAGCCTAGATCAGCAAGATAGAGAGAATAAAAAACATATAAAGCGGCATGCGCAAAGATCATGAAAAATCCAGACACTAGGAACCACCGAACATCTGGATTAAAGAGCACTACCATGAGCTCTCCTTTGACCATTTTGCGACGTTCCATTTTAGGCTCGTGCAAGCAAAAGGTAATCAAGGCTAAAGCCAGTAAGACGATGCTGCCAACAATGGGATAGAGTTCAATAGACTTGCGCTGAAATAACTCCCCTGCAGCAAGAACCATTCCAATAAAACCAATCGAACCCCATAGTCTCAAACGACCATATCGTTTATCAAAGGAATTGTCTTTGTACAGCGCATGGATGGTAGCGGATTCACCTAATGGCATTAAGCTACTGAGGATGGTGTGTAGAACAAACATCCAGATAAAAAATCCAATATAACTTTGCAAAAAATAGATACATAAAAAAACTACAGCGGCTAAACAAGCGCAGAATCGAATAATGCCAATCCGATTAGAGAGATAGTCCGACAACCAACCCCAAGAGAATGGTCCAATAATTCGAGTGATCTGCAACATGGACATCAATGCCGCAATCTCAATGACGCTAAAGCCTCTCTCTAGAAAAAAAAGGCTGGCATATGGGGATACCAATCCAACATAGGCAAAATATAAAAAGAAAAAGGACCCGAAGGCCCAGCGAAGCAAAGGCGTCATCTAATAAACCAATTAGTCGCGGAAAGCGTCAGGTTTCGAAGCTGGGATGGATGCAGTCTCAGGCACATCAGCACACTGAGCGCGATGACGTAGAGCATGATCCATTAAGACAAGTGCCAGCATTGCTTCTGCTATCGGGGTAGCGCGAATGCCAACACAGGGATCATGACGACCCTTAGTCTGAACGGTAATAGGTTTGCCATCCAAATCAATGGATTGCTTGGGACTCATAATGCTAGAAGTCGGTTTAATAGCAATCGAGACACGCAAATCTTGACCAGTACTAATGCCACCGAGAGTACCCCCGGAGTTATTTGTTGCAAAGCCATCGGGGTGTAACTCGTCACCATGGTCGCTGCCGCGCTGTGAAACCGATTTAAAGCCAGCACCAATCTCGACGCCTTTAACTGCATTAATCCCCATCATGGCATGTGCAATATCGGCATCCAACTTATCAAATAAAGGCTCACCTAAACCGAGGGGAACATTGCGAGCACGAACTTCTATACGAGCCCCGCAAGAGTCCCCTGCTTTGCGTAACTCATCCATATAGCTTTCTAGCCGTGGAATGATTTCTTCATTAGCGGCAAAAAATGGATTTTGCTCAATGTGAGCTACATTTTTAAAAGGAATTTCAAGCTCACCCAATTGGCTCATGTAGCCATAAAACTCAGTACCATATTTCTCGTGCAGCCATTTTTTGGCAATTGCTGCAGCTGCTACAACAGGTGCAGTTAGGCGAGCAGATGAACGACCACCACCACGGGGGTCACGAATTCCATATTTCTTTTGGTAAGCATAGTCGGCGTGCCCTGGGCGAAAAGTTTGCAATATATCGCCATAGTCTTGACTGCGCTGATCAGTATTGCGTATCAATAATGCAATAGGCGTTCCGGTTGTCTTGCCTTCAAATACTCCGGAAAGAATCTCCACCTTATCTTCTTCTTTGCGCTGGGTAACGTGACGCGACGTGCCCGGTTTGCGGCGATCCAAATCCAACTGGATATCAGCTTCAGACAGTTTTAAGCCCGGAGGGCAACCATCAACAACAGCCCCAATAGCGGGACCGTGAGATTCACCAAAAGTGGTAACAGTAAAAAGGAGGCCTAAAGTATTTCCTGACATACCGACATTATGTCATTGGTCAGAAAATGATGGCTAGAACGGCTTAGGAAGTAGCTTTTTCGGTGTCTTCGGGCCAATCGCGGATGTAAGCCTTCAGCATCGTATTTTCAAAGTCTTGAGCCTCTACTACTGATTTGGCCACGTCGTAGAAAGAAATAACGCCCATCAACATTTTCTGATCGACTACTGGCAAATAGCGTGCATGATCAACCAACATCATGCGACGGACTTCATCAATCTCGGTTTCCATATTGCAAGTCAACGGGTTTTGATTCATTACCAAATTGACTTGAAGACCTTCAAGCTTGCCATGATGTTTGGCTAAAGCGGAGATGACTTCGCGAAAAGTCAGAATACCGACCAGCTTGTCGTACTCCATGACTACCAAAGAACCAATGTCGTGTTCACTCATTACCAGTACCGCTGTTTGTAGGGCGGTATCAGGGGCTACTGTAAAAAGGGTGCTTCCCTTGACGCGTAATATGTCGCGAACTTTCATTTGGTCTCCGTAAAACAATGCATTTATAGCTTCAATATAGACTCAAGACCTCTTTGAATCAAGGGCTTAGGAGCAACTTTTAGTAACGAATAACCCTAATGACGCCGCTGCGGATATCTGGCAGATTGGCCACCAAGACCGCTCCAGTCAAGGTAATCCACCAGGTTAAATAGATCCACATTAGACCCAGAGGGAAGATGGCGAAAGCGCCATAGACTGTTTTATAGAAGGCTGTATGGCTTAAGAAAATGGCAAAACCAAACTTCATCAACTCAAAGGCGAGTGCTGCTACCAAGGCACCAGCAAAAGCATCACGCCATAAAATCTTGGCATAAGGAAGGATTTTGTAGACAACTGCATAGACAAGAATTGCTAGGCAGACTGGAGTAATCGTGGCCACTAATTGAAAGCCAACTGAAACCGCACTAATCCACCCTTCCGAAGCGCTAAATAAAACACCGCTCAAGTAAATACCAACGCCAAGTAGTATCGGACCCAAGATAGTTGCTGCACTATAAATGGCAATCTTCTTGTATAAGGGTCGACTTGACGAGACTTTGAAGATTTGATTAAAGGCGCCTTCAATCACAGTTAGCGTCATGATGGTTGTAACAGTCAGACCAGCTATACCCACAAAGGTTAAGCCTCTTGCTTGGGATGAAAATTGATCTAGATAGATAAATACCTGTTGGTTGATGCCACCAGGCATATAGGTATCTAGAAGCCATGCCTTAAACGCATTTTTTACCTGAATAACGCTGGGAAGATAGCCGATCAGCATGGTGGCAATTGTCACCATGGGCACCATCGATAGGGTCGTTGTAAAGGCAAGGCTAGCGGCGATTTGCTTTAAATTTTGGCCGCGATTGCGCTCCCAGATCTCTTTAGCAAGAGAGAGCCATAATTGGGGGTTACGAATAAGGCGCATCGCCGTATCATAAGAGATCAATATGAGCCAACACGATATTTTAGTTTTGTACTACTCCCGTTATGGTGCAACCAAGGACCTTGCGCGTCTGATCGCTGAGGGTATTGAAAGCGTTCCGGGGGCAAATGCCCGCTTAAGAACGGTTCCTCCCATATCTACCGTTTGCGAAGCCACGGAAGCAGCTGTACCCCAAGATGGCGCTCCTTATGCTGAATATTCAGATTTACAGGAATGCATTGGGCTTGCATTGGGTTCACCAACTCGATTTGGCAATATGGCTGCCCAGATGAAATATTTTTGGGATGGGAGTTCTTCAGAATGGCTAAATGGAGCCCTTATTGGAAAACCTGCCTGTGTCTTCACGAGCTCTGGCAGCATACATGGTGGACAAGAAACCACCTTGATAACGATGATGATTCCCCTGCTCCACCATGGCATGTTTTTGATGGGCATTCCTTATAGTGAGCCAGATCTCATGTCTTCCAATTCAGGAGGCAGTCCATATGGTGCGACTCATCTTGCCCATGCAGATGGAAGAGCACCTATTACCCCCGAAGAGCAGCGCCTTGCAAAGGCGCAAGGAAAGCGCTTAGCTGAAACTGCATTAGCACTTCATCAAAATAAAAGGTAATGCTATAGGTATTGATCATGATTAAAAAGATACTAGAAAAGAATCCTTACCAACTCATCGCTACGGCCGCTTTTATTGATTTGTTCATTCTGTGCGTCTCTTGGGAATGGTTTATTTCACCCCTGCGTCCCGGAGGATCTTGGTTGGTTCTCAAAGGAATACCTTTGTTATTTGCTATTCCCGGAATATGGAAAGGCAGGGTTTACACAATGCAGTGGGCCTCGATGTTGATATTGCTTTATGTAACCGAAGGCTTGGTTCGAATTCTGGAAGCAGGCGCCAATTTTTGGCTTGCAGTTCTTGAAATCATTCTTTCAACAGCGGGTTTTGTCTGCTTACTCATGTACTTAAAGCCGATTAAAAAAGAAGCCAAGGCCCTCAAGAAGCTTTCAGCAGAGTAAGTATGCAAAAGTTCATCAATCAACTATCTGCGGTTCTAGAACATAAATATATTCTGACTAATGATGAAGATAAAGCGCCCTACTTAACTGACTGGCGCAAACGATTCACCGGAAAAGCATTAGCGGTTTTACTGCCCAGCACTAGTGCTGAAGTATCAAATATCGTCAAGCTCTGCGCTGAATATCAAGTTGCTATTGTTCCTCAAGGCGGCCATACCGGTTTTTGTGGCGGCGCTACACCTGATAACAGCGGCACACAAATCATCCTCAATCTCAAGCGCATGAACCAAATTCGTGAGATTGATATTGCCAATCAAACTATTACGGTTGAGGCGGGTTGTATCTTGCAAGCCGTGCAAGAAAAAGCAGTCGAACAAGGTTTTTTATTTCCACTGAGTCTTGGCGCAGAAGGTAGCTGCATGATTGGCGGCAACTTAGCAACTAATGCTGGTGGAACAAATGTTCTGCGCTACGGAAATGCGCGCGATCTCTGCTTAGGTCTAGAGGTTGTCACAGCTAAAGGCGAAGTATGGAATGGCATTAAAGGATTGCGTAAAGACAATACTGGTTACGATTTACGAGATTTATTTGTTGGATCCGAGGGTACTTTAGGAATTATTACTGCGGCAGTGATGAAGTTATATCCGCTGCCGATTTCTCAATGGACCACTTTAGTTGCGTGTGAAAGTATTGCCTCATCCATTTCCCTCTTAAATTTATTTCAAAAACGGGCTACATCTCTGTTAACTGGTTTTGAAATGATGACGCAAGAGTCTTTGGAGTTAAATGAAAAGCACTTTCCCCAAATGGCAAATCCTTTGCAGGGAAATCCTCCTTTCACAATCTTGATCGAACTGTCGGATCACGAGAGTGAGGAACATGTGAGGCAGCTTCTTGAAACTATTTTGGAAGAAGCTTTTGAGGCGCATTTCATTAGTGATGCGGTAATTGCCAGCAATTTAAGTCAAGCCAATGCCTTTTGGCATATGCGTGAACACATTACACTTGCACAGGCCAAGGAAGGTGCCGACCTTAAGCATGACATCACCATTCCCCTGTCCTCACTGGATAGTTTTATCCAGGAAACGGATGCATTGATGAGGAGCAAGTATCCGGGCGTCAGAATCATTAATTTTGGCCATTTGGGTGATGGAAACCTCCACTACAACATCGCCCCACCCTTGGGTGTAGATCCCAAGAACTTTAATGAAAGCAATGAAAAGCCAATTTACGAGCTTGTTTATGCCCAGGTAGAGCGGTGTCATGGCTCCATATCAGCAGAACACGGGGTTGGACAGCTCAAATTGGACGTCCTAAGGGCTCATAAGGGGGACGTAGCCCATGAGCTCATGAAGACCCTAAAAAGAGCCATGGACCCCCAAAATATCCTCAATCCCCATAAAGTTGTCTCGATTTAAAGAAAAAGAACGAAATTTTTAGTAAATATTTTGTAATTTCTGTCATCCTCGCACTATTTCCATGCGTTGTTAGCCCATGGAGGTGACAAACATGTCAACAAGACTCAAACGTTGGGCCCGCGCAATTGAACAGATCGACTTGTCCAAAAGGACGCCTGAAGTCGCTATTGGCTATCTGGATAGTAAATATCGCGATATCGCTTGGCGCTATATCCGTATCCTAGGCTTTGAGCGCACCATTAGCTTCATGGCTAGCAATAATTTTCACCCAGAGTGATAGTTAAAAACCCTAAATAATTGATTTATTTAGGGTTTTTTGTTATTTCTGAATTGCAGATTTAGCCAAAGAATTCCCTGGCTTCTGCTATCAATAGCTCTGGAGTTTCCTCAGGGATGTAGTGTCCGCTTGGGACAGCCCTACCAGTAACCTCATTAGAAATCTCTTTCCAGTCCTCAATTGGCTTGAAGCATTGATTCACCAAGCCATACTCGCCCCACAAAACCCTCAGAGGCATCTGTAATTTCTTATCCAAAGCACGGTCAGCACGATCGTGAATCAAATCAATTGAAGCGGCTGCTCGATAGTCTTCACACATTGAGTGCATGCTCTCTGGATCGCTAGCGCCCGCTAAATACTCAGCCCATCGATCCGGTGAAAATATTCCCGTACCCGCATGTCGGCCCATATGGTTTTTAAGCCAATATTCTGGGTTCGCTCCAATCATGGTTTCCGGTACAGGCTCCGGTTGAATTAAAAAGAACCAATGCCAATAGCCCTTAGCAAATTCCATTGAAGTTTTGTCATACATCGTTAATGTTGGAGAAATATCCAAAACCATTAAACGTAAAACACTTTCAGGAAAGTCCATTGCTAGGCGATGAGAAACTCTCCCCCCTCTATCGTGACCGAGCAAGAAGAAATGATTGAACCCTAAACTTTTCATTAGTGCATGCTGATCTGCCGCCATTGATCGTTTTGAGTATGTAGAGTGATCTGCCTCTCCACGAGGTTTGGATGATGCGCCATAGCCTCTTAGATCTGCCGCAATAACGGTAAAGTGCTTTGCCAATTCAGGAGCCACTTGACTCCAAATGGCTTTGGTTTGTGGGAAGCCATGCAGTAGCAATAATGGGGGCCCGCTTCCTGCGATCAAATAAGAAATCTCAATAGGCCATTCTTCCGACTCAACGGAGAATTTCTTAGCCTCAAACCCAGGAAAAGTAATAGACATCATTCATCCAATAAAAAAGAGCCTCCTAAGAGGCCCTTGTCATTTCAAAACTATCGATTGGCCATTGCCTGAATTTCAGCAACAGTCACATAACCTTTATTCGTTGTATCAATATAGTTAAAGTTGCTATAAATACGGGGCATACATCCTTTGGCCTCTTCCAGGGTTAGTTTGCCATCGCGATTGGTATCGCATTTTGCGAAACGTTCAGCAATCTCTTTATCACGCGAGGCATCATCCGCATATGCCACGAGCGCAATAGACAAAAAAGAACTTAAGCCAATGGCAATCAATAATTTAGAGAGTAATTGCATATGAATTGATTATTTACCTGTTGGAGTTGGGTTTGCGGATGTCTCCAATGCAGAACGCACCACCTTCTTAGCCATTGCCACAAATGAATCTGCTGAACCTGAGTTCGTTCTGAAAGATTCACCCTGAACAGTAATTAAGCCTTCGCCTAGTAACTGTTTAGATTGACTATCGATAATCTTGCTTTCAACCAGAAGCGCTGGTGTTTTGGAGTTCACGCCACCAGCATAAGCAGCTGCATTCATAGCCAAACCAATAGGTGTGAAGTTCCATGGCTGCAAACTGTCCGCAGAGCTCTCTGCGCCTGTAATACCAACAGAAATGCGTGCGACTCCAGGACCGGGCTGAGAAACAATTTTAATATTCCCGCGCGCATTTACTGCTTCAACCATCGATGATTGCAATGCAGCTTTTGCCTTATTAATGTCATCAATACTTACAGATTTAGTAGCATTTTGATTTAGATAAATCGGGTCCAAGATCACCGCTGTGTAAGATCCAGGATTAACGCCTGAGATGCGATATCTCCACACTCGTGTATCTGCATCGTTTGTTGCCATTGGAACTAGGAGATTGTAGTCAGGCAAGAATCCTGACCTTGGCATTGGTTGCGTCGCTAACTTAGGCGCATTACTGCATGCGGCCAAGGTGATCGCTGCAGCAAGGGAAACCAACAATACGTTTATTTTTTTCATACTGATTCCAAGGGGTTGATTGAAACATCTAAAAGACTAAATTGGGTAAAGGACATCATACCTATTTATATTAGTCCGGTGCAGGACAAGGCAATGTTCCGCCCGTCTTTTTGTGTATTTGTGGTTTGCACTCAACTGGGGCCTGAATTGTTTTAATTGGTGTTGTAGTTGGTGTAGCAGGCGTGCCGGTGGATGATTGAGCTGTCGATTGTGAGATCGCAGTGGCGGATGCTGCAACGGCTGGGTTACTCACAGCAGGAGTCGGTTTTGCTGGTGCTAAGCCTACCTCCCTATAAAACGCTTTTTCTGAACCGGGACAAGGCATTAATGCCCCTGTTTTTGGATTCACGATATCTTTGCATTGGGGGTTAGCCTCAAGACGCGCCTCTAGCTTGGCAACCGAGCAAGCAGAAGACAGTAAAACAGCGCCAAGCACTAGGAAGCAGACCCTGATTAATTTAATATTCATCGATGCATTCTAAGGCAAAAGGTGCGCCACAAATGAACGCCTAGTTATTTATTGGGGCATACCTAACATAGGGAATAGCTTGGCTAGTAGGATTCGAGCGAACGACTTGTACCCCAGAAAACGGGTTGATCTACCTAAACTAGCCAAGAAGGTCGATGCCGCGCATCACAAAGACCCCTTAAAATTTATATGGGATTAAGATTGGCGTGCGAAATAATCTGCCAGCCATCATTATTTTTTGTCCAGACATCTAAGCGATAGTGGAGCTTGGGGGACATCTTTTTACCAAGATAATTCTCTGGTACCTTAATTTGGTAAGAGACAATCAAATTATCTTGTGCTTGCGTAACTTTAATGTTGGCCAGCTCATAGTTTCCCAACTTCTCCGCCTTAATAATAGCCATATTGAGGGCTAAATCTTGCGCCCCTTTAGTGTTGATGGACTGAAAAGCAGGAGACATGATTTTTGTCAAACCGGCTATATCCTGATTTTTTTGCTGATCCCACCAAAGTCTTTCAAGACGTTCGCCCTCAGCTTGAGGATTAAAGGCTGATTGAGCGAATGCGGAGAATGCGATGCATAGACCAAGAAAAAGGGATGTAATGTATTTCATAAATAGGTTCCTTAAATTTAATTGAGTTTTGCGCAAGACTCAGGCTTTATTTGATCGGGATTCTGCTCGCCCAAATAAATACCTATGATCTTGACGGGATTTTTTCCGGCTACCTTACCCACATGACACCATCCAATAGCTTCGATATACGAAGTGCCTGGTTTAAAGATTTTTTTACCCTTGCTACCATAGTCAACCTCTAAATCACCTGAGACTACATAAATAAATAATGGAATGGCATGCTTATGTATAGAGGTTTGTTTGCCCGCTGGAATTAAAATATCAAATGCCTTGATCAATGGCTGCCCTACTGGGTATTTAAAATCTTGCCCCAAAATAGTTTTGGGCGATTGTTCAATCGGAATGATTGACGCCTCAATATCCTCGTAAGGATTGTTTCCATCGACATGCGTTAAGGCTGCTGCATGAGATGAAAAAACTGCAACAGTCATGAGGAATAAGAGCTTAAATAAATTTTTCATAAATTTGTTATTTTTCATTAAGGGTATCTTCTAATTTCTTTCGCAATAGGATCTAACTCACCTATTAAACCAACGCTGACTATTATGACTTTATTTAAACATAGATGCTTATTGAGAAATTTTCAAAATATTTGAATGAATGGAGCTAAATAGATGGCTTTTAAATATTCCATAAGGGGTAAATCTCAGTGTTTAACCCCCATCAGGATTGCTGAATAGTCAGTAAAAGATTCAAAACTACCCAATAATGAGGGATACCACTATGAAGCAGGCATAGACTCAATCATGTAGGGTCGCCTGAATAGTTGCTTATCTGAGGGTGGCTATATGAATACCCTATCATCAAATGATGAATCACTACAAAGCATGGATTTAAACAATCGGGGTGGTTTAATGGCCTGTCAAGCAGGATTCGAACGTACGACCCAAAACTTAGAAACTTTTAAATGGGCTAAAGCAATAAGTTAAAAAATGACATTAAGGGGTTGAAATTAGGTGTGGCATATGTACCGAGATCGGCGGAATCATGTGGGACTGACTATGTGACGTGTGGCATCCACAGATATATAGTCGGTCTGACCGGCACCAAATGATGCGACATCACGTTATTAAATAATGGCAAACCATTTTTTTGCTATTAGTAGCTTGCTCGAGCTTGTCTCGCAAACCCATAACAGCTATTCAAGCATCCACTATATTTTTGTCTGATTGCGCCTGCTGCCAAAGCAACTATGCCTTTAATGCATCTTTTTCAAAATTATCCACAAAACTCATAAGCATAGTTCTTACCTTGCCCAGCTTATAAATAGGCTGAAGATGACATGCCACACGAAGAACCTGGCCATCTTTTTTCATCAAGTCCTCATCAGCCTCATAAATTGAATCTATGTTTAAAGCGATATGCTCTAATATTTTTTTGGATGCTTTATTGGCGGAGCCGTCGTATCTCTTTATGGGGATAATCTGATCCAAGTTTTTTCCGATTAACTCTTCAGTTTTGTATCCCAATAAATTGGCAGCAAATTGATTTACAAAAAGGAAATTGCCTTCCATGCTAATTTCGATTAAGCCCTCAAGCGCGTTATCCAAGAGCCGCACAAAATGGGGTTGAAAGTCTTCTTTGATTAAATTGGTTTGCACCAATTTCGCAAAGCTTACCAATTCCTCTTTTTCGAGTTGGCTTAATTTTCTCGCCTTGTTATCAATAATACATAGGGTACCAATCCGATATCCATCCACAGTTGTTATCGGTGCTCCTGCATAAAAGCGAATATTAGGCCCGCCTAACACTAGCGGATTGTCTTTAAAACGAGAATCCTCAATTGCGTTGCTGATTTCAAAAACGCCTGTATCTAAAATGGCATGCCCACAGAATGAAATGTCACGAGAAGTTTCGTTTGCAGATAATCCTTGCTTTGACTTAAACCATTGTCGGTTTTTATCAACTAAACTGATAAGTGCGATAGGAACATTAAGTCGTTCCTTGACAATCTTGGTGATGAAATCTAATTGCTCTTCTGGATCCGTGTCTAATATCTCTAGTGCCTCAAGCGCTTCTACTCTTCGATCATCATTTTTAGGGATTTCTGGCTTTTGCATGCGCACTTCCTTTAAGACTTTGGGTTTTTAAATCTAAAGATGTCGAAAGCTGAAGATTTAGAAAAATGAGTTAATACAGTAACTATATCCATTATATTAAATTGAAGTAAATTAAATAGCCCCCTCATAGCTAGAGCATTGTATGGAATGGCCGCACCTGATGGCTAAAGCGCTCCTCAAGGCCTCCCAATACTATTCAACCACTTGTAGATTAGGCCAATGTCGAGCCAATGAACAGCCTAGGTTTTTATTAATGCAAGGGATTTTGGCCTGCCCAGCACGATTCGAACGTGCGACCTACGCCTTAGAAGCTGTAAAAAATGAGCTCAAACAATAGTTATCAGGCGTAGAGAATTGGTGTGGCATAGGTATCGAGAGCCTTGTTGTTGGGTGGAAATCGCTAGGTCTCCCATGACATCAGCAGGCAGTTAGATAGTCAGATGTCTAAATTGTCGGGTTAACCGACATTGTAGTATTCGAAATTTAAGACAATCTAGCCAGTGTTTCTGAGTCCGGCAGCAATTCCGTTAATGGCAATATGAATACCTCGCTGCACCCTATCGTCATGCTTGCCCTCTCGATAGCGCCTTACCAACTCGATCTGTAAGTGATGTAGTGGGTCGATATACGGAAAGCGATTGCGTATCGATCTGGCTAGAGATGGATTCTTAGCCAGGCGCACTTTTTCTCCAGTAACCAAATTCAGGGCATCTACCGTTTTATTCCACTCAGTTTCAATGGCATTAAATATCTTCTTACGTAGTTTGGAATCAGGAACTAATTCGCTATAGCGAGAGGCCAGTGCTAAGTCACTTTTAGCCAATGCCATGTCCATATTTGATAGCAAAGTCCTAAAGAATGGCCAATCTTTATACATCTTTTGCAAAAGAGCGAGTGCTGCTTTTTTATCTGTGGCCTTGGGATGATTTAAAAACTTCTCTACTGCAGAACCAAAACCAAACCAACCTGGAAGCGTTAAACGACACTGACCCCAACTAAATCCCCATGGAATCGCCCTTAAGTCTTCGATTTTCTGACTAGCCTTACGACTAGCTGGCCTAGATCCAATATTCAGCTTTGCAATTTCCCGAATAGGCGTCGCATCAAAGAAATATTCTGCAAATCCGGGAGTTTCATATACAAGACCTCGATAAGCATCCATGCTCGCTTGTGAGATGTGTGCAGCAGCATCTAAAAAAGCGTTGCTAGCTTGTTTAGTTGGCTTTAATAAGGTGACCTCTAGTGTCGCTGCCACTAGGGTCTCTAAATTACGTCTACCAATCTCAGGGTTGGCGTACTTTGACCCAATCACTTCTCCTTGCTCGGTTAAACGAATTTGACCTCGAACCGTACCTGGAGGTTGAGCGAGGATTGCCTCATAGCTTGGGCCGCCCCCACGACCCACTGTGCCTCCCCTACCGTGGAATAAGCGGAGTTTCACCCCATGCTTTTGTTCCAGAGGCTCAAATACCTGAACCAAGGAAAGTTCAGCACAATACAACTCCCAATTACTGGTGACAATACCGCCATCTTTGTTGGAGTCAGAGTAGCCCAACATAATGTCTTGCTCAGCACCAGATCGTTTTACTAAATCGAGAATGCCAGGCAAGGCATAAAAATCTCGCATGATTGGCGCAGCATTGCGCAAATCTTCAATTGTCTCGAATAATGGAACAACGATGAGGTCTGCTGAGGACTTCTTGTCTAGAGTTTTAGGCATTAAACCCACTTCTTTTTGGAGTAGCAGAACCTCTAACAAGTCACTAACAGTTTCAGTGTGACTGATGATGTAATGTCGTATAGCATCTGTACCAAAGAGCTTTCGTATTCTCTTAGCCATTTCAAAAATAGCGATTTCAGAAAGGGTAAACTCAGAATATTGATGGTCAACCACCCTCAGTGGTCTTGGATCATTTAAGAGTGATAGCAATAGCTTACGTTTTTGCAACTCGGAAAGGCTGGAGTATTCTTTTTCAATTGAAGCCACACTGAGCAACTCAGACAAAATAGCTTCATGCATATCTGAACTTTGTCGTAAATCCACGGTAGCTAAATGGAAGCCAAATACCTCAACAGCTCTGATTAAGCCATGTAAGCGGCGATCTGCTAGTGCTTTTGCACCCTGAGAAATGAGTGAATCTTCGACTACCTTCAGATCAGATAAAAATTCTTGTGCGCTAATATAAGGGTTTTGAGGCGGAACGGCATGGCGAGCAGCATCAGTCCCAGTCAACTGTTTTAAAGTAGCCGCAAGTCTTGAATACATGCCTGTGAGAGCCCTTCGATAAGGCTCATCCTGACGATGCTCATTTGAATCTGGCGAACTTGCTGCAAGCTCTTGCATCTTTTTAGGAAATTTCAGGAGCAATGCAGATATAGATAACTCTCGACCCAAGTAATGTACTTCTGTTAAGTAATGGCGTATGACCATTTCAGCCTGCCTTGAAACGGCGTACTCCAGTGTCTTAGCGCTGACGTTAGGGTTGCCATCGCGATCACCACCAATCCATTGACCCATCTTCAGAAAGCTGGCTACGGCATTACCCGAGAGAGAGTCTTCTAATTGAGCGTAGATCTTGGGAATTTCTCTCAAAAAAGTGGTCTCGTAGTAGGTGAGAGCATTCTCAATCTCGTCAGCAACGGTGAGTTTAGTAAAGCGCAATAAACGGGTATGCCAAAGCTGAAGAACTCGTGCACGAATCTGGTCTTCATTGGCCTTAAGCTCTTTATTGAGCAAAGCGTCCTTTTGAGGATTATTTGCTTTTGAGGATTCTTTGATCTGATCGCGAAGAGTCAACAAATTGGCAATATCGCGCTCAGCCTCTAAAATGCTGGTTCTTTGCACTTCGGTTGGGTGCGCAGTGAGCACTGGCGAGATCAAGCTTTCTTCTAATGTCTTAGAGATCACCTTGTTTGTCACACCTGCAGCATGAAGCTTTTTCATGGTCATCGGAATACTGTCAGCTTGATAACTGCCAATGCGCTCATACGCTATGCGACGACGAATATGATGTCTATCCTCGGCTAAATTAGCTAAATGACTAAAGTAAGTAAAAGCACGCAGTACTTTTACAGCACTTTCACTGCTAAGCCCTTTAAGAAGTTTTCCCAGCTCTTGATTAGCTTTCTGATTTGCGTCGCGGTGAAAAGCTACAGACAGTTTTCTGATTTGCTCTACCAATCCATACACGGAATCGCCCTCTTGCTCACGAACGATATCGCCTAGAATTTTCCCTAACAGGCGAATATCATCGATCAATGGTAGCTCAGTATTTTTCAAAAAATGCTCCAACTCTGAATTTCAGGATATTAGATAGCACTATAGCAAGGTAATACATTAAGGGATTTATTGATCACAATCGTCGGATGGAATTTAGGTCATTTTGAGGTTTTTGGCCTGCCCGGCACGATTCAAACGTGCGACCTACGCCTTGTTTTTATTGATCTTTAATTATTTTGGTTATCTGGGTTGGAAGGTTAGGCAGATTGACCTCGACTGTTTTCCAAACAATTCGCACGTCCACCTTAAGGTAACCATGGGCTAATGCATTGCGCATTTCATAAGCAACCAACGGAGGAAGATCTGGATGACAAACTAAAAATTCAGTAAAGAGACGCACAATATTCTTACTTGCCTCGCCAATCACTTCGAAATTCCGAATAATCGCATCTTGAATTAATTAACTATCGATAAAACCGAGTTCATCAATATCGCGGTAAGTAACTCTCTATTCGCCTTATAGTCGACAAAGCTTCATTTATTTCGTGTTTTGATAGATTCCAAAACTTTTTCTAAGGCCCGTGGTTTAACGGAGGCTTGACCTTTAAATGGCTGATCCGTAATAATCAATAATGAAATTAAGCCGCTAAAAGTAACGGGTACGATCGTTAGGGCAAATGTCATATGCTGCGATGGGATAAACAAACTATTAATAGCTGTCAATGCAAAAATCAATAGGAAAATCACTATCCAAAATAATTCAGGTAATTTTTGTGTAGATCGATCTATTCGGTATTCCCTGCTCTCAGCTATCTCTTCTGATTTTTTCAAAATATCAGAGTAAATAGCGAGTTGCTTCGGATCTTTTGGCTCTAGTTTAAAAAGGTCTTGAGAGGTAGCTCGCCAAAGCATGTGAGTGTTTTTATCGCCAAGCCCGTCTTTTAATTTCGGCCATTCTTCATTAATAATGGATGTAACATATTTTTGTAATTCAATACGAATATTGAGTGAATTAGCATCTCCAAATCGAAGTAACAGTCGATCCAAATTATTAATTCTTCCTGCCTCCAAGGAAACTGCATTTTCGACTTCACGAAAATTCGATTGCGCTTGGTTTAATAAAAAACCGATAATAAGACCCGCGCTTGATCCCACTGGCGCAAATAAGTAATGGCCAAAACTGCTACTTTCTTCACTAGGTACAAAATACGGGATAAGCTGAATAAGTTTTGGCAGTATATGCATAAATAGACTAACCAACAAAATACAGCAAAACATAATTGTTAAATTAGAGAAGCGATAAATAAAAGAAGGCATATCAACCCTTAGAAGTGGCGTGCACTTAAGTAACCCAAAATTCTCTCGCCTGCACGCAAGAAATGGGGTGATCCCAGCAACTACATTAACGTACTCGTCATATTACGTTAAACCTTCTATTCTTGAATTCAGAAATCCGGAATATAACCAGTAAGGGGGGATTTTCAACCTTTTTTGCAGTTTCCTAAAATGATACCCACTCCATATGCTGACATTAGATAGCCTTACTGGGTCGAACCTAATAAACCAGGTTAACAGGAGGATCTTATTGCCCAGTTTGGCCTTTAGGCTGCCAGGGACGATTGGAACGTGCGACCTAAGCCTTGGAAGCTTTAAGAATGAGCTAAAACAATAATCTGGACTTAAGACGTAAGGTGATTAAGCGCTTTTCCACCCCGCTTTATTTGAGTAACTTCTTAAAATTTGGTCTTACTAGCGCCTAAATGAACTTCTATACGATTTAGGCTAAAGTTATATTACCTTTAAAGTTAACCCGTTGAATTGCTTCGACATCCAAAAAATATATACTTTTATTTATGCTTTTACGAATTTTTTATCCTTTACTAGTATTACCTTTTCTCATAGTGATTGGTTGCACTGAGTCGCCTAACAACCAATTTACAAATCTGAATGGTGCCAAGTGGGTAGATCTAACGCACACATATGATCAGACTACTTTGTATTGGCCTAATAATACAAAAGGATTTGAACACCATGAGGAATACAAAGGAATTACTCCTGGCGATTATTTTTATTCCTCTTACTCAATTAGCACCCCAGAACATGGTGGCACCCACTTGGACGCCCCAATTCATTTCTCAGAAAAAGGTTTAACGCTTGATTTAATTCCCATTGACTCCTTGGTTGGGACTGCTGTAGTAATTGATGTAAGAAAAAAGACTGCGCAAGATTTTGACTACCAAATTCAAGTATCCGATTTGGTTGACTGGGAGAATATTCATGGAGAAATAAAAGCTGAAAGTATCATTTTCTTTCTTACAGGTTATGGGCGCCTATACCCAGACAGAAAAAAATATTTTGGTACGGATAAGAAAGGTTCTGAGGCAATATCTGAACTACATTTTCCAGGGATTTCTTCTGATGCCAGTACGTGGTTAGTTGAAAAAAGAAAACCTAAAGCTGTTGGCATTGATACAGCCAGCATCGATTATGGGCAGTCAAAAGATTTTAAAACTCACAGAATTCTCTTGGGCAACAATATTCCTGGATTTGAAAATGTTGCTAATTTAGATTCGCTACCATCCAAGGGTGCATTTGTAATTGCTCTGCCTATGAAAATTGGCAACGGAAGTGGCGGGCCACTTCGAATTGTTGCCGCATTACCAAAGTAGAAAAAAGATTTCCCAGGAACTACTTAACGTAAAAAATTATCGAATACTCATTAAATATTCTTATGTCAGTTCATTCAATCCTAAAAATGGGAGATCCCCGCTTATTACAGGTATCTTTGCCGATTCAAATCAGCCAAATTGCTTCTTTTGAAATACAAACATTAATTGATGACATGCTGGAAACGATGTATAGCCTTAACGGCGCGGGTCTAGCTGCTCCTCAAATTGGTGTAAATAAACAATTAGTTGTATTTGGTTTCGAAAAAAACATTCGCTATCCTGACGCTAAATCTATAGCAGAAACCATACTGATTAATCCCACCATCACCATCATTAGCAATCGAGAAGAGGAAGACTGGGAAGGCTGTCTATCAGTGCCAGGCATCAGAGCAAAAGTTCCTCGCCATCAGAAAATTCGTTACAGTGGATATGATCGCGATGGATCATTAATTGATAGAACAGTCGAAGGATTTCATGCACGGGTTGTGCAGCATGAATGTGATCACCTTATTGGTAAATTATTTCCCATGAGAGTTAAAGACTTTAGCAACTTTGGATTCACCGAAGTTCTTTTCCCATCATTGACCAATGTACCTACCGATTAATTAGTGCCCGAATCCCAACTTAGACAAAATCATGCTTTCTAAGAAGCTTAATGATTGCTATTTCTGCTAAAAGAAATATTTATGGATAACTTTGGTCCCGTTATTTTGTTTGAAGTAGTGCTGATCTTTGGAGGAGTTTTACTATTTGCATGGTGGCAACTATCCGACCTTCGAAAGGAGCAAGAAAAATATCAGGAGAAGAAAAAGCAAGAATTACAACAAGATACTTAAAGATCAATCTACGCACTATTACGGCACTCAATTAAATGGACAACTGACAGCAATATAATTAGGTTGTTTGACTAAATCTCATCAGCCAGTCAGGCCTTTGGTCTGCCCAGCACGATTCGAACGTGCGACCTACGCCTTATTTTTACTGATCTTTGATTATTTTTGTTATCTGGGTTTCAAGGTTTGGCAGATTAGCCTCGATTGTTTTCCAAACAATTTGCAGATCCACCTTAAAGTAACCATGTGCTAATGCATTGCGCATTTCATAGGCAACCAACAATGGAAGTTCAGGATGCTTAGCTAAAAATTCAGGAAAGAGGCGCTCAATATTCTTGCTGACCTCGCCAATCACTTCGAAATTCCGAATAACCGCATCTTGAATTAATTGGCTGTTGATAAAACCAAGTTCATCAATATCGGCACAGTAATCCTCTATTCGCTTTATAGCCTCAAGAATATACTCTAAATAGTCCTGCAAACGCTGTGGATCACGCGTCATATTGGCATTGCGCCTGCAATCACTGAGCTGCGAAACTTTTCCGGCAGAGCATTTGGGGTCAAAACATCCACTGGAACACCCAATAATTGCTTTAATTTATAGCGGATTGCGCCAATATCAAATAATGTTGTTTCGGGACCAGGATCAATCAAAACATCTAAGTCACTACCATCAATGTCGGTGCTGTTCGCCACTGAACCAAAAACGCGTGCATTACTGGCATGATGCGCTTCAATGATTAAGCGAATCTGGGCACGGTTGGCGTTCAGGGCAATCGAAGGTTTCATGTCTCAAGATTATGCAAATATTTGGCCTGAAGATCAACACAAAGGATGTTTTGGCCTGCCCAGCACGATTCGAACGTGCGACCTACGCCTTAGAAGGGCGTTGCTCTATCCAGCTGAGCTATGGGCAGTTATATGCTGGGTGTAACTAGAACAATCAGGGGAAAGTGGTCGGAGTACAAGGATTCGAACCTTGGACCCCCTGCTCCCAAAGCAGGTGCGCTACCAGGCTGCGCTACACTCCGACGGAACCCATATTCTACACCGAGAGCTCTATTGCAGGCAAATCCTGTAAGATTCTTCCCATGGTTGCCTATTTTTCAAGCAAATTAACAAAGCAAATTCGTGCTGCATTGACTGTGGCATTGCTAACTTTTTGCTTGCTTGGCGCCCACTCGATTGGCCTCTCTCACAGCATTTCTCATGGTGACGCCCAATATCAAGCATTGCAAACGAATACCCCGGATAAGATCGATAAAAGTTTTAGCCACAGTTCGGAGATATGTCATTTATTTGACTCTCTTACTTTGGCTGGATTTATTCCAAACGCTAATGCAGACCTCAATATCGTCTTTGCAAGATCTTTAGCGATACGCGTAATATTGGATTTATTCTCGCCTTCATTAGTGATTGCCTCATACGAATCACGCGCACCACCCACACTCATCCTTTAAAACTTTAGCGCTATTGCGCACTCCCGTTTTAATTAATCGTCATGCATTGGCGAATTTGGATGAATATGAATTACCGCCTTACTCAATTAACTTGCTCACCTTTATTGATAGCCGCCTCCCTTTTTCTGGTGAATCCCGCTTGGTCTCAGAATGCAGTAGACGCATTACCTCAGCTAGATGTCACTGGAGTGCGCGAAGGTAGTCAAGGGTTTTTATCGCCCAATAAAGTACTGTCTGGAGATGAGCTACAAAATAAGCTTGCCGGAACACTAGGCGCAACCTTAGCAAATGAACTCGGTGTTTCTGCAACAGGTTATGGAGGGGGATCATCAAGACCGGTTATTCGTGGCCTAGAAGGTTCGCGTGTTCAGATACTGCAAAATGGCTTATCAGCTGGTGATGTGTCTAGTATTTCCGCAGATCATGCAGTTGCAAGCCCTATGCAAAATACTCATCAGATCGAAATCTTGCGTGGTGCATCTGCCCTCCTTTACGGATCAGGCTCAAGCGGCGGATTGGTAAATGTAGTGAATGACCGCATAGTTACATCAATGCCTGACCTCGTTTCAGGAGCAATCAATACGAGCTACGAAACTGTAAATCAAAGTAAGACTGCCAATATAGAACTCGATGCACCTGCCGGCCCCCTGGCCTTGCATTTTGATTCAGCAATCAGCAATTCAAATAACTATCGCATTCCTGGTTTTGCTGAACAAGGTGGCCCCAATGCCAATTGGTCTATTAATCCAGGTGAGTCGGTTAATGTTCCTTATAGCGGAAAACTACCCTTCTCTTTTAGCAATCAAAATAGTTTAGGCTTGGGAGCAAGTTATATTCGCTCAGATGGTTATACCGGCATCTCTTTAGAGCGCATGAATCATCAATATGGAATACCTACAGCGGAAGGTGGCTTTATTCAGCAGTCGCAAAATCGCTACGATTTAGCCCATCAAACCAATGATCCCTTTGATGGCTTTAGTTCGATAAAGATTAGCGCTGCCAATACCAATTATCAACATACTGAATTTACCAATAACGGCGTTGCCTCTACTCAATGGAATAACACTGCTACCGAAGCAAGACTAGAGTTGGCGCATAAAGAACTGTTCGGATCAAAAGGGGTTCTCGGGCTGCAAATAATTGGCTCCACCCTCAACGCAACTGATCTATCGACTAACAATTACGCGATTGTTCCACTGACAAAATCAAACTCAAGCGCACTCTTCTTGGTGGAGGAAGGTCGTTACGGACCTTTAAAAACAAGTCTTGGAGCTCGATATAACTACACAAACCAAAATCCGAATACCGGCACTCAGTTTCCCAGCGTTAGCAGCGAGGGATTTGTACCCACGGCCTATGCCCCCCCTTCACTGCAAAGCCGCCAATTTAATTTGATGTCTTATTCAGCCGGAGGCCTTCTAGATGTTGCCAAAGGTTATGGTGTCGGTCTTGCCTATACAGTTTCTCAAAGATCACCTTCTGCCCAAGAACTCTATTCCTATGGTCCCCATGATTCAACGGCAACATTTGATATTGGAAATTCTAATTTGGGTGTTGAAACTTCACACAACCTAGAATTAAACTTTCAGAAGTCGCTGGGCTTGATCCGCAGCAAAGCCAGCATTTACAAAAATCAATTTAGCAATTTCATATATGGTTACTACACTGGCGCCTATAGTCAAGCCAATGGAAATTTTTCAGTTGTACAAGCCTCTCAAGCGAATGCTTCCATACAGGGTGCAGAAGCAGAGCTGACTTATAACTGGAATGAAACTGGAGTGGGTGGACGTCTATTTGGTGATGTATCCCAAGGAACATTTACTTCAGGCGGAAACCTTCCCCTACAGCCAGCCCCCCGTCTGGGCAGTGAATTAGCCTACCAACGCAATGGCTGGTTAACTAGTGCCACTTATATTTATAGCTATCAACAAAATAAATTAGCCACATGGGAAATTGGACCTACCCCAAGTTATAACCTAGTAAATGCCAACCTCTCCTATACAGAGCGTATCGGTAAGGTAAATTGGACGGGTTACCTGATGCTCAAGAATTTATTGAATGAAGAGATTCGTTACGCAACCTCACCAATGGCAGTGAGGTTGTATGCTCCACAACCGGGCAGAAGTTTGATCGTTGGTATTAGAGCTGCGTTTTGATGCAGATACTTACTATAGATATTTGATTAGAAAAAACCCAAGCAAGCCTGATCCCAGAATCACAAAGACAGGATTGATCTTTGTTCTCAAGATGAAATAAAGAGAAATCAACGCCAACCCTAAAGTGATTGGGCTGACGATGGAGGATTTAGCAACCGCATAAACACCGGATGCCATTAAGCCGATCGAAATGGGCTCTAAAGCATTTTGGATGCTACGACGCCAAGGGCTTTCTCCAAAGCGATTCCATATCCGCCCTACATAAAAGCACAAAATACTCGATGGTAGAAAGAATGCGAGTAAAACAACTCCAGCCCCTATAAGTCCTGCTACCTGAAAACCGATTACTAGAACCATCAACATATTAGGGCCTGGAGCAATTTGTCCGATGCTGTAAATATGCACAAAACGCAGATGATCAATCCCAAATTGGTGAAACAGCAAGGTTTGCATCTCCGGCAATACTGCAGTACCACCCCCTACCGCCAGGAGTGACAGCACTGCAAAACTGAATGCCAATGACATTAAATGACTCATGAGCTAGCTCTTGGACGGTAAATGTAAATTGCAATTGGGGCCATTATTAACAGCACAATGGGCAAACTTAGCTTTACAAGGCTCATCAAAATAAAGGTGGGGATGATAATCAGCAGTGACTTAAGGTGCTTCCAATGCTCATCACCTATTCGATAGGTAATTGCCGCCAATAAACCACATGCAGCTGCTGCGACACCAGATAAAATGATGTTTGCTAATGGGTGGTCTGTATTGTTGGTATACGCAACACCAATGATCAATACAAACAGAGACCCGGGCAATATTAGCCCAATAGTCGCTATGAAAGCACCCAGCGCACCGCGTAAATGATCTCCAGCCAGAACAGCTAAGTTCACTGAATTTAAGCCAGGCATGGTTTGGCTAATCGCGAGATATCCCATGAATTCATCGGCAGTAAGCCAGCATTTTTTTTCAATCAAGAGAATGCGCTCATAGGCAATAATCCCGCCCCCAAAGCTTACGGCACCAATCATTAAAAATTGAAAAAAGAGATCAAATAAGCTAACTGGAGCCGCTTCATTAATCGAACTTGGAGAGCTCATTCAGGCTTTCCATAAACTAATGCAGTTTTTGTACTACCAATCTCCAGCCAATCAGACAATTCAATTTGGAGTTTCTTGAAAAATTTATCTGCTCGCTTATGAGCCTTGTCATATGAGCGATTTTCATCATTCACACGATATGAAAAAGCGAGCTCACCCACAATAGGATCACCAGCAGACTTCATCCAAATAGCAATTTCACAATGCGCCTCAACGCCATCGCCAAAGACTAGATTTCCCAATGGTAAACATGCTTCAAGAATCTTATTTGTTGGTCCGCCAACAATAACCACGGGAGTTTTTTTATCGATTGAAAGATTTGCTATTCCTGGGAAATACTTACATATAGCGCTTAAAGATCTTTCAAATAACTGATCAATGGGTACAGCATCCAAAATCGCATTATTTGAGAAAATTTGACGTCGAGAGCCTAAGGCATCCCCACGGATAATTTCCTCCTTAAAGCGAGTTCTTGATTTAATTTTCTTCTGAGGTTTGGGGTCGAAGTTGGCGGCACGTTCAATATCATGGGTTCGACACTTCAGCGTAACTTCTGCATAGTCATCAACCCATACATTCTGACGTGACTCTCTAACACGCAAGATAATATTATTTTGACGAAAATCTTCTCCAGGAGTGTCATAAAAATAAATATTACGTAAACCAGTATTCGCATTATCCAGATGAAAAAAATCCACTTTGCTTTTCTTGCAAAACTTAATGATCTGCTCGCTCAGAAGGGAAATTCTGCTATGACGATCTAAACCCTTCGGCTTAATTAGCAGCTTAAACTCTCTATTGGTGATAGATGGATGTAACTTCATAAAATTACCTTTTCTTTTTTGGGCCAATTACCATCTCTTGAAAGCAATTCAATTTATATAGTTGGCACTAAATCAGCAATACTCTTAGCAGCCTTCATTGCCACATCAGCATCTTTAGTCTCAACCATCACACGCAATAACGGTTCTGTACCTGAGGCACGAATAAGTACACGACCTATACTCGCAAGATCAGCCTCAACCTTTGCAATTTGTTTTTTGAGGTTTTCATCATTCTTCCAGTCGTATCCTGGCTTGAATTTCACATTCAACAGAACCTGCGGGAAGATTTTGACGGAATCTAATAATTGCGCAAGACTCATTTTATTTTGACTCATTGCTGCTAAAACTTGAAGGGCTGCAATCGTCCCATCACCTGTGGTGTGCTGGTCTAGACAGAGCAAATGACCCGAACCTTCGCCGCCAATAATCCAGCCATTCTGTTTTAGCAACTCAAGAACATATCGGTCTCCTACATTGGCACGCTCAAAATCAATGCCTAGCTCTTTAATGGCATTTTCAACCGCCAGATTCGTCATTAAGGTGCCAACAACTCCGCCCAGCTTCTGCCCACGCTCTAATCGATCTTTTGCTAGAACATAAAGCAGCTCATCACCATTAAATAGGCGTCCAGAGGCATCAACCATTTGGAGGCGGTCTGCATCACCATCTAGGGCGATACCAAGATCAGCCTTCACCTCCTTAACCTTTGCAATTAATGCGGCCGGTGCAGTTGCTCCGCAACCATCATTAATATTGAGTCCATCAGGACTTACTCCAATAGAAACGACTTCAGCGCCAAGCTCTTTAAAAACATGAGGCGCAATGTGATAAGCGGCTCCATTGGCACAGTCCACCACAAGCTTTAAACCTTTTAGATTTAATTCACCAGGAAAAGTGGATTTACAAAATTCAATATAACGGCCTGCTGCATCATCTAGTCGAAATGCCTTGCCAAGCTCTTTGGAACTTACACAACCTATTGGCTTTTCTAATTCAGCCTCAATGGCAAGCTCAAAATCATCAGAAAGCTTATCGCCATTTGCTGAGAAAAACTTGATGCCGTTATCTTGATAGGGATTATGTGAGGCAGAGATCACTAAGCCTGCTGTGAGTCGCAATGCTTTAGTCAGGTAGGCCACTCCAGGGGTTGGAATGGGGCCGCATAGCATGACGTCCACACCAGCAGAAGCAAAACCAGCTTCCAATGCTGCTTCCAATAAATAACCAGAAACTCGAGTGTCTTTGCCGATCAAAATTTTGCAGCGTTCACCTGGCTTTGCTTCACGCGTCAAAACTTTGCCAGCCGCATATCCCAAGCGAGTCATAAATTCCGGAACGATTGGAAAATGCCCTACTTCACCTCGAATTCCGTCAGTACCAAAGTATTGTTTTTTCATAGCTATCATTATAAAACTTAGGTATGTTGCTAAGTATTTACCGCCGCCCAAAGCTTCAGGGCGTCTACAGTCTCGGCCACATCATGAACTCGTACAATTTTGGCGCCGCGATCAGCGGCCATAATAGCTGCAGCAACACTAGCCGCTATGCGTTGGTTGGTATCTTTACCAGTGATTTTCCCCAACATGGATTTACGTGAAATTCCAGCTAAAACAGGAAGCCCTAATGTCGAGAAATCGGCAAAATTAGTCAGCATACTGAGGTTGTGCTCTAAATTCTTACCAAATCCGAAACCAGGATCAATAGCAATTCGTTCCTTTTCGATGCCCTTAGAAATCAATAGCTCCACTCGTTCTTTTAGAAACTGCTTAACTTCATCAATAACGTTCTTGTAGTCGGGGTTAAATTGCATGGTGAGAGGATCACGCTGCATATGCATCAGCACAATACCGCAATCAGCACTTTCCAATACAGCATCTATGGAACCACTCTGTCTAAGCGCCCAAATATCATTTACGCAATCTACGCCGAAACGTAATGCTTGACGCATCGTTTCGGATTTATAGGTATCGATTGATAAGGGAACACCACAGCCTTTAAGTAACTCAATTACTGGAATTACCCTATCCAACTCTTCTTGTAATTCGACGGGCTCGGCACCAGGCCGCGTTGACTCGCCACCAATATCAATGAGATCCACGCCATTGGCGATCATATATTCCGCTTGAGCGACCGCATCCTTTGGGGTTCTGCATTTTCCACCATCAGAAAAAGAATCTGGCGTGACATTCAGAATACCCATCACCAGTGGGCGTTTGCGTTTATTGAAATCAAAAAGAAAACGCCCACAACGCCAAGTTGTGGGCATATCGATGAGGCCTTGCTTAAACATCAAAGGCGAAGGTCATTAAGGGCTCTTATGCAGTAGCAGGAGCGCTACCAGTCGCCGGTCCAGGTGTCCCAGCAGAATTTCCAAACTGAGTAGCTGGTGGAGGCAATGGTGCTCTTGGTGGGCGACCTTCCATGATGTCAGTAATCTGCTCTGCATCAATCGTTTCCCATTCGAGCAATGCAGCAACCATCGCTTCAACCTTGTCACGATTTTGCTCCAAGATTGATCTTGCCAAAGCATATTGGCTATCAATCAAGCTACGAATTTCCGCATCTACCTTTTGCTGCGTTAATTCAGATACTGTCTTAGTGCTATTGCGGCCAAAAATACTCTCTGATTCAGTGTCAACATAAACCATCGTACCCAAGCTATCGCTCATACCATAACGAGTCACCATATCACGAGCCATTTTGGTAGCGCGTTCAAAGTCATTTGAAGCGCCCGTACTCATTGAATGCAGGAATAACTCTTCTGCAGCTCGGCCGCCAAACAAAATAGCCAATTCTTCCAACATGCGATCTTTATAGAGATTGACTCGATCAAATTCTGGGAGTTGCCATGTCACACCCAATGCCATTCCACGCGGCATGATGGTGACCTTGTGTACTGGGTCAGCCTTAGGAAGAACCTTAGCAACCACTGCATGACCCGACTCGTGATAAGCGGTATTACGACGCTCCTCTTCGCGCATCACAGCAGACTTGCGCTCTGGTCCCATGTAAATCTTATCTTTTGCGTCCTCAAAGTCCCTCATATCTACAGAGCGTTTATTTCGGCGAGCTGCAAATAAAGCCGCTTCATTTACCAAGTTAGCCAAATCAGCACCAGAGAAACCAGGAGTGCCTCGAGCTAAGACAGCAGCATTCACATCAGGATCAATTGGAACCTTGCGCATATGCACTTGCAGGATTTGCTCACGACCACGGATGTCGGGTAAGCCAACATGCACTTGACGATCGAAACGACCTGGACGTAATAATGCTTTATCTAAAACATCTGAACGGTTAGTCGCAGCAACAACGATTACACCGCTGTTACTCTCAAAACCATCCATCTCAACCAACATTTGATTCAGAGTTTGTTCGCGCTCATCATTACCACCGCCCATACCAGCACCGCGGTGACGGCCAACCGCATCAATCTCATCTATAAAGATAATACAAGGAGAGTTTTTCTTGGCATTCTCAAACATGTCGCGTACACGAGATGCACCAACACCAACAAACATCTCCACGAAATCTGAACCAGAGATTGAGAAGAAAGGAACCTTAGCTTCGCCAGCAATTGCCCGCGCCAAAAGAGTCTTACCGGTACCAGGAGGGCCAACCAGTAACACGCCATGAGGAATTCGACCGCCGAGTTTTTGGAACTTCTGAGGGTCTTTTAAGAAATCAACCAACTCAAAGACCTCTTCCTTAGCCTCATCACAACCAGCAACATCTGCAAAAGTAACTGTATTGCTGTTCTCATCAATCAGACGTGCTTTAGATTTTCCAAAGGAGAATGCTCCACCTTTGCCGCCACCCTGCATCTGACGCATCATGAAAAACCAAAAACCGATAATCAATAACGTTGGCCCAAGATAGTACAAAGCAGAAACCAACATACTAGGTTCGTCATCAGCTTTACCAGTAACTTGAACACCATATTTCATGAGATCACCAACCATCCAGATATCCCCTGGAGAGGTGATCGAGTATTTAATGCCGTCTGCAGGAGTTACCTGCAGTGTGCGGCCTTGCACATCCACGCGTTTAACTTTGCCAGCTTTGGCATCGTCCATAAATTGAGAATAGGTGACCTGGGTTTGTTCCTTGGGTTTATCAAACTGTTTAAAAACAGTAAAAAGCACCAAGCCCACAATGAGCCACACACCGATTTTTTGGAACATATTGCTGTTCAAAATGAGTCCTTTTCTGGATTAATCCAGGAGTTAAAGCGAATCGCTACCTAAGTATTTGATTCTACTACCACCCTTTTTCAAGGGCTAATGGCATATTTATTTATTAAAACCCTACTAAAACAGGGTTATTTCACCCATATTAGGCTTATTTAGGTGGTTTTAGGTTTCTACCCAAAAGAAAAATCTCTGAAGAGCGAGCTCTAGAAGCTTTTGGCTTTCTAGAAGCAACGGTTTTAAAGACCTTCTTAAAAGATTCAACGATCTGGCTATAACCACTTCCGTTAAAGCATTTAATTAGCAAAGCCCCCTCAGGTTTAAGTCGATCAACTGCAAAATCTAGTGCGATTTCCGCTAGAAAGGCCATTCGAGCTGCATCAGCTACGCCGACACCAGACAAGTTTGGAGCCATATCAGAGAGAACCAAATCGACCTTACCTTCAGCCGCTTTCGGAAGCAAGGCTTCAAGCGCGGCAAGACCTTCTTCTTCTCGGAAATCGCCCTGAATAAAGCTGACATCGGCAATATCCTCCATCGGTAAAATATCAATGGCGATAATCTGACCATCAGGTTTACCTGACTCAATCTTGGGATTGGATTTGCCAAGCTCAGTTAAACGATTGCGGGCGTACTGAGACCAGCTCCCAGGAGCGCTCCCTAAGTCCACAATGGTCATGCCAGCTTTGATGAGGTGATCTTGCTCGTCAATTTCACTGAGCTTATAAACCGCCCTAGCGCGATAACCCTCTTTTTGAGCCATCTTCACATAGGGATCGGTTAAATGATCCTGCAACCAACTTTTATTAAATTTATTTTTTGCCACAACTTACCCACTTTCGCCTTCTATTTTCCTAGTTTCCACCCCCTAAAGCAAAAGGAATTAAGGTAAAAATCGTTAAATTCGACCTAATGAGGTCATTTTCATAGTGAATGCTCTATCATCGACCCCATGACTGCACTTATCCTCACTCCCGCCCAACGTAAATCCCTCAAAGCCGATGCTCATGACTTAAGTCCTGTGGTGATGGTTGGTGGTGATGGCTTGACTCCTGCCGTCATTAAAGAAGCTAAATTGGCGATTAATCACCATGGCTTAATCAAGATTCGTGTTTTTGGAGATGATCGTGAAGCCCGTATCACCATCTATGAAGAACTATGCGATAAGTTAGATGCTGCTCCAGTCCAACATATCGGTAAGTTGCTCGTTTTATGGAAGCCAAAAGATGTTGTTGAAGAAGCGTTTAGCAATCTTGGGCGTTCAAGCAAGCAAACGAAGAAGTCGCTACAAGCGCCGCGAACCAAACGACAACCGAATCGTACGGCCACTAAAACAGGTGTGCGTACCAGCACTTCCGACAGATCTGATCGTCGCTCAGCATCGAATAAGTCTCCTTTTGAGCGAGCAGCGGCTGTGAAATCAGCAACCCCTAAGAAACGCGTGTTGCGCTCTGAAGCGGCAGAATCTAAGATTGGTTGGTCTTCACCTGGCTATAGAAAAGCAGCAGCTGCGCCAGCTCCCATTAAGAAACGTAAAGCGAGAATGAGCAGCACCAAGAAAAAATCATTGGGCTCTTAATAAGCCTCTAAGTTAAAAACAAAACGCTGCTAGTCGGCGTTTTTTGTTGTCCGCCACACAAGAGCAAGACCAAGTACAGCCTGAATCATAAAGACAGCGCTTGATGCCCCATGAAGTCGATTAAATAGAGCTGCATAGGTAGATTCACGCACTGACAAACCTAAATAGAGCGCTTGATCTCTGAGAGTATTCATCCAAGGTATCAGAATAAATGCGGCCGTTATCGCACAAGCAAGCATACCGAGTAATAGCCATCGAGTAGAGCGGTATCGAGCTATTTCTTGTCGGACAAGGTAATTAGCTGTAACCATTAAGAAGGAACAGATTACAACTCCAGAATAGGCTGTTACTTTAAATAGACTGGCGGCTACCATACCAGCAACTTGTCGATCACCCAAACTTGAAAAGAGGACGGGTACTACCAAAAAACCGATTGTAATAAAACTGCCAACCCAGAGACCCGCTATTAGGCTAAATATTCTCTGGGTACGGACATGCTGCATTAAACGTAACGCACTGCCAGGATTTCAACTTGACGATTACCGCCTGGAGCTTGAACTGCAACTACATCGCCCTCTTCTTTGCTGATTAACGCACGAGCAATTGGTGAGCTAATAGAAATCTTGTTAAACGCGATATCGGCCTCATCGTCACCAACAATTTGATAGGTGAGTTTAGTACCGTCTTCAAGATCCTCTAGGTCTACCGTAGCACCAAAAACTACACGGCCGGTTACATCAAGCGATGCAGGGTCAATGATTTGAGCGGCTGAGAGCTTGCCCTCTAGTTCCTGAATTCGGCCCTCAATAAAACCTTGTTTCTCTTTGGCGGCATCGTATTCAGCATTCTCTGACAGGTCGCCTTGAGCACGAGCTTCGGAGATCGCAATAATCACTGAGGGACGCTCTACATGCTTCAGGCGGTGCAACTCTTCTTTGAGAAGTTCTGCACCGCGCTTGGTAATCGGAATTGTGCTCATGCAGCTAACCTAACTTAAATTCTTGCGCAAAATTACGCGGGTAAAAGTTAATTTTAGATTAAATAAGCGTCTGATGTAAGTTTTGTAATGAATAGACCTCAAGTGACTCAAGCTTGCCATTTTGCGAAGCCA